>JBBINO010000001.1:0-35439 GCA_037443845.1 Acidobacteriota bacterium
CGGGCGGCGGCGACCTCGTCGAGGCGCTTGCGGTAGGCTTCGTGGGGCGCCTTCTTGAGGCGATCGGGCGTCTCGCGCGCTTCGGCCACGATCTTCTCGACGGCCTCGGCAAAACGGTCAAGCTCCTCCTTGGGCTCTGTCTCGGTCGGCTCTATCATGATCGCGCCGTGGACGATCAGAGGGAAATAGACGGTCGGTGGATGAAACCCGTAGTCTATGAGCCTCTTCGCGAAGTCCATCGTGGTCACGCCGTTCGGCATTCCCTTGTCGCAGAAGACAACCTCGTGGAGCGTCGGCCCGTCGAACCCGAGTTCCAACGTTCCCGTCAGCCTCGCGCGAAGATAGTTCGCATTGAGGACCGCCAGTTCGCTCGCGCTCTTCAGCCCTTCTGCGCCCATCGTCTCGATGTAAGCGAGGGCGCGCACCAGCACGAGGAAGTTGCCGTAGAAGCCCTGAACCTTGCCGATGGATTTAGGCCTCTCGTGGTCGAAGGAGTACCGCTCCCCCTTTTTGACGACCGTGGGCACGGGGAGGAACGGTTCCAAGTGCGCCTTGCAGGTGACCGGTCCTGCGCCGGGCCCCCCGCCTCCGTGAGGGGTGGAGAATGTCTTGTGGAGGTTGATGTGCATCACGTCGGCGCCCCAGTCCCCTGGACGGGTTATCCCCATCAGGGCGTTAAGGTTGGCGCCGTCAACGTAGACCTGGCCGCCTTTGGCGTGGAGGATTTCGCAGACCGCCTTGATGTTCTTCTCGAAGATGCCGAGCGTGTTGGGCACGGTCAGCATGATCGCGGCGACCTCATCGTTCATTCTCGCGTTGAGCGCCTCGACGTCAACGCAGCCGTCCGGCCCGCTCTTGAACTCCTCTACCGAGTAGCCAGCCAAGTGGGCTGACGCCGGGTTGGTCCCGTGGGCCGAGTCGGGTATGAGGACGACCTTGCGCGGGTTTCCAAGCGATTCATGATAGGCCCTGATGATCTGCATCCCGGTGAATTCGCCGTGGGCGCCGGCCGCCGGCTGCAGCGTGCACGCCTCCATGCCCGATATGGCGCAAAGCGCCTCCTGGAGCGTGTGCATCAATTCGAGGGCGCCCTGCGCCGCCGCCTCGTCCTGAAGCGGGTGAACTCCCGCGAGCCCTTCGAAACGGCAGACCGCCTCGTTGATCTTGGGGTTGTACTTCATCGTGCAGGAACCTAACGGGTAGAGGCCGAAATCCACCGAGTAGTTGTGCGCCGAAAGCCTGGTGAAGTGCCTGATTACGTCCACTTCGCTGAGCTCGGGAAGCGCTTCAGGTTCCTCTTTGCGCCCCAGCGGTCCAAACGCGCTTGCAAACGAGACCTCCGGCACGTCGCACTTTGGGAGCGACGCCCCGTTTCTTCCGGGATGGTCCAGCTCGAAAAGGAGCTTCTCTTCTATCCGGCGGCTCATGCTGCACCTCCCAGGATCGAGGCCAGCTTGTCGCAATCTTCCTTGGCCGTCCTCTCCGTGGCGCAAAGCAGGTAGCCATTCTTGAGTTCCGGGTAATCCTTGCCGAGCGGATAGCCGCCTATGATCCCTTTCTTGAAGAGCTTCCCGTTCACCTTGGCCGCGCCCTTGACGGAAACCGCGAACTCGTTGAACGCCGGCCCGCTGAAGAGCGGCTTGGTGCCCCGGGCGGCCAGTGCCTTTTGCAGGTATTGAGCCTTGCTGAGGTTCTGCCTGGCAAGATCGGTGAGGCCCTTGCGACCCATCAGCGCCAGGTAGACGGCGGCGGCCAACATGCAGAGTCCTTCGTTCGAACAGATGTTCGACGTCGCCTTTTCGCGCCGAATGTGCTGCTCGCGCGTGGTGAGCGTCAGCACGAAGCCGCGGCGGCCATCCGCGTCAACAGTTTCTCCGCAGATGCGCCCGGGCATCTGCCTCATAAGTTCCTTCTTCGCCGTCATGAAGCCGAGGTACGGACCTCCGAAACCAACCGGAAGGCCGAAGGACCGCGCGTCTCCAACGCAGAGGTCTGCGCCCTGCGCCCCCGGCGGCTCGAGCGCCGCGAGGGCCAGCGTCTCCGCCACGACGACGGCCAGAAGCGGCTTCTCGGTCTCAAGCGCAACGCTTGAAATCGCCTTGACGTCCTCGACCACGCCGAAAAAGTTGGGCTGGCCCACGAGAAGTATGCAGGCGCCCGCGGCGGCTTTCGCGTAGGCCGCAAGGTCAACGCGGCCGTCGGTCCCGAACGGGACTTCTTCCACCTCGAGGCCCAGGTGTTTCACGTAGGTTCTTAGAACGGCGCGGTAGTTTGGGTGGAGCGAGCGAGCGACGAGGATCTTCCTTCCTTTCTTCAGGCGGCTCGCCATGAGCGCCGCCTCGGCCGTCGCCGAAGCGCCGTCGTAAAGAGAGGCGTTCGAGACGTCCATGCCCGTGAGGCCCGCCATCATCGTCTGAAACTCGAAGATGGCCTGAAGCGTCCCTTGCGCCATCTCCGGCTGGTAGGGGGTGTACGACGTGTAAAACTCGCTGCGCGAGAGCACGGCGTCAACCGCCGCCGGAACGTAGTGGTCGTAGGCCCCCGCCCCAAGGAAGCAGGGAAAGCACGAGGCCACGGTGTTTTTCGCGGCTCTCAGCGCGAAGCGCTCCTTGACCTTCGCCTCCGCGAGGCCAGCGGGGATAGGCAGCGGTTTGTTGAGCCTCAGCTCTTCGGGAATCGAGGCGAAGAGCGCGCTGATGCTTTTGGCGCCGATGGCGCCGAGCATCTTCTCTACGTCCTCGCCGCTTGCAGGAAGGTAGTGCATGGCATCTCCTTAAAATATGCCCCAACGTGGCGGAGATTATTTTCGCTTTCGCCTGGCACCCGGGTTAGTGGCCGCTCTCCGCGACGTACTTGGCGTACGCTTGAGAGTCCATGAGCCCTTCGGCCTCTTTGGGGTCAGAGAGCGTCACCTTTATTATCCAGCCGGCGCTGTAAGGGTCCTGGTTCAGGTACTCCGGGTGGTCGGCAAGCGCCTCGTTTGTCTCGGCGACCGTTCCGGAGACGGGGCAATTCAGCTCCGAAACCGCCTTGACGCTTTCAACCGTGCCCATCTGGGCCCCGGCCGTGACGCTGTCGCCGGGCTGCGGCGCCTCCACGAAGACGATGTCGCCGAGCTCGTGCTGCGCGAAATCGCTGACGCCGACGGTGCCGGTGTTTCCTTCAACCTTAACCCATTCGTGAGTCTTGGTGTACTTAAGTCCGGACGGGATGTTCATCTGATCCTCCCTGTTCGTTCGCGTTAAGACGAATCGCGTTCTTTATTTGGCTCTCTTGTAATGTGGCTTCGGCACGACCTTGGCCGCGGCGTGCTTGCCCCTGATGTCAACCTCGAATGAAGTCCCGGGCTTGGAAAGTTCGGCGGGGAGATAGCACATGCCCAGCGGCTTCTTGAGGTAGGGCGCCTGAGTCCCGCTCGTGACGTGGCCTACTTTGGCGCCGCCCGAGTAGCAATCCATTCCGTGCCTCGGTATGCCCCTGTCCGTAAGCTCGAAGGCAACCAGCTTCCGTTTCGCCCCTTCGGCCTTTTGCTTTTCGAGCGCCTCCCTGCCGTTGAAGTGGCCCTCTTTGTTGAGCTTGAGAATCCAGCCCAGGTCGGCTTCCAGCACCGTCGTCGTGTCGTCAATGTCGTTTCCGTAGAGGGCCATGCAGGCCTCAAGGCGCAGGGTGTCCCTCGCTCCCAGTCCCGCGGGGACAAGGCCGTGCGCCTTCCCCTTCTCCAAAAGCAGGCGCCATAGCTCGGGCGCCTTCGCCGGAGGAAGGTAAACCTCGTAGCCGTCCTCCCCGGTGTATCCGGTCCGCGCAAGCAGGCGCTTCTCGCCGAGCAGCGTGCCGTAGGTAAACCAGTAGTATTTCACCGAGAGAAGGTCGGCGTCTGGAACGAGGGGCTGGAGGATTTCGATGGCCTTGGGGCCTTGGATGGCTATCTGCGCCGTCACCGGGCTCGCGTTCGTCACCTTCGCGTCAAATCCCTTCGCGTTCTTTTGCACCCAGGCGAAATCCTTGTCGGTGTTCGATGCGTTGACGACGAGCAGATAGCGGTCGTCGGCCATCTTGTGGACCAGCATGTCGTCAACGAAGCAGCCATTTTCGGTGAGAAGCCCGGCGTAGTGAATCTGGCCCACGGCCAGCTTCGCCGCGTCGTTGCTCGAAAGGCGCTGCACCAGGCCAAGAGCCTGCGGCCCCTCCACCCAGATCTCGCCCATGTGGCTCACGTCGAAAAGCCCGGCTCTGGTCCGCACCCCGATGTGCTCGTCCAGAATGGACGTGTACTGGACGGGCATGTCCCATCCGCCGAAATCAACCATCTTGGCGCCTAACGCCCGGTGTTCGGCATTCAGAGGCGTTTTCTTTAGATTCTCCATCTTTGCCTACCCCCTACACAGGTGGGTATGATAAGCCCGCGCGGCCATGCCGGTCAACCAGGAGTACTGGAACGAGGCTTGACCCTGGAGTGGAGAGGTGGTAGCTTCGACTCGGCGCCGGCATGGCAGGAACAAAGAGCCTAAGCAGGGGTTTTAGCGAGCAGGCGCAAGGGGAGGCGTCCTATGACGAGCGCGTACGTGCAACTCAAAAAGATGACTTTCATTCAAATGGCCGGCTTTTCGCTGATCCTGGCCATCATTCTGGTTGATGAGTTTTTCGACTTGCCTCACATGGTCCTCGGCGCAGAAAAGTCGCCGGGGCGCATCGAAGAATACCTGATTGAAGGAGTGGCCGTCGCATGCCTGGCTGCCGTCGCAGCCTACTTTTCGATTGCCACGGCCAGGCGCGTAAAGGAAATGGAATCCTTCCTGGTCATGTGCGCCTGGTGCAGGCGGATTAAGATCAACGGCCACTGGGTTCCCGTCGAGGACTATCTCAAGAGAAAGGATGCGCTGCGAACCTCCCACGGCATCTGCAAAGACTGCGCGGAGAAGATGCGGGTGGCCATGAAGAGAAGCGCCGGGCGCTGAAAAAGTCCGCACCGGGCCTATAGCGCTTGACATCGTGGCTAGAAAAGTCTTATACTGCAAGCCCTTTGCCGGGCGGTGGTGTGCCTGGGTTTGGGTTACGCTAGGAGCAGCGAAATGATGATGAACAGAAGCACTTACATGGCGAAGAAGGGGGAACTCCCCCGTGAATGGTACGTCGTTGACGCCGAGGGAAAAACCTTGGGGCGCCTGGCGACTCAGGTGGCCAGGGTCCTGATGGGCAAGCACAAGCCCACCTTCACCACCCACGTTGATTCGGGCGACTTCGTCGTCGTCGTAAACGCGGGCAAGGTCCACTTGACCGGAAAGAAGTGGACGGACAAGATCTACCGCCGCCACACGATGTACCCTGGAGGGTTGATCGAGACGCCGGCAAGGGATCTCATGGCCCAAAACCCGGCAAAGCTCGTGGAGCACGCCGTCCGCGGCATGCTGCCGAAGACGCGCATAGGCGACCGGCTAATCCGCAAGATGAAGGTGTACGAAGGCGACAAGCACCCTCACAAGGCCCAGGTTCCCTCCGCCTTCCCCCTCAAGCTCGACTGATAAACCAGGAGTCTGATAAATGGCAGTCAACCAATTTTTAGGAACCGGGCGCAGAAAAACCTCCGTGGCGAGGGTCTATCTCCGCGCCGGCAAGGGTGAAATCACGGTCAACCGCCGCGGTTTCGACAACTACTTCCCGAATCCGGTGCACCGCATGGCGATCGAAACGCCCTTGGTGCTTACCGGAACAAAAGAGAAGTTCGACGTGCTGGTGAACGTGCGCGGGGGCGGCGCTTCCGGCCAGGCCGGCGCGGTGCGCCTCGGCATCTCCAGGGCGCTTCTCGAATACGACGCCGAACTGAGGCCGAAGCTGAAGGCCGACGGCCTGTTGACCCGCGACGCCAGAGAGGTCGAGCGCAAAAAATACGGGCATCCGAAGGCCCGCAAGCGCTTCCAGTTCAGCAAGCGTTAATTTTTCGGAGGGGATGGGCGCCGCGTCGGGCGGCGCGCCGTTCCCTCCTTATGCTTCTTAACCCCGTTATCCCGCGGGCAAGACCAAACGGGCGGGCAAGGGCCCGACGAAGCCCTGGCCCCAAAGGCTTTCCGCCCGGCTCGCGGATGACCGCAAGGAGGTTCCCTTGGCAACAGTCTCCATGAAAGAACTATTGGAAGCAGGCGTCCACTTCGGCCATCTCACGCGCAAGTGGAACCCGAAGATGAAGCGTTACATCTTCGGCCAGCGCAACGGCATCCACATCGTTGACCTGCAGCACACGCTTCGAGAATTCAAGCGCGCGGCCGACTTCGTGACCGACACGGTGGCCAACGGCGGAAAGGTGCTCTTCGTCGGCACCAAGCGCCAGGCCCAGGAAGCGATAAAAGAAGCGGCGTCAAGCGTATCCATGCCCTACGTCACCGAGCGCTGGATCGGCGGGACGCTCACCAACTTCAAGACCATAATGAGCCGCGCCCAGCGCTTGAAAGAGCTCGAACGGCTGGAAACCGACCACCGGTTCGAGAACCTCACTAAGAAGGAAAAGCTTCTTTTGGCCAAGGAGCGCGAGAAGCTCCAGGAGATGATTTCCGGCATCAAGGAGATGAGCCGCCTTCCGGCCATTCTCTTCGTCGTTGATATCAAGCGCGAAAAGAACTGCATAAGGGAGGCGCTGAAGCTCAACATCCCCGTCGTCGCAATGGTTGACACCAACTGCGATCCCGACGAGGTGGATTTCCCCATCCCCGGCAACGACGACGCCGTGCGCGCGATCCAGCTTTTCGCCGGCAAGATCGCCGAATGCGCCCGCGAGGGCGCCGGCATCTACCAGGCTCGCTCCGAAGCGGGCGCCGAAGAGGCGGCGATGGCCGAGAGAATGTCCCAGGAAGCGGCTGGCGACGACGACGAGCCGGGCGCCCACCGCGCCCAGGGCCGCAAGAAGGAATCGGTCGAAAAGAGAGTGCGCAAAACCTCTGGCGGGCCCCGCCAGCCACGAAAGCCCGCGGAAGGCGAGAAGAAGGAGTAGCTTCATGGCTATCACTGCTAAAATGGTTCAAGACCTCAGGGAAAAAACCGGGGTCGGGATGATGGACTGCAAGCGGGCGCTCGAAGAGGCCGGCGGCAATATGGAAGAGGCCGTCACCATTCTTAGGAAGAAAGGGATCGCCACCGCCCAGAAAAAGGCCGTGAGGGCCGCTTCGGACGGGCTCATCGCCTCGCTGGCATCAGCCGACGGCAAGACCGGTGTCCTTCTCGAAGTCAACTGCGAAACCGATTTTGTCGCCAAGACGGACGACTTCAAGGGACTCGTCAAGGAGCTTTGCGAGGTGGCGATGGCGAAGGCCCCCGCCTCCACTGACGGCATGCTCGCCCTTCCTTACGGCAAGGACGGAGCCGCGACGGTCAAGGATCTGATGGTGGCCAAGATCGCGAAGCTCGGCGAGAACGTCCAGCTTCGGCGCTTCGAGCGGTACGAAGGAAGCCTCGTGGCTTCATACATCCACGCCGGAGGCAAGATCGGCGTCCTGATGGAGATCTCCTGCGACCCCGCCCTGGCCAACAAGCCGGAGGCTCACGAAGTGGCCAAGGAGCTTTGTATGCAGGTCGCGGCGGCACAGCCTAGGTTCGTCCGGCGCGAGGAGGTCACCGATGAAGTGCTCCAGAAGGAGCGCGAGATATATCGCGCCCAGGTCATAGCCCAGGGCAAGCCGGAAGCGATCGCCGACAAGATCGTCGAGGGAAAGATGAACAAGTTCTACGAGGAGAACTGCCTCGTGGAGCAGCTTTTCATTAAGGACCAGGCGGTGAAAGTGCAGAAGCACGTGGAATCGGTGATCGGCAAGAGCTTCTCCGTCAAGCGGTTCAGCCGTTACGTCCTGGGAGAGGGGCTTTCGTCTTCGTCCTGCGCCTAATTGCGCGCTGCTGAAGAGAGGTGGCCATGGGCGGGCCCGCGTTCCGCCGGATCCTTCTGAAGCTTTCCGGTGAAGCTTTGATGGGCGACAAGGGCTTCGGGCTCGATCCGTCAACAGTCGCCACGATCGCCTCTGAAATAGCCGAGGTCCAGGCAATGGGGGTCCAGCTGGCCCTCGTCGTCGGCGGCGGAAACATCTTCAGGGGAAAGCAGTCCGAGGCTTTGGGGCTCGACCGCGTGACCACCGATTACATGGGGATGCTGGCCACCGTCTTGAACGGCCTCGCCCTTCAGGACGCCCTCGAACGGAAGGGCGTTGACACCAGGCTGATGACGGCCATTGCGATGCACGCCCTCGCCGAGCCATATATCCGGCGGCGGGCGATCCGCCACCTCGAGAAGGAGCGGGTCGTGATTTTTTCCGCCGGAACCGGCAGCCCGTATTTCACGACCGACTCGGCTGCCGCGCTGAGGGCGATAGAGATCAAGGCGGAGCTTCTGCTCAAAGCCACGAAGGTGGACGGGGTCTACGATTCCGACCCCGCCGAGAACCCCGGCGCCAAGCGATACGAATCTCTCTCCTACATGCAGGCGCTGGAGGGCGGCCTCAAGGTGATGGACGCCACCGCGATAAGCCTGTGCATGGAAAACCGAATTCCCATTCGCGTCTTCAATCTTTTTGAGAAGGGCAACATCAGGCGCGTTGTCGAGGGCGAGCCGGTCGGCTCCGTCGTCCGCTAATAAATCGGAAGGAGGAGTTCATGGCGAAGCAGGTCATCAAGGAAACCGAGGAGAAGATGAAATCCGACGTGGAGGCGATGCGGCACGAGCTCTCCACGCTCAGAACCGGCACCGCCAACCTTGCGCTTTTGGAGCCGGTCCGGGTTGATTACTACGGAACTCCATCCCCGTTGAACCAGGTGGCCACCCTCTCGGTACCCGAACCGCGCATGATCACGGTTCAGCCTTGGGAGCCAAAGATGATCGGCCCAATCGAGCGTGCCATTCAGGAGGCCAACCTCGGGCTGAACCCATCCAACGACGGCCGCGTCATCCGCATACCGATTCCCCAGCTCACGGAAGAGCGCCGCAAGGATCTTTGCAAGCGCGCGAGGGAGATCGGCGAGAAGGGCAAGGTGGTCGTCCGCAGAATCCGGCACGAGGCCAGGGAGACGCTGGAAAAGCAGACCAAGGCCAAGGAGATTTCGGAGGACGACAGGGACCGCGGCTTCGAGCAGGTCCAGAAGCTTCACGACCACTATATTGAAGAGATCACCAAGTCCGTGGCCAAGAAGGAAGCGGACATCATGGAGGTCTGAGTGGCCTTCGGCGCGCCGAAGATTGGCGTTGCGCTTTTGGGCGGGGGGCTGGGAGAGCGCCTGCAGAGTCCGGTGCCGAAAGCGCTCTTTCCGATCCTCGGCCACCCGATGATCCACTACAGCCTGCGCCTTTTTTCCTCGATGGCCGAAGTTTCGGCGATATACGTGGCCTTCCCGGAGCTGCACGCGAGCGCTCTTGAAAAAGCGCTCTCGTCGTACCCTCGCGGCGCCTTGCGCGAGATCGTGGCCGGAGGCGCCACGCGCGCGGCTTCGGCCCTCAGCGCGTTGAGGGCGATGGAGCGGGCCGCGCCCGAGATCGTCCTCGTCCATGACGCCGCAAGGCCCTGCATCACCGCGCAGGAGGTCCGCGACCTTCTCGGGGCCCTGCCCGGCAACGACGGAGCGTTTCTCGCGGTTCCGGCGGTGGACACCCTTTGGGTCGTGGAGGATTCCTCCGTTTCGGGGAGCGTTGACAGAAGGCAGATGGTCCAGGCGATGACGCCTCAGGCGTTCCCCTACGGCATTCTAAGGGAGGCGCTAGAGAAGGGGATCGCCGAGGGGTTTGAAGGCAGCGACGACGTCTCGTACGTCACGCGCGCCGGCGGAAAAGTGGCTTGGGTGAAGGGCGATAGGTGGAACATCAAAGTCACCTACCCGGAAGACGTTCAGGTCGCCGAGGCGCTCTTGGGGGGCAAGGGATGCGCGTAGGCCACGGCTGGGACATCCACAGGCTCGTCGCCGGACGCCAGTTTAAGCTTGGCGGCGTCCCTATCGCCTGGGACAAAGGGCCGCTCGGCCATTCGGACGGTGACGCCTTGCTTCACGCGCTTTGCGACGCGATCCTCGGCGCCAGCGCGCTGGGCGACATAGGCCTCCACTTTCCCGACAGCGATCCTGCATGGAAGGGCTGCGACAGCGGACGTTTCGTCGCCGCGGCGGTCGAGATGGCCGCCAAGCGCGGGTTGAAGCCGGCCAACGCCGACGTGACGGTCATTCTGGAAAAGCCCAAGCTGGGGCCATACAGGGAGGCCATCACGGCCAACCTGGCTTCGCTTCTGGGGCTTGCCATAGAGATGGTCAACGTCAAGGCCAAGACGGCCGAAGGCCTCGGCCCGGAGGGCGCGGGCGAAGCCGTCTCCTGTCACGCCGTAGTGACGATGGAAGAACTCCCCTGATTCCTGGTTTTGTCCGCATCGGCCCTCCCCGTGATGCCAACTTGACCCATTTTCGCTTGCCCTCTTGAAATAAAGGACCTATATTCAGCCTTGGATAGGCGAAAGGAGGCGCGCAATGCGCTCGCTAAAAATCATTCTCTTGATATCGATCGCCACGGTCGTAGCCGCCGTGGCGGCGGAAAACCAATTTCACAAGGTCTCCGCGACGGGTTTCAGCGCAAGGAGCGGCGATACGATCATGATTGTTGACACCGACCAGGCGCTCCAAAGGGGACAGGAAAAGTTCATACCGCTGATGGTATGGCTCGGCGGAAAGGAGCACAAAACCATCTACGCCGGACGGGACTCGTTTACCCTGATCGGTCCCGATGGGATTTCTCATGCGATGCCCTCGTTCAACGAACTCGTAAAGGGGTACTCGAGCGGCCTCGTCCATGCGGACTATTCCAGGATAAAGGCGGAAAGGAGCTACTACGAATACGCCCGCATGTACTACCTTGATTGCAGGCCTTTGTGGACCGTCAGCTTCTTCCCCGACCCGGGCAGCACCAGGGTGCTCTACGACAAAGTCGAAGTGCCCAGCCGGACCTTCTTTAGGGCGCTCCTCTACTTCCCGAACCCGGCACCCGCCAAGGGAGGCGCCTACAAGCTGGTCTACGACGATGCCAAGAGCGGCACGCAGATAACGGTCCCGTTCGCCCTGAACTGGGCCAAGTAAAGCCAGGATGGCCCGGCGCCGCTTCCGCGGCCCGGGCCGCACCGCATTTTCTCCCGCCCCGCCCTGCTTGACTTTTGGCGCGGACCTGTTCAGAATTAGTGGCTCATGAAGCCGCGCCTGGTTGCCGCTATCGCGTTTCTGGTTTTCGCCTTTGGCGCAGCCCCGGCCTTTTCTCAGCCAAAGGCGGCGAACGGCGCCACCGTAGCAGACGGCTTCAAGCGCGCATGGGCAACCATTTTCGGTCAGCCGTGCCCAGCCGATGCTAACGATTCCTCGGGCGCCGGAGCCGAGAAGATATTCGAAACAATGTGGGGCGAATGCGAACCAACGCTTTCGCCAGAAAGCCAGAAGGGGGCTCATGACGCCTTGAGGCTTCTGGCCTTGGGGGACGACGCCCCGGTTAAAGAAGCGCTCAAGCGCACCGTTGCTTCTGGCCGCCTGATTCCCGGTGACCGCGAGGCGGTTCTCTGGTACGCGTTTCTCCTTGAGGAGGCCGCCGATGACTCTATCCTGCCGGAGGCTCTGCCTCCGGGGAAAGGCGGAGCCAGGGTAAAGTCGGCGGTGACGGCGCGAGGCGGGGATTGGCCTTCTTTCCTCAACCGCATGGTAGCGTGGGTGGCCGAAAGCGCGATCGCTTCGGGCGCCCTGCAAATGGATGCCTCTTCGCTTCCGGCGGTCTGGGTCGTGGACCACGACCTTCCGCCAGGAGGCTTCACGGCGTGGCAATTGTCCGTCCCCTTCTGGGCTTCGTCGGTCAGGGGGGAGGCGTTGGGAGGCCCCGGGGCTGAGAAGTTGCGCGTAGTTTCGGTCTTCAGAGGCAAGGAGAACGCCGCGCCCGCCGTGGGCGTTGGCTCGCTTTCAAGCTCGTCCATCCTTCTGCCTCGCGGAGGCGATTCGCTCTGGCTTCTTCTCTTTAACCCTTCAAGCGAAGAGCCCGCCGGTTTCGGCGTGACGATAACTCTGTGGTCGGATATCAATCCTCCTTTCCAAATAAAGGAAGCGCGGATCTCGGGCGGAGTCTGCGACCTGCTTCTCTCCGAAACGCCCGGCCTGGCAGGGTACCTCTTCAAGTCGGCGGGGCCGGAGAGCGAGCTGTCGCCGGCAGCTCCCCCTTTCGCTTCAGAAGGCCCTGGCCTCAACCGCTACCGGCTGCTGTTGAACCAGCCCTCCGTGGCGGGGTCAAGGTTCGAGCTTCAAGCCTTTACGGCATCTGGAGGCGAATCATCCGCGCCTTTGGAGATTGACCGGGAGAGCCCCCGATGATGGCGCGCCTCTTTTCCGCGGACCTGCGCGGAATCGAGGCAGTCCCGGTGGACGTTGAGGCCGACGTCCAGCCCGGCATGGTCTGTTACACGACGGTAGGCCTGCCCGACGCCGCCGTCAAGGAGAGCAGGGAGCGGGTCAAAGGGGCGCTCCTGAATTCAGGGTACCAGTTCCCGGCCGAACAGGTCACCGTCAACCTGGCCCCGGCGGATATCCGCAAGGAGGGCTCCCACCACGACCTGGCCATAGCGTGCGCCATGATGGCGGCGACGGCGCAGCTTTCGCCCCAAAACCCAGCGGAGTTGCTCTTCAGCGGGGAGCTGGCGCTCAGCGGCGCCCTGAGGCCGGTCAGGGGCATACTTCCCGTCGCGCTTCTGGCAAGGCAGCTTGGCAAAACGCTGTTGTGCCCGGCCACCAACGCGGAAGAGGCGGCGGTCGTCGAGGGGTGCAAGGTGATCCCGCTCAGGGATCTCGTCCAGTGCGTTCGCTTCCTGCGAGGCGAAGAGGCGATAGAACTTCATCCCCACCGCCGTTACGACGACATTCTTCAAGACCCTCCGTCCAGGCTGTGCTTCACGGACGTCCGTGGGCAGGCTCAGGTGAAGAGGGCGCTCGAAGTCGCCGCCGCCGGAGGACACAACGTGCTCATGATGGGCCCTCCCGGTTCCGGCAAGAGCATGTTAGCGAAGCGGTTTCCGACGATTCTGCCCCCGATGGCTTTTGAAGAGGCGCTCGAGACGACGCGCATTCACTCCGTGCGCGGCGAGATAAAGGGAACCGGCAGCGGCATAGTCGCGCTCAGGCCGTTCAGGGCGCCGCACCACACCATCTCCTACGCCGGAATGATTGGCGGTGGCGCCAACGTGCTTCCCGGGGAGATATCCCTGGCCCACAACGGCGTCCTGTTTTTGGACGAGCTCACCGAGTTCAAGAGGGACGTGCTCGAGAGCCTTCGCCAGCCACTCGAAGACAGGCACGTGACCATTGCGCGGGCGAAGGAGACGCTGACCTACCCGGCCGCCTTTACGCTTCTCGGCGCAAGCAACCCGTGTCCCTGCGGATATCACGGCGACCCTGGGAGGCGCTGCCGCTGCACCCCGCAGCAGATAGCAAGGTACCTCGCGAAGATTTCGGGGCCCTTGATGGACAGGGTGGACATTCAGATAGAAGTGACCTCCGTCGCGCCCGGCGAGTTGAGGCAGGCCCCCTGCGGGGAGACTTCGGCCACGATTCGCGGCCGCGTTGCGTCGGCCAGGCGGGCCCAGTGGAAGAGGTTCGGCAGGGACGGCGTCTTCTGCAACGCCCACATGGACGAAAAGGGCGTCGAGGAGCACTGCCCCCTCTCGGCCGACGCCGAGAGCTTTTTACTGGCCGCGCTCAAGGCGCTCGGCATCACGGCCAGGGGCCACCACCGGATCCTCAAGGTCGCCAGGACCATAGCCGACCTTGAGGCGAGCGAGCACATCAAGACCGCCCACCTCGCCGAAGCGGTACAGTACCGAACCTTTGACAGGAAGCTTTTCGGAAATTGACGGGCCCGAAGGCGTCAGGCAGCCGTTCGCCTGGCGCATTAGAGCGGCCTGGAGGGCGTTCAATCCTCGAACGAAAACGCCTCGCCGCCCTGGCTCTGAGCCTCGAGGCCGTGGGCCTGCCTGTACTGGCGTTCCAGCTCCTCCACCTTGTAGAGATCGAGGTGGGACTCGGCCAGGAATTGATCCCTCAAGCTCGCATCCGCGCCGGAGATAATTTTGGGATAGACGTTGTTGAGGTACTCCGTCTCGCGCTGCACCTGTTCGAGCGCGGTGTCAAAAGCCCCCGGAGGAAGCGCCCCTTCGGCCCAGTGGCCCTGCTTGATGGTTTCCGCTTCCAGGTCGGCCTGCAAAAGCCTCACATGCGCGGGGTTTGAAAGGTTGAAATAGAATTGTTTGAGGCGGCGCCTTATGCCTCCATAGAGCCGCTCGTGAAGCTGCTCCTCCTTGGCGAGCCTCTCCACCCGCGCGGCGACTTCGGAACAGGTCTGTTCGCCCCGCTCGACCATCTGCAAGCCGGCGAGAAGCACGCTCAACTTGCGCCTTCCATAACCGAGGGCGTAAGGGTTCTTGTTGGCCTCGTCAACGACGAGCCTTTGGAACAGGCCTGTTTCCAATGCCTCGAACGCCTCGCGGTTGCCCAGCAGCGAACGGACCTTCTCCTCGGAAGTTGAAGCGTGCTCCATATAGACGAGATGGGAGACCACGGCTTCGGCGTTGTCCAGCCTGTCGAGGTACGTCAGCAGCTCGGAGAAAGCCTCGAAAGGCCCGTAGTCCTCGGTGGTGGCCGTGTACTCGTCGAGGCGCCTGCCGGCATCGAGAAGGGCCTGCTCGAAGCCATTGTCGTGGCCGTGGTGGGCGCGTTGTTTGGCCGAAAGCAGCTCGGCCACTTCGCCCGGCTTGAGTTTTTTGGCCGCCTCGCCACCCGGCTCGAAGAGGCCCTGCAGAATCTCCCGCACGCGCCGAAGGTAGGGCGCCTCCGCCTGGCCGCGCGCCGCCGCGGCGGCCGGCAGCAACCCGTCCAGCGTGTCGAAGAGCGTCGGTGGAAGGCCGTGCCTGACCGCCATTCCCCTCAGCGTATTGAGGCGCCCCAGGGCCGCCTCGTTCAGGGGGGCGTCGAGCGCCGAAACGAGGATATCCTTGTACTCGTCCAGAATCGGCCGGTTCCTCTCCGCCTTGTAAAGGATGTCTATGGCGATTCGTTTTCTCTGGTATTGCTCGACCCCCAGTTCGTCGGCGAGGACGGCGACGAATTTCTCCTGGGGCTCGCCCCATTCGCCCTCCTTGAGGTAGTAACCGCGCACGAAATCGTAGAACTGGCGGTGGGGGCGGTGAGCCAGCCTCAACAGAAGAAGCGTCGCGTCGGGCTCGGAAAGTTCTTTCAATATCTCGGCGGCCAACTCGCTGTCGTTCCCCGCGCCAGGGTGCGAGCTTCGCTTCAGCCTACGCCCCAGCGTTCTTAAAAGCACTTCCTGCGTTCGCCTGACGGAGTAGGGCCACGGCGTCTTCAGGAGGAAGAAAGAGTTCCCCAGCGCGTTGCCTTCAAGAAAGAGGCTGGAGTAGGAGACGAATCCGTTGACGTTGGGGGTGAACTCAAGCCTGCCCTGGCCGGCGGTCCCGGCAAACGTTCCGAAGAGCACGAGGCGGTTGGCCACTTCCTTGTGGCCGAGGTCGTGAAGCGGCATTGGAGAGCCGAACATGTACTCGGAGACGGCCCCGCCGGTGCCGGAAAAGGCGATGCCTTTCTGGTCAAGTTTGAAGTAGCTTCCGGCAAGAAAGAAGGAGACCTCTCGCCCTTCCTTGCCTTCGCCAAGCTCATAGAAATGGGTGACTGTGAGCTTCTCGCCGGCCAGGACGGCGAAGAAATCAACTTCTTGCGTGATCTCGCCGTGGAGCCGGATGTCCTTCAGCATGGCATCTCCGGGGAGGCATCATCCCCTGTCGAAGTGCGGCATCGCCTCGGGAATCACGAAAGAGACCTCCACGAAACCGGCGAACTCGCCGGCCTCGAACCACGGGATCTGGTGAATGATCTTCTTGCGGCCCTTCTTGCTGATCGTGTAATGGTTCGGCATCTCGGCCGCGTACATCTCCCTGAGCCGGCTTCTGGCCGGCTCAGGGTGGCAGTCAAAAAGGCTCGTCCCTACCAGGGAAGCGCCGCCCTCTTCTTTGAAAGTTTCCAGCGCCACGCGGTTCAGGTATGTTATCGTTCCGTCAGCCGCCGCCACGGTGACGGAGGCCGGCATCTCCTCGACCCACGAGGGCGCTGGAGCCATTCGCCGCCCCGTCACTTCGCTGCCGGGGCTACCGACATGAGTTCGACGTCGAAAACAAGCACCGCGTTCGGTCCTATCACCTGGCCTGCTCCGCGCTCTCCGTAGGCGAGCTTGGCCGGGACGAATAGACGGTACTTGCCGCCGGCCTTCATGAGCTGCAGTCCCTCTACCCAGCCTGGAATGACGTGCGACACCTCGAACGTCGCGGGCTGGCCGCGCTTGTAAGAGCTGTCGAATTCGGTCCCATCCAGAAGCTTGCCGGAGTAGTTGACGGTGACCGTGTCGGTGCTCTTTGGAGAAGCGCCGGTGCCTTCCTGCAAAACCGTATACTCAAGGCCGCTCGCGGTGGTTATGACGCCCTTCTTCGTCCCGTTTTCCTTCAAGAAGGCCTCGCCATCCTTGAGATTCTTCTCGCCCGTCTCCTGAGCTTTTCGTGCCTGGTCGGCCTGGACCTTGCCGAAGAATTCCTTGAGCGTGTTGGCCGATTCCTCATCGCTCAGAGAAGGCGGATTCCCTTTGAGCACGTCCTCGACGCCCTTGGAAAACATCTTCATGTCTATGTTCGCGTTCAGGTCTTTCAAGCGGCGCCCGATGTCCTGCCCGAGGGCGTAACTCAGCTTGCCTTCAGGGGCCGGTGCCGCGGTACCGGCCGTCTTCTTAGCCACCGACTGGGCCGGTTTCTTTTTTTCGGCCGTCTGGGCCGCGACGAAAAAGGCTGGCGTCATTAGAGCGGCCGCTACGACTGATGCCAAGATACGGTTCATTCTCTTCTCCTCTTCTTCGGACCGCCTTTTAGCGATCGCTGGTTAATTATAGCGCCTCTTCACCAAAGTTTCAGAACGACCAACGCGACGGTGGCCTCGTGCCTCACGGCCGGGATGTCGCTCTGGATGGCATAACCAAGGTCGAGAGTCCAGAAGGTCTGCCACGGCCCGGCTATGGCGCCCGAAAGGCCCAGGCCGGTGTGGTTCTGCCAGAGGTCCTCGTCTCGGTTCGGCTTGACCCTCGCCCTGTCAACGTTGATCCCAAAGCGGATGACGTCCGCGACGTTGAACTCGTAAAGAAGCCGGAGCGTTGCTCCCTTGTCGAAGCGTACGCCGCTGCCAGAAAAACCGGAGAGCGATTTGCGGCCGAGGTAGGTGAACTGGTACTGGCTGAACCTGTCCAGGTCCTTCCCGTCGAGCCACGATACGGCGGCACCGATCTTCTGGAACTTCGGAAGATAGAAGGTTTTGGAGAAGGTCGCGTCCCACAGGGCGTAGTTCTTCTGGGCGGATACGTCGGCGTGTTCGCCGGGGAGCCCCCACGGTTCCCACGACGTCCGGTGGTGGCCCTCGTATTCGCCCGCCGCCTGCCACCCTCTCCTAGAATAGTCGTACTTCAGCGTGAAGGCCAAATCGCCGTGGTCCTTGGGCAGGACGAACGCGGGCGACGTCTCCCCGGTGGTCGTGAAGCGGTAGTAGGAGGTGTCGAACCCGAGCGTGAGCCTCGAAAATTGGGTCGGCCGCCAGCCGAGCCCGCCGGAGAGGTGTTCGCTCAGGACCTTGATCCTCTGCGCCTTGTCCTCCGTGCCCGCGATGTAGTACTTGTCCTGGAACGGTATGAGGAAGCCCAGGGCGTTGACGCTCGCGTCAATTTTTGGGAAGAGGTCGGCCTTGGAGACGCTAAGCGAGTCCACGAGCCCGGCGACAAAAAGGTTGACCTGTATTTTCTTCTTGTGCCAGTCGTAGTTCAGGTAGTTGACGCCCAGGAGCGGGATCGGGTAGTCAAGGCTGTCATCGTAGTAGGCGCCGGCCACGGCGAGCCATTTGCTGGTTTTGGGCTCCATCTGGAGGACGCGCGTGCCGTCAGGCTTCTTGACCAGGTAGCGCGGCCCCTTTTGCGTGTCCTGAAGCATCGGCTTGTTGCTCGCCTCGGCCTTCGCCAACTCGTCGTTGAAAGCCGGCGTGTTTACTCGCACGCTGGAGAAGCTGATCTGCCGCTCGGCCACGACGCTTCGCCCGGCCACCGTAAAAATCTGTTGTCCTGTCACGTTCGTCAGCAACTGGAAGGTCCGGCCCTGGCCCGCCCCCACCGGCTGGTACGTGTCGGTCTCGTCGTTACTCACCTGGGGCGGCTGGAGCCCGGTCTGGCGGACCGACATCCTTATTTTTTTGTAGCTCTTTTTGTCAATCCAGACCTTGCCCTCGTACAAGCTCCCCTTCGCCTCGGGAAGCGGAATGAAAGCCACGAGGTAACAGTCGTGGCTGTCAACGTTCTCGTCTCGAAGGTATTTATAGGAGTAGTCCCGGCCGAGCGTCAGAGCCAACGGCAGCGTGTTGACCTTTTCAGGCTCTATGACCGGCAACTCCGGTATCGTCTTGCCTTTCCACGCCACGCCGTTCACCAGAAGCTGGTTCTGCAGCCACCTCGCGCCTACGCCCTTCTCGAAGAAGAAGGTGTTCTTGAAGGTGACGTCGAGGCTTCCAGTGGACCCGGGCAGGTTGAAGTGGTAGTCAACTTGCGCGTCGGCGACGTAATTGTCGCAGAGGACATCCTCCGCCTCCTGGACCGCCTGATAGCGAGCCAGTATCAATTCGACCGGTATCCTGTATTCTCCCGACACCGTGACCTGGCCCTCGCCGCCGAAGTCCCGCTTTTGCCAGGAAACGAGGACGAGAACCGGAGTCCCCTGCCACGGCACTTTCAGCGTGGTCTTCTTCTCTTTCTTGTCAACATCGAAAGAGAGGCTGATCCCTGGCGATGAGGGCAGCGGATAGGCCATCGCCTCCTTGACGTCCATGGCCGGTATGACCACGTCAAGGTCGCCCTTTTGCGAGCCAGCCCTGTTCGCCACCAGGAGCATGCCCTGGACGTACGTGTTGACGTCCAGAAAATTGAGCGCGCCTATGTCGGAGCGGTACTTTCCTTCCGACCATATGCCAGAGGCTTCCGTAACGACGCCGACACCCATCGCCGGCGAGATGAGGGAGCGGAGATGGGCCAATCCCTCCCAGACGTTTTTCGCGTTGGGGCTTTGCACGTCAACGGCGCCGGCGCCGGAGCTCAAAGCCGCCAGGGAAAGCACCTGCGCCCCCATCGGCGTCTGTACCTCGGGTAAATGAACCCACAGTTGCGCGCCCGGATGGTACTTCTGGAGAAAGTCCACGAATTCGCGCGGGGGCTCTCCCGAGCCGTTGACCGCCGTGGTGCTGTAGCCGTCCACGTAAGCGCGCAGGTCTCTCGAATAGAGGGGCTCCAAAAGTGAAATGGAAGCCTGGTCCATCTCCCCTAGGAGAATCTGCCCCTTTCCAGTTCCTCGCAGCGCGCTGGAGAGGCGCTTTATAACCAGGGCCAGTTGGTCGGGATCGTTCAGCACGGCCTGCGGGAAGTCCGCCTGGCGCAACGAAAGGCCCAAGGTTCCGGCGAATGGCGCCGCGTGCTCCGAGAGGGCCACCAGATAGGCGAGCGAAGCTTCGTCCCCTGGTCCGGCTGGAAGCTCGGTCGTGACTGCGAGCCTGACCTCGTCCTTCGGAGCGGCGACCGCCAGCGCGGTTTGAAGGGCCTGCCAATCAGGGGCCTTTGCCCACGAGGCCGGAATCGCCAGCGTCAGTGACATCGGATTCGCCTTGTCCATGGGGTTCGATCCCATGATTTCGGGAAGCTGCGCCCACTGCTCGGGCCCGGCCCGCAAGCCGATGCGGAAATCCTGCTTGAGTTCCTGGGCGAAAGAGGCCGCTCCAAGAAGGACGGCGGCGAGGACGACGAGGAAAAAACGTCTTGAGGCCATGGACACCTCCATATCCGAGGATTTTACATCCGCAAGCGCCGCGCCACAAACGAAAACGGGGGACGCCGCCGGCGAGGGCGGGCCGCCTTCGAGCCGAACGGGCCTTTAGGCGGCCACACTCCAGCCGCCCTCATCCCCCGCCGGCGCCAATTGTTCCGAAAGGATGCTCCAGCCCCACAAGAGGCTTCGGCCGAGAAGCTACTCGCCGTCGTCGCCTATGGCGTCAACGGGGCACGACGCCTTGGCGTCGGCGCAGGCCTGCTCTTCTTCGGGAGTCTCGGGCTGCTTCGTCACGTGAGCGTGGCTTCCGTCCTCGACCATTGCGAAGTGATCCGGGGCGATGGACATGCAGGAATCGCAGGCGATGCAGTTCTCATCTACGAACCATTTGCCAGGAACGTTTTCAGGGACCTTCAAGGTGCTGTCTGCCATCGGATAAAACCTCCTTAATCAATCAAGCCGCTGGATCGAAGAACCCCCGCGGGGCTCCTCCCCCAAAAAGAGTGAAGACTATATCGTCCGAAAGAAACAAAGTCAAGGCCGTCCTGCGCGCCTTGCTTGAAGCTTTGAAACGACCGAGCCCCCAGCGTTTTTCGCGAAATTTCTCAACGCGGTTATCTCCTGAGGCCAGAGCGCCGGCTCCGGAGTTTCGAGAATCAGCGGGATCTCTTCCAGCCTTTCGTCCAAGGCTATCATCCTGAAAGCCTCCAAGCCTATCGTCCCTTTTCCAAGGCTCTGGTGCCGGTCAACGCGGCTCCCGAACTCCGGCTTGCAGTCGTTCAGGTGCATTGCCCTGAGGTATTTGAAGCCAACCACGCGATCGAAGGCGGCCATCGTCTCTTCATACGCCTCTTGCGATCTAAGATCGTAACCGGCCGCGAAAAGGTGGCAGGTGTCAAGACAGACGCCGGCGCGGGACTTGTCTTCGATTTTATCCAGGAGGAAAGCAATCTCCTCGAAGGTGCGTCCCATCGAGCCTCCCTGGCCGGCCGTGTTCTCGATTACTGCCGTGACGCCGCTGCTTTTATCCAGCGCCATGTTCACCGATTCGGCTATCAGCCGAAGCGAGGCGTCGGCGGTAATAAGGCCGCGATGGCTGCCCGGATGAAAGTTGAGCATCTCAAGTCCCAGCGCCTGGCACCGGAGCATCTCATCAATGAAAGCGGAGCGGGACTTTTTTAAGTTTTCCGCGTCCGGCGCTCCCAGGTTGATGAGGTAGGTGTCGTGCGGAAGAATCTGTCTTGGATCGAAGCCATGTTTTTCGCAGGCAAGCTTGAAGGCGTCCGCCTGCTCTCGCGTGACGGGAGGGGCGCTCCACTGCCGCTGGTTCTTGACGAAGAGGGCGAAAGCGGTCGCGCCTATTTCCGCTGCATTGGCGGGGGCATTTGCCAGCCCGCCTGAAGCGCTGACGTGGGCTCCGATGTATTTGGGGGCCACGAAACTTTACGCCTTCCCGCCCTTGAGGATCGAGTCAACCGCCGAGACCATTTCCGCGTCAACCTCATGGCCACGGTAGCGCACGATGCCATCCGCGTCCAGGACCAGGTTGGTCGGAATGCCTTCGACTCCCCAGACGTCGGACACCTTGTTGCCGGAGTCCCACAGGACGATATACGGCAGCTCGTACTTCTGTTCGAATTGGACGACGTCTTCGCGCGTCTGCCTGAAATCAATCGTCACGGTGACGACCTGGACCCCCTTTGGGGTGTACGTCTGATAGAAGTCCTTCAGCGCCGGTATCTCTCGCCTGCACGGAGGGCACCAAGTAGCCCAGAATACTACGACGACGGCCTTCCCGTGAATCTGCTGGAGGCTCATCGGCTTCCCCCCGCCAACCGGTTCCAGCTTGAAGTCGGGCGCCTTCTGGCCAACCGCGACGCCGGCCGATTGCGCCAAAGGCGATGAATAAGAGGCGGCTGCCATGAACCCCACGAAGGCCGCTGCCATCAATAGAACTGCCATCTTTGCGGTACGGCTCATCACGAAACCATCCTTTCGGGGCGCCTCGCAAGCAACGCCGCCAAGTATAGAGAATGTGGGCGGCGCGGCTTTATATTCCAGCCCTCGGTATAAGATGCACCAAAATGACGTTCGTGACAAGTCCTTTAGGCTAGCGCGGCCTCGTTCTGATGCCACCAGCCCGTCTCTTCCGCGATCGGCTTGAGCTTCTCCTTGAGTATCAGCCGCCCGCGGTGGATCCTCGACATCACCGTCCCGATGGGGCACCCCATCCGTTTTGCTATCTCTTTATAAGAGAAGCCGTCAACGAGGGAAAGGGATAGGGCCGACCTGTAGTCTCCGGGAAGAGCCTCCAGTGCCTCGGCGACCTCTTCCCGAAGGCGGCTGTTCTCGAAGCTCGCCTGCGGGTCGGCGGTGGCGGCGGGAGCGTCCACTTCGGCGTCCAGCACCTCTTCGATCTCTTCGTACGAAGTCTCGTTCTGGTGCTTTTTGGTCTTTCTGTAGTTGTTGATGAAGGTGTTCTTCATGATCCTGTAGAGCCAGGCCTTGCAGTTGGTCCCCTGTTCGTACTTGTCGTAGAAACGGTACGCCCTCAAGATCGTCTCCTGGACAAGGTCCTGGGCGTCATCCTCGTTCCTCGTTATCTTCAGGGCCATCGAGCGAAGGAATGGGAAGTGGCACATGACCGTATCCTCGAATTCCTGCTCCGAGACGTCCGGTATGGCCAACGGCAATGGCGAATTCAGGAAAGTTTCCGCCTCCGCCTCGAAGGGCGCGTCTTGCGCCTTGGCCTTGCTTTGTGGTATAGGCTTTAGGGCCTGCTTGAAAGGAGCGGCCTTGGAAGATTCCTTCGTCTTTTCGGCGTTCAACCGTCTGACGTCCATATCAACCTCCGATCGCGCCCGCCTTTTTCAGGATGAGGAGGTGATCTCCTCGCTGGCGGCGGGCCAGCTCCCCCGCAGGAGCGACCCTAAAATAAGCAAGGCCCTTGCCAAGTTGGATCTGGACAAATTCAGACGGGAGGACGAAGCGGCGATGGCCTCGGGAATGTCAATATTGGCATGGCCCGATGGCCGGTACCCGGCGCTTCTCAGAGAGATTCCAGACCCTCCTGCGGCCCTTTATCTGCGGGGCTCCTTGGAGGTTTTCGAGCTGCCGGCGGTTGCCGTCGTCGGCTCGCGCCTCTCCACGGTATACGGGCAGAACGTCGCCAGAATGCTGGGTGCCGATTTGGCCCAGGCAGGCTGCGCCGTTGTTTCAGGACTGGCGCGCGGGATTGATGCGGCCGCGCACGAAGGTTCAATCCTGGTGCACGGCCGCGCAATCGCCGTGCTGGGCACCGGCCTCGACATCGTCTATCCCAAAGAAAATGAAGCCCTCTACGGACGGATCCTCAATGCCGGAGGGGCCATAGTCACGGAGAATCCTCCGGGCATTCCGCCCATCCCTAGAAACTTCCCGGTGCGAAACAGAATCATAGCGGGAATAGCCTGGGGCACCGTTGTTGTTGAAGCAGATGGAAGATCAGGCTCTCTTGTAACAGCTCGTTTCACGCTTGAAACAGGAAGAGAGCTTTTTGGTGTCCCTCACAACATCACGTCAAGAACCGGCTCCGGGCCAAACACGCTGATCCAAAAAGGCGCCAAACTTGTTCAGCGGGTGGAGGACATCGTGGAAGAGATGCCCGCGAGCCTTAAAAGCGCCCTGCGCCCTTGCAGCAGGCCTGAAGAAATTGGCTCGCTCCCGGAAGGGGAGGCGTCAGCGCTTGTGCGAAGGCTCCGGCCTGACGAACCCAAGACCATAGACAATCTCTGCGAGGAGACGGGCTGGCCGGCCTCCAAGGTCATGGCCCTTCTTATGGAGTTGAAAATTGCTGGCGCCTGTGTAGAATTGCCGGGGATGCGCTACGCCCTGGCGAGCGCAACTTCGCGCTGACGGCGAATGCGGCTCCCGGCCGCTTCGCGCGCCAGCCAAGAAAAGGGGAAAAATGGCCTCCACGCTACTGATCGTTGAATCTCCCGCCAAGGCGAAGACAATCGGCAAGTACCTCGGCAAAAATTTTCAGGTCAAAGCCTCCATGGGCCACGTCCGCGACCTGCCAGACAAGAAGATAGCCGTGGAGGTCGAGAAAGATTTCGCGCCCAGCTTCGTGGTCCTTCCGAGCAAGAAGGCGGTCGTCTCGGAGATCCACGGCGCCGCCAAGAAGGCCGACAAAATCCTTCTCGCTGCCGACCCCGACCGGGAGGGCGAGGCCATCTGCTACCACCTCGGGGAGATTTTGAAGGACACGAACAAGCCCGTCTCAAGAGTCCTCTTTCACGAGATCACCGCCTCTGCGATAAAGAAGGCTATCGAGGAGCCGCAAGAAATAGATCCTCACAAGGTTTCCGCTCAGATCGCACGGAGGATCATAGACAGGCTCGTCGGCTACAAAGTGAGCCCCCTTCTGTGGGACAAGGTGAAGAAGGGCCTTTCCGCCGGACGAGTCCAGACCGTAGCGCTCAGGATGATTTGCGAGCGCGAAGCCGAGATAGGCGCCTTTCAGCCACGCGAGTACTGGACCGTGGGCGCGACGCTCGAAGGCGAGGCGAAGAGGCCGTTCCAGGCCCGCCTTACCCACGTGGCGAAGGAGAAGGCGAACATCGAGAGCGCCGAGCAAAACGCCGCCCTACGCTCGTCGCTTGAAGGCAAGCCGTGGAGCGTCGCGAGCGTCGAAAAGAAGAGGCAGAAGCGCTCGCCCCTCCCCCCGTTCACCACGAGCAAACTCCAGCAGGAAGCGGCCAGGATGCTTAAATACCCAGTGAAGAGGACGATGTCCGTCGCCCAGAAACTTTACGAGGGGGTGGACCTGGCGAAAGGCGAAACGGCCGGCCTCATCACCTACATGCGCACGGACAGCACCCGCCTCTCTCCAGAGGCGGTCGAAAAGGCTCGCGACTTCATCGCAGGGGTTTACGGCAAGGATCACGTTCCTCCCAAGCCACGCTTCTACGCTCCCGCCAAGGCCGCCCAGGACGCCCACGAGGCCATACGCCCGACGGACGTCACCAGGACGCCCGATTCGGTGAAGGAATTTTTGGGGCGCGAGGAGTACGCCCTTTACAAGCTCATCTGGAAGCGGTTCGTGGCGAGCCAGATGGCCGACGCCCTTTTCGACAACACGCGCGCCCAGATCGAGTGCGGCGGAGCGACTTTTCTCGCGCAAGGATCGGTGCTCGTTTTCCCCGGCTTCAAGGCGGCATACGAAGCGGAGGCTGAGGAAGAGGGAGAGGGCAAGGGCGCACTACCGCCACTGAAGGAAGGCGAGCCTCTCACGCTGCTTGACCTCCAGTCCGAACAGAAGTTCACCGAGCCTCCGCCCCGATACACGGAGGCAACGCTGGTCAAGGCTCTGGAGGAGAACGGCATAGGCCGCCCCTCAACCTACGCGGCGATCATCTCCACGATCCAAGACCGCGACTACGTACAGAAGGAGCAGGCCTGGCTGAAGCCGACCGGCCTTGGCCAGGTCGTCAGCGAGCTTCTCGTCAAGCATTTCCCGTCGCTTTTCGACATAGGTTACACGGCCTCCATGGAGGCCGAGCTGGACAAGGTGGAGGAGGGCAAAGAGCCGCGCCTCGCGCTTCTGAAGCGGTTTTACAAGGGATTCTCCAAGGAGTTGGAGGCGGCCGAGGGCGAGATGGCCAACTTGAGGACTAGCGGCGAAGCCACCAACGAAGTCTGCCAGAAGTGCGGCCGCCCTATGGTGCTGAAGGTCGGAAAGTTCGGAAAGTTCCTCGCCTGCTCCGGCTACCCTGAGTGCAAGAGCACCAGGCCCCTCGCCGATGAAGTCGTGATGGAAGTGCCCAAGGGAGCCGAAGTATGCGAAAAGTGCGGCCACAAGATGGTCATGAAACAGGGCCGCTTCGGCGCTTTCCTCGCCTGCGAAAACTATCCTTCCTGCAAGAATACCAAGAAGGTCCGCCGGGACAAGGAGGGAAAGGCGGTCCTACACCAGGACGAGATCCTCGAGGAGAAATGCCCCGAGTGCAAGGGCCCGCTCGTCAAAAAACATGGGCGGTATGGAGCTTTCGTCGCCTGCTCAAACTACCCAAAATGCAAGTACATCAAAAAAGAGGCGATCGAGGTCCCCTGCCCCAAGTGCGGGAAGCCCCTGGCCAAGCGCTTCTCCAAGAGCCGCAAGATTTTCTACGGCTGCACGGGCTATCCCAAATGCGACTTCCTTTCGTGGGACAAGCCGGTTAAAGGCGCCTGCAACATCTGCCAAAGCCCTTACCTCGTCGAAAAGCGCCGCGGCGGCGACACGGTCATCGCCTGCCCTACCAAAGGCTGCCACGGCCCCGCCGGCGAAGCAAAAAAGCAAGCGGGCTGAACTTTTTTGGCCGCGCCGTGCGTCGTTCGGCTGGCGAGGCGAAAGAGGAAAAGGCGAAGGGCGGGGCGGCTTGCGCAAAAACGGTGGAAAGTGTGAGAAGGGTGAGAAGGGCAAGAAAGGCGGAACAAGGCGTTGTCCCGCGCGGCGGCGCGCCTCTGCTTTCTAGCTTCCTAACTCTCTGGCTTCTCGCACTACTCCACCGATGATGGCCGCGCGAAGCGGGTTTTCGGCGAATGGGTAGAAAAGGTGGAGGTACGAAGGGACGTCCCAGATGCAGATGTCGGCGGCTTTGCCGGGGGCTATGGAGCCCACTTCCCCGTCCATCCGAAGGGCGTAAGCGGCGTTGAGGGTCATCGCCCAGATCGCCTCCTCGGGCATAAGGCCCATTCCAAAAACGGCGAGCGTCAGGACCATCAGCGCGTTCGCCGTATAGCTCGAACCTGGGTTGCAGTCCGAGGCAATCGCCACCGGACAGCCGGCCTCAACGAAGGCGCGCGCCTTGGCGTAGGGCTTTCTCAGGTAGAACGCGGTCGCGGGAAGGAGCGTCGCGCAGACGCCGGCGGCGGCCATTCTCGCGATGCCCTCTTCCGAAGCGGCGAGGAGATGGTCGGCCGAGACCGCCCCTACTTCGGCGGCCAGGGAGGCCCCGCCAGTATCTTCTATCTCGTCGGCGTGGAGCCGGGGTAGCAGGCCGAGGGCCTTCCCGCGATTCAGAATGCGGCGCGACTGTTCCAGCGTGAACGCGCCGTCCTCGCAGAAGACGTCGCAAAAGCGCGCGAGCTTTTCTTTTGCTACGGCCGGGAGAATCTCGCCGCAAATCAAGTCAACGTAGCCGTCGGGCGAGCCTTTAAACTCGGGCGGAACGAAATGGGCCGAGAGGCACGTCGCCGCTATTCGCTGGGGGCCTTCGCCGCCCATCGCCTTTATCACCTCAAGCTGCTTCAGTTCGCTTTCAAGGCTGAGCCCGTAGCCGCTCTTCGCTTCGAACGTGGTCACGCCGTGGCTTAACAAGCGCCTAGCGTGATCGCGGCCAGAGGCGAGAAGCTGGCCGAACGTGGCGTCGCGCACGGAGCGCATCGTGGACAGGATTCCGCCGCCCGCCTTCCCTATATCCATGTAGGAGGCGCCCTTCAGCCGCATGACAAGCTCGCCGGCGCGGTCTCCCAGAAAGGGGAGGTGCGTGTGAGAGTCAACAAATCCAGGCATTACGGTGCAGCCTGACGCATCCAGGCGGCGCGAGGCTGAGGCGCCTTTCACCTCCCGCCACGGCCCCGCGTATCCGATGACCCCTTCCTTGACTCCCACGGCGCCGCCGGTGATGACCGGCAGGTCTTTAAGCGAGGCGCCCCTCCTCGGCCCATCCTGGTGGCACGGGACCAGACAGCCTATGGGGCCGATCAGCAGATCAAAGTCCGTCATCAAGAGCCTTTTCCAAACGAGACCGCGTTCTCTCCCGACCTTTTCTCCTCCACGGCCTCGACTAGCGCGCCGACGCGGCGAACCATGTCCCTGATCGAGCTTAGAAGGTTCTCGCGCTCCAGTTTCAGATCCATGATCTGTCGCTCGACCTCGTGAGACCTGATCTGCGCATCCTGCAGCGCCGATTCGCCCTTGACCTGTGCCTCCTCGACGATGCTCTGAGCCTCCCTCAGAGCCTGCGCCTTCACTTCGTCGGCGGTCTTCTGGGCGAGGTAAAGCGCCTCCTTCAAGAGATTCTCGCGGCGGCGAAACTCATCCAGGCTGGCTGAGAGCGTCTCTATTTCCTTTTGCATCCTGGCGTTGTTAAGGACCACTTCCTGGTAGGATTCGGCGACCGCGGCCAAGTAGAGCTTCACGTCCTCCGGGTCGAAGCCCCGCATGACCTTGCGGAATGAGTGGCTCTGTATCTCGATGGGCGAAAGGGTGTGGCGGGCAGTCATGGCATCCTCCTCTGGCCGAAGAGCGCGGTGCCCACGCGAACCAGCGTGGCGCCCTCCTCGACGGCGACTTCGTAATCGTTGCTCATGCCCATGGACAGGAAAACAAACGCCTCCCGCGCGGGGTGGGAGGAGCGAACCGCGTCAAAAAGTTTCTTGATCTCGCGAAAAACGGGCCGGGTTTCGTTCGGGTCAGCTTCAACCGGCGGGACGGCCATCAGCCCGGTCAGTACGAGCCCTGGCAGCTCGAAGACGAGCTCGCAGAGCGCTCTCGCGCCGCTCGCGCCGACACCGCCTTTTTGCGCCTCGCCGCAATTGACTTCGATCATTACGTTCTTCTTCACCTCATTTTCGCCGGCGATTCTCGAAAGGCGCCTGGCCAAATCCGGCGAGTCCACGGAATCTATCGAGTCGAAGGCCAGAAGAGCCTTCCGCGCTTTGTTCGACTGCAGGCGGCCTATGAAGTGGATCTCGCACTTCGCCCTGACCGCCGGGGAGATGGCCTTGATGTGCTCCTCCCCTTCCTGGACGCGGTTCTCGCCGATGAAAGCCACGCCGGCTCCAGCCACGTCCTCGATCTCTTCCGCGCTCCGCGTCTTGACGGCCGCCATCAAGGAGACCTCGGAGGGATTCCTGCCGGAGCGCAGCGCCGCCTCGCCGATGCGGCCCAAGACCTCTCGCACATTGTGTCCGATCGCCAGCGCCGCTCCCGCCATGGCTCAAGAGTATGCCGCCATGAGCCTCCAAGTCAAGCGGGGCGTGCCACCCACGCGACTTTCTCGAGAGCTTGCCGGGCGCCCCAGCGCGGGCGCATGTTGTTTGGAGGACTCCCTCTCAGAATTCCAGGGGCGTTTCGCGTGCTTTGTGGCCGGCCAGCTCTTCGCGCTCCTTGACCAGAGAGAGGAAGGCCGCGGCAAGGGCGACGAAGATCATCGTGAAGTAGACCTTGTCGTAGCTCACCATCATCTCGTGGTGGCGCAGGGCGCGCGTCACGGGCTCTGATTCGTTGGCGACCCTCTCCATCAGGCCGTGGAGTTCATTACTGTAAATAAGCTGGGCGAAGGCCACGCCGCACATCATTCCGAGGCTTCGCATCATGTTGAGCAGGCCGCCGGCGACGCTCAAATCCGATTCCGGGGCCGCGCACATGACGGAGCGGTTGTTCGGCGGCGTGAAGAGCCCCAGGCTGACGCCCAGAAGCGCCAGCCGCCACGTGAGGCCGAACACGCTAGAATCGTGATGAAGCGTGCTCAGCGCGAAGAGGCTGGCGGCGGTGAGCAGCATTCCGCCTACCGTAAAAAGCCGCACTCCGAACTTGTCGGAAAGGTAGCCGCTGAAAAGAGCCACGACGGCAAGTGCCATCGGAACCGGCGTCAGCAGCAATCCGGCCCTGTCCGGGGCCAACTTGAGAATTTTCTCAAGGTAGAATGGCAGAAGGAACATCGGCGCAAAAAGGGCTATGTAGGAGAGCATCCCGGAGATGTTTCCGATCGTGAAGTTGCGTTCTCTGAAAAGGGCCAGCTTGATGAAGGGCTCCTCGGTGCGGCGCTCGGCCAGGTAAAAGAGGGCGAGGCATGAGGCGGCGAGCAAAAGAAGGAGGACCTTGTTGTGGGAGAACCAGTTGTCGGCGGTCACCTGCGTGAGCACCATCATGAACGACGCCAGGGAGACGGAAAATAGAATGCCCCCGAAGTAATCGATGGAAAGGCCCTTTTTTCGAGGCGCCGGACGCGGGAGCACGAGCCAGGCCACCAGCGTCCCGGCAAGCCCGATGGGGACGTTGACGTAGAAGATCGCCTGGCAGGAAAAATATTTGACGAGGATTCCGCCGATGAAAGGCCCGAAGGACATCGCGGCGGCCTGAACGGCGCCTTGGATGCCGATTGCGCGGCCCCGCTCGCGCTCCGGAAATATCTGCGTTATGAGCGCCAGGCTGTTGGATTGCAGCAGCGCGGCGCCCATCGCCTGGACGATCCTCCAAATGATAAGGCCCACGATTCCGCTTGCCGCCCCGCAGAAATAGGAGCCGACGGTAAACAGCGCGAAGCCGGCGTTGTAGAGCGGCTTTCTCCCCAGCATGTCGGCAAGCCGCCCCATCGCGGGAAGGAGCAGCGTCAAGGTAAGAAGGTACGATAGCGAGACCCACTCGACGACGCCCATGCGCGAGTGATAGCTGACGTTGATTGCCGGAATCGCGATGTTTACGATGCTGGCGTCGAGCGCCGACATGAAGGCGCCGATGAGGACCGTCCCCAGCACGTACCAGCGGTAACCCTTGCTTTGGGAAAAGAGCGCGAGCGGCGTTTCCATCAATCCCCCCCACGAATGGCTTTCGCGTCTCTCCCGCGCGCGCTGACGGGCGCCCTCATCAGCCTGCTTACGTCACCTGTCCAGCGCCTGAATCAACTCCTCGGTAGCGAGCCGCTCCACTCCCGGGACGTTTCGCGCCGTGCTTTCGGCCGTTTCCCACTGCTTGCGCGTCCTCACCTTGCCCTTCAGCGCCACGACGCCATTTCGCGCGACCACGTCTATTAAGAGCGGCTCGATTTCAGGGTTGAGCAGCAGTGCGGATTTCACTCGGCACGAAAGGGCGAAGTCGCTCATGGCGGCAAGAGACTCTGGCGTCGCCAAGAAGGATTTCTCCTTGGTCATCGAGGAGATGAACCGACAGCCCTCTTCGATCGTGACGCGCTGAAGATTGAGCACTACGTCATAAAGCGCCGGATCGCTCCAATCAACGCCATAGAGAAATCGCGTCCATTCAGCCCTGTCGTGGTCCTGCTTTTCGATGTAGGAAATTGCTTTTTCGCGGCTCATGCCGAACTTCTGCCGAACCTCGCCGATGCGGAATTCTAAGGGGGCTATTATCCTGACCCTAATAACGTGGCTGATCCCGTGAAGAAGCAGATGACCGGCGTTTCCCAGGTACACCAGGCCATCCTGCTTGGCCTGCTCGGAAAGACAGGCCTGGAACATGATCATGTAGTGGCGCTTCTCTTCGCTGAAGTGGTCCCAGAAGCTCGGCGGCTTCTCGATGGCCTCGCGGAGCTTCTCCTCCGAGGCGCCGCACGCCGAGGCGTGGGCTATGACCATGTCGCGATCGAGAAAACGATACCCAAGACATTTGACAAGACACTCGGAGAGCGCCTTGCCGCCGGAAAGCGTGCCTCTTGAAATCGTTATAACGGCCATGCTCGCCCCCTCCCTTAAAGCGCGGCTGAGCCTCCGCTAGTGAAATCCAAGCAAGCGGAGTGCCATTACTGCACGCTACGCGCAAAAGCGTGCATCTGTTACGTTTGCCAGATGTGCCATATCAAAATGGCTCGCATCAAGAAGGGCCATGGCGCGCCAAACTGGCAGGACCAGGCTCAATTTGACACGGTAGAGCAACGTCGCCGGCCGTCCGCCTCCGGGTTCAGGCCAGCCCCTTTTGGCGGAGCTGAAGGAAGTTGTTTATGACCATCGTTGCCTGGTTGAGCTTCAATATCCGCTGGTTTCGCTTTTGGAGCGCGAGGGTGTCGGTTTGGTCGGGCACGACCGAGCGTTGTTCCTTGGCCAGCTTGTCCAATTCAAACTGAAGGGTGCGAAGCTCATCCATGGAGAGGCGCTTGAGCGTCGTAGGCGAGGGCAGCAGGTAACCCTCCATCAGCGAGTTGGCCATGGCATAGGCCGAGCCTCCCATGTAAGCCATGTCACCCCTCCTTCAAGGAACCGGAAGCGCCCAAGAAGCTTCTGGCTCCCCAGAGGAATTGTCGCACACTTTCCTGTTTGAAGTCAGGATAGGTCCAAGGATGGGGCTGAAACGCGCCGCCTTTTGCCGACAGCGTCACTTCGGCGTAAATTCCGTCGCGCAGATAGACCCTGTGGCTGAAATCCTTGGTCGTGGCTAACACGACTTTTGCCATGGTGATGTAGCCTGGGTCGAGGTTGACTCTTCTTTTGCCGCCAGGCAAAGCGAGCGCCGCCTCGATCGCGTTCGTTTCCAGCTTGACCTTCGCCAGTTCCGACGGGCCTTTTGGATGGGAGAACAGGCGCAAGGTCTTCCAAAGGCCGGTCCCCATTTCATCCTCGTAGTATCTTGTGAAAACGAAGGGGAACGGCTCCATCTCGGCGGCCGCCGCGCCAAGGATGGGCTGAAGTGCCTCCTTAGCCTTCGCGGCGGCCTCGTATTCTTTGTAAGTTATTGCGCAGAAAAAGAGAGCGCGAAGCGCCGGAGTCGCGGTGCCCACGGCGCTACATCTCGTACCGCCCCAGGTCCTCCGGCGTCAGCCCTTCCAGCCACCTTTGGACCTGTTCCTCGGCGTTGGTCGGCTCCTCGGCTTTCGTGGCCCGGTCAAAGATTTCCTCCCTCACGAAAATCGGAGCTCCGGTTCTGACGGCCAGGGCGACCGCATCCGAGGGGCGCGAGTCAACGATGGTCTCCTTGCCGTTGGCGAAGAGGACGATCTGGGCGAAATAGGTGTTTTCCTGCAGGTCGCATATCAACACCTTGGCGATCTTGGCCGAAAGCTTTTCAAGCATTCCCTGCATGAGATCGTGCGTCATCGGCCTCGGAACCTCGACCCCCTCCAGCCTCAAGGCTATGGCGTTCGCCTCCGGGGCGCCTATCCAGATGGGAAGAAAGCGGTTGCCCTCCTCGTGCCTCAGCACGAGTATCGGCCTTTCGGTGATTGGATCGAGAAAGAGGCCCTGTACACGCACCTGAAGAAACACCTTCACCTCCGGTCTGAATATAGGGACCGGGGGGGGCTTGCGTCAAGTCCGAGCGCCCGGCAGGGGCACCCGATTGCGATCCCGCGGCGCGCGCCGCCTTCATGAACTTCCTCCTCCCATTGCCTTTTTTGGCCGGTTTGGCTTAATCTTTACCCATGGAGAGCACGGCGGAGAAGATCGGCCGCTATACGATTGTCGAAACGATAGGCCGCGGCGCCATGGGTGTGGTCTACAAGGCAAGGGATCCCCTTATCGGCCGCACGCTCGCCATAAAGACGGTGACCCTCTCGGGCCTGCTGTCTCAAGACCAGCTCGCCGAGTTCAAAGCACGGTTCTTCAGGGAAGCACAGGCCGCCGGAGTGCTCCACCACCCGAACATAGTCACGATCCACGACGTCGGCGTGGAAAGCGACGTCCCCTTCATGGCCATGGAATTCGTAGAGGGTACCAGCCTTGCCAAGCGGCTCAAGGAAGAGGGGCGCCTTGGCGTGGAGGAGGCGGTCCACGTCACGAGGCAGGTGGCCGAAGGGCTCGCTTACGCTCACGAGCACGGCATAATCCACAGGGACATCAAGCCCGACAACATTCTCATCGAAAGCGGCACAGGACGCGCCGTGATCGCCGATTTCGGCGTGGCCCACGTGACGACGAGCGAGTTGACCCGCACCGGAGAAATCCTAGGCACCCCATTCTTCATGAGCCCCGAGCAGGTTCTCGGGGAACCCCTGGACGGCCGGTCGGACCTTTTCTCGCTGGGCGTCGTCTTCTACCTCATGCTCGCCGGTAGAAGGCCGTTCAAGGGCGAAACGATTTCGAGCGTCTGTTATCACATCGTCCACGGGCAGGCCGAGCCGATGCCTTTGGACGCTTCCATTCCCCCGGCTCTAGCCTCGGTAATAGAGAAGATGCTCTCTAAGGAGCCGCCGGGCCGCTACCCCGACGGCCACTCGCTCGTAAGGGCACTCGACGACGCCTTCTCGCAGACTCGCGCGGCTGAGGCGCTTTCCGAGGCGACGCTCGATCTGGCTCCAGCCAGCGGGCGCATCCAGCCGGCTTCCCAGGCCGCCGTGATTTTACCGGTTCCATCAACGGCGCAGGCGGGGGCTTCCACCGTCGCGAGCCAGACGGTAGTGACCGCGCCCGCCGAAGATGAAGGAAGCAAAAGGGGGCTTTTGTTTGCCGCGCTTCTGATTCTTGGCGTGACGGCCGTGGCGGTGGCATTCATTCTTGGAGTGGTCCTGGCGGCCGGTTCCGGGAAGAAGCCACCTGCTCAGACGGCGGCCGCGCTTAACAAGTCCAGACAGGATGAGCCCCCGAAACCACAGCCAGGCGCCGGGCCGGGCAAAGCCGAAAATCAGGCTGGCCGCGGCAATGAAGGGCCGAAGAGCGCGCAGGCGAAGAAGTGTTCCGTGACCGTGATTTTCGAAACGCGGCTGCCGGAGGGGCGGCTCTCGCTTTTCGTTGACGGCCGGCAGGAGTTGGACCTTCCATTCATATCGCGCAGGATGGTTGACGGCCGCCTGGGCTTTCGCGAGTCCCGCGTCTTCGAGGCGCCCGCGGGCAAACACCAGGTGAAGGCCGTGGTGCGCGCCCTCCTTCGGCGCAGGTCGATAGAGGCGCAGGATATCAAGGAGATTCATTTCCTTCCGGGTCAGTCCCCGGTCATAGGCATTCAGGCTCGCGCCTTTCCGGAGGCCCAAGTCACAATCAACTCCCAGGGCGAATGACAATAAATCGGCGTGTAGCCTTTCGCCCTTGCCGGAGAACGGTGGCCGCGCATGGCTGCACGCCGCCGCCGTTCGCCGGCCGGGATTCGTCACTTCAAGGGAAATTTCGCCAGCACGTCCTTGACGAAGCTCTTGTTGACGGTGAAGGAGAGCATCTTCAGCTTGACGTAATCGCCCCTGTAGAAAAGGTAGCCTTCGGGGGGCGCCTTGCGCGCCGCGCGGGCCGAATCTTTTATCAAAAACCAGTCCTGCCCGTCCATTTTGGTCCAGCCGACGAGATGGATGCCGTGGTCATCGGCTGTCGAACCGCTCTCTATCCGCAGCTCCCTGGCGCTCTGGCCGATCATATCGGGCGGTATGTCGAAGTCCGGCACGACGGCGATCTTCTCGTAGCCGTTGTATCCGGGCTCGCTCACGTCGCCGCCTATCGCCAGCGTCGAACCCGCCTTGACCGCCTTCAGTATGATGTCATAGAAAACGCCGAGCGGGACGTTGCGGTACTCCGAGTCGTGCCACCAGTTGTCCTCCACTTTCAGTTCGGCCTTGGTCCAGAAAGGGGCCTGTAGCGTGGAGATGAACGGGACGTAGTCGTCCATGTCAAGGCCGCAGACGCCGGCCAGGAACTCCTTGGGGGAGTAACTCTTTCCTTCCCACCTGGCTTCCGTCGGAGGCGCGCCCATCGTCTTGTTCATAATTCCTTCTATCGCCGCCACTATCTGCGCCTCGTCCCAATAGTTGTTGGCCTTGCAGAAGGCTAGGTAGGCTTTCATCTCCTCTACCATCGGCGCGTGGTCGAAGCGCCCGTCGCTGGCCAGCACTCCCCTGTAAGAAGACTCCGG
>JBBINO010000001.1:35539-61008 GCA_037443845.1 Acidobacteriota bacterium
GCGCGTGGTCGAAGCGCCCGTCGCTGGCCAGCACTCCCCTGTAAGAAGACTCCGGGACGACGCCGTACTTCTTCCACACCCTCGGCACGGCCTCGCTCTCGGAACCCTCGTCGAAAACGGAATTCCCGCGGGTGGCGACGTAACCTTTCGCCTTCTCGACGTATTCCCAATAGACGGTCCACATCTCGGAGAGCTTGATCTCCTTGCCGGTGAGCCTTTTGATTTCCGACTCGTAGTAGGAAACGGTCGAGAAGGCCCAGCAGGTGCCGGTTAGGTACTGGGCGACTGGAGGGAAGTGCCACCCCTGGACCTTGAAGTCCGAGGGCGAGCTTGGGTGGCGGATCCCCTTCATGTCGAAGCGAAGGGCCTTCTGCTCGTCCTGTTCCTTCTCCTTTTTCGCTTCCTGCTCCTTGACGATGGCGTCGGTCTTGGCTTGCGCCTCCTCCGCCTGCTTCCTGTCTCGCGCTTCCATCTCCTTGAGGACCGGGTCCTCCGGGTTAGGAGCGTAGAAAGCGCGAGGCTTGGCGGGCTCGGCCGTCTGGGCTGAAGTGAGCAGCGCCGGGGCGAACAACAAGAGGGACGCGGCAAGCAACAATCTTTTCGTCATCAAATCCTCCGCGGCCGCTAAAACGGCCGAAAGAAAGCTTACCACATGGAAGCAGGTTGTGACTTGGACCGAGAAGGTATTTCGCTTGCGGTACCAACGCCCGGCCAACAGGAAAACGAAGAGATGCTTTTCCAGAAGTGTGGCATTGATGGAAGCGGAGCATTATACTTGCAGAGGTTATATGCTGGGGAGTGCAACGATGACGCGCTCCATTCGAGGCCACTGTTTCATTCCGCCGCTTGTTTGCGCGCTGTGTGCAGCCCTGCTTCTCGTCTCGTGCGGCCACGGCCAGAAGGAGGGCAATCCAAACGGCGGGCCGCCGTCTACCAACCTGACGGCCGGAGAGCGGGCCTACCTCAAGGCCCACGGGCCTTTGATCTACGCGCCAGACCCCGCCTTCCCTCCCTTTGAGTCTTTCGACGAGAACGGCAGCGCGGTGGGCATCGCCCCCGATCTTCTCGAAATGGCCGCAAGAAACATCGGCGCCGAGGTCAAGACCGTGCGTTACCAGGCGTGGTCCGGCGTGATCGCGGCGGCGAAAGAGGGCAAGATCGACGTCCTGACGACGGTTCTGCGCACGCCGGAGAGGGAAAAGTACCTGCTCTTCACGCGCCCCTTCATGTCGTCGCCGTACGTCCTCTTCGTTAACGATTCCCGAGCCGGGATTTCATCCATCTCGGATCTGCGCGCCAAGCGGGTCGCGGTTGAGGCGAATTCCGGATCTCACGATTGGCTGGCGGACCACCACCCCGAAATAGAAATCGTTGCCGTGCCCAACGCCCACGACGGCCTTGTGATGGTCTCAATGGGACAAGCGGACGCTCTTCTCGAGAACCTGGCCGTGGGCGCGACCGTCGCGAGGGAAAACGGACTCGCCAACATAAAGATTCTGCCCACGCCGCTTTACGAAAGCGCCGAACACTTCGCGGTGCCGCGCGACAGGGCACAGCTGCTGCCGATCTTGCAGAAAGGGCTCGATGCCATCCCGAAAGAGACTCTTTCCGCCCTGTTTTTGAAGTGGACGGGACGCGACTTGAGCCTCAAGCATCCACCATTGGCGGCGTGGGAACGGAATCTCCTGATCGTTTTTCTCGCGATCATCCTGACCGGCGCGGCGTGGGTATTCACCCTTAGGAGGGCGGTCAAGGCAAGCACGAAGGCTCTTCGGGAGAGCGAGGCCCGCTTCAGGAGATTCTTCGAAGGCGACGTGGCCGCCAATTACGTCTCCATACCGCAGGGGCGCATCCTCGATTGCAACGAAGCCTTCGTCAAGCTTTTCGGGTTCAAAGATAAAAAGGCCGCCCTGGCCGCGCTTCCGGAAGAATTCTATTTGCAAAAGGGCGGCAGAGAAAAATTTCTTGAGCGGCTCAAGCAGAAAAAAATTCTAACGATGGAGGAGGAGACTTACCGGTCAAGCGACGGCCGCGAGCTTCGCTGCCTCGAAAACACGATAGGGATTTTCGATTCATCCGGCCGCCTCGTCGAAATCATGGGATACATTTTCGACGTGACCGCGCACCGCAGGGCGGAGGAAAAATTCCGGACCGTATTCCAATCGAGCCCCATGGCGATGTCGCTCTCCAGAATCGAGGACGGACGCTTCATCGAGCTGAACGAAAGCTTCACGCGGCTCTTTGAGTGCTCCCGCGAGCAGGTGATCGGGCACACGGCCAGCGAACTGGGCTTCTGGGTGAATCCGGACGACCGCCGGAAGATGGTGCAGACGGTAAAAAGAGACGGAAGGGCGAGGAACCTCGAACCCGAAGGGATGTCGTTAAAGGGCAGGCATTTCCAGGGGCGGTACCACGCCGAGAGAATAATCCTGGATGACGAGCCGTGCATCCTCAGCATCATCGAGGACATCACGGAGGAAAAGCGCGCCGAGGCGCTGCTGCGCGAAAAGGAGATGGAGCTCCAGCAGTCCAAGAAGATGGAGGCGATCGGGCAGCTCGCCGGCGGCATCGCCCACGACTTCAACAACATTCTGGCCGGGATTCTGGGCAACGCCGAAATCCTCGCGGAAAAGCTCGAAGAGCAGCCGTCCCTCAAGACCTACGCCGAACAGGTGCAGGGGGCGGCCGAAAGGGCGGGGCGCCTCATAAGACAGCTTCTGAGCTTCGCGCGCAAGGGGCGATACCAAATAGCCTCCGTTGACCTAAACAAGACCATCAACGACGCCGTCGCCATCTTGGAAGGGACCATAGACAAGCGGATCAGGATATCCCTCCGTCTCGGCGCGAAGAGGTCCGGCGTAAAGGGAGACCAGGCCGTTCTCGAAAGCGCCATCCTCAACCTCGCGATAAACGCCAGGGATGCCATGCCCGAAGGCGGAGAGCTGCGCATCGAGACGAAAGACGTGGCAGAGAGCGGCGAAGATGCGCCGCCACTTGTTCAGGTAATCGTTTCGGACACTGGCCTTGGAATGACGGCCGAGGAACAACAGCACCTCTTCGAGCCTTTCTACACGACCAAAGGGCCGGAAAGGGGCACCGGCCTGGGACTGGCTAGCGTATACGGGGCGGTGCAGAGCCACGGCGGTTCGATTTCGGTCGAGAGCGGCGCCGGAAAGGGAACCACCTTCGTAATGACGCTTCCGGTGACGGAAGAGGAGCCGTCCGTTTCAGCGGGGGACTCTTCGGCCCCCGCCCCGGCATTCCCGGCCCGCGTCATCCTGGTGGACGACGAGCCGGCGATTCTTGAAGTCGTCAGAGAGGTTCTCGAAGGGCGCGGCCATGAAGTGCGGGCATTTTCGAGCGGCGAAAGCGCGGTCGAATATTTTTCCGCCGCCCCGGAGAAAGTTGACCTCGTCCTTCTCGACATGATCATGCCGCAAATGAGCGGCCTGGAGGTCTTCAGGGCGATGAAGTCGGTTTGTCCCGGAGTAAAGGCCCTGCTGATAAGCGGATACAGCGTGGAGAAACAGGCCAGCGACCTGATGGCCGAAGGGGTGAAGGGTTGCCTCAACAAGCCCTTCAAGCGCGCCGAGTTAATAGCGAAGGTCGAGGCCATCCTGGCGGAGAAATGATCATCTCTTGTGATAGACTGGCTTTGACGGAGGTATCTTCATGGCGAAGGTCGTCGTCTACACCATGACTGTCTGCCCCTATTGCAAGGCGGCCAAGGATCTCTTGCGCTCGATAGGCGTTGGCTTCGAAGAGGTGAACCTGGACGAGCACCCTGAAAGATGGGACGAGTGCGAAAAGCGCTCGGGAAGGCAGACCGTCCCACAGATATTCTGGGACGGCCGCCACCTGGGAGGCTGCGACGACCTGATGGCCTTGAAAAAATCAGGCGAACTGGCAAAGCTTGTGGAGGGGGAGGGAAAAGTGCCAGGAGTTAAGCGTTAGGCGTGAAGCCGCTTCCTTTCGGCCATTGACGCCCGGCACCAGCCCCCCTGACTGCTTTTTATAGGAGATCCCATGTCGAAGTACACGAAGGAGCACGCGAAAAAAGGGCTCGACGCGAAGCTTCCGAAAATCGAGACGTGGCCCAACCAGTTCCCCGGCTACGAGATCACGATCGAGGCGCCTGAATTCACCTCCGTCTGTCCCAAGACGGGGCTTCCCGATTTTGGGCTTTTGGTCTTGAGGTACGAGCCGGACAAGTCCTGCATCGAGCTCAAGTCTTACAAGGAGTACCTTCTCGCCTACAGGGAGGTCGGTATATTCTACGAGAACGCCGTCAACCGGATATTGCGAGATGTGGTGAAGGCCGCCGGGCCGAAGCGCGCGTCGCTTACCGGAGTCTTCAACGCCAGGGGCGGCATGAGCGCCACGGTTCTCGCCGGTTACTCGAAAAAAGGAGGTTTTTCCAATGAATAGGCCGGGCGCCGAAACCATTCGCTGGCAAAGCCCGGTGGGGCCTTTATTCATCACCTTGAGCGCGAAGGCCGTCCACGCGATAGACTTCAAGGGGAGAGCGACCGCCGCTGCCCCGCCAAAGGAGCTTGCCCCCCTTTTCGGCAAGGTCACCGGCCAGCTCGAAAGCTATCTTGCGGAAAAACGGCGCTCCTTCGGCCTGCCGCTCGATCCGGCGCCCGAGGGGACGGAATTCCAGAAGAGAGTCTGGGCGGCGCTTTGCAACGTGCCATATGGCGAGGTTTTGACTTACACCGATCTGGCCAAATGGGCGGGCAGCCCCCGCGCCGCGAGAGCGGCCGGCTCCGCCTGCGGCGCCAATAGAATCGCCATCGTGATCCCTTGCCACCGCGCCGTATCGAAAAGCGGGCTTGGCGGCTTCGGCGGGGGCTTGCCGCTCAAAAAGAGGCTGCTTCGCCTTGAGAGCCAAGATGCGTTACACTAAGTGACGCAATCGGCGCGGCTGGCCGCGTCGCGAACCATGTTCCTTTGTTTATAAAGGGGAGAGGCCCATGGCAGACAAATTGCTTAATGAACCGCGGAGGCTGGGGATGCCGCACAGAGACCAATCGCCGCCGAGAGTTGACGCCGGAAAACGCTCCCGAACCGAAACCGGTTTCACCATCATCGAAATGCTCGTCGTCGTGGCCATTCTCGGGATGATAGCTCTTATCATGACGATTAACGTCGCGGCGGCCCTAAAAAGGGGGCGCCTCGAGGCGGCCGCCAATCAGTTGAGAAGCCTGATTGAATCCGCCAGAGTACATGCGGCAGAGCAGGGAGCCGGCGTTTTTGTCGTGATCACGCCCAATGCGGACGGCTCTTGGGCCGTGAGGTTGATTCGGGATGCCAATGGAGATGGTTTGCTGCAAGACCCCGCAACGGGTGGGGCGGACGTACTCCTCCAAGCGGAAGGAACAAATGTCCTGACCAACGATCTCCTTCTGTCTCCTCCAACGCCTCTTGCCCCGCCCCCGACTTGGCCCGGCCCCAACAACTGGCCTCAGGCAAATGGTGGATTTGTTCTCCTCTGCAGCACTGGCGGGCAGCCTTTCGCACCAGGAACCACGACCGCCTTGACGATCCCACAGGTCATCTCAATAACCCACAGCGAGATGGCCGGTGGCTCGTTGCGTCCGCGCATTCGCTACGATTTTACCGTCAGTCCGCTTTGGCATACCAGGCTCGATAAGGTCCTTTATTGACCAACCCGGAGGGGAACGCCCATGAACCGTCTTGCTTGCGGAAGTAAGGCCTGCGGAACAAGGGAAAGAGGCAGCAGCCTCATAGAGGTCCTTGTCGCATTGTTCATCATGATGATCTTGATGATAGGTATTCTCCAGATGTTCTCGGTAGCCTGCGTGGTCAACGCCGGCTCGGCAGCGCGAACCGAAATGACTTACAAGTGCGAGCAAGTCGTCGAGAATTTAAGGTACATTTACCACGTCAGCACGACCAACAAGGACCTGCCCAATCATCATAACGTGACCATCCTTGCGCAATCGGGAGTCAACTTCGTTGATGGAACGTACAACCTGCCTTACACCGGAGCCGAAGCAAATTACGCATACTGGGGACCCAACGGCGCCGATGTCATCGAAGCGCCAAACGGTCCGTACCGGCTTTCGTATACCGTCGTGAGCCAGCTCTACATGCCACCAGTCGGAGGAGGCGGCGGCAACAACTACTTGACGATAACGGTCTCCGCCGTACCGATGGGAAACGCCACGACTCGGTTCCAGCACAAGAGAGTTGATTACGTGGCAACGCTGTATCAATAGCGAGAAGGGGCTAAAAGAAATGTCTAGAAGAGGCTCGCGCGGATTCACTTTGATAGAAGCAACCATTTCAATGATGCTTCTCGTGATTGTCTTGTCCCTGTCCCTGACGATCTTGTTTGAAATGAAATCCTTTGCCGAAAGGCAGGAACTTTTCGCTTTGCCGCGGCAAACGGCCCGCAGGGCAATTGATTACCTGAGCTCGAAAATAATGTCAGCGGGAGACCAGGATTCCCCATTGAACCGAAGCGTCACAAGCCCGAGCGCCATAATGGTCGCTTATAACTCGCCTATGGGCCAAGTGAACGCCTGCCTGGATAACGTGGCAAACGCAGCGATCGCGGACGCCAATACCGACATGTTCAGCATTAACATCCCCCAGGGGGGAATAAGGCTGGTCGCTTCCAACTGGCCTTCCGGTGGAAGCCAGTCGGCCCCTTCTCCCCTGACGCTTGAATACGGCTTTGGTTGCCCCAACAACGCCGCCAATCTTCAGGCGTTTCAGGAGCTGACCGGTTATGACGCGGGTTCGGGACAAAGCGCGGTCCTTACGCTGGTTTCCGATACGGGCTCTTGGAGCACTTACCAAATTACCGATTATCAGCCAGGGGCGAATCCCAACCCCTGCGGAATGGCGATTCCGGCCTTCAGCGTGGCCGGCAACTCCTCGTTCCCCGGAGGCATCGATCCTCCAGGAGGCAGGCCGACCTTGGTCAACGTGACCGTGGCTACCAACCAGTTCATGTCTTTCAGAGTCAGGCAAGGCATCCTTGAGCAAAAGATGGGGCTCTTCAACCCAAATACCGACGCCCCGGGAGGCAACTTCACGCAACTTCTCGACGGCGTCCAGGATATGCAGGTAGCCTACATCTACTGGGACGGAACCGTTTTGAACGGCGCGGCGGGATTCCCCACACAGGCGGGGCCCACTACGGATCCTACCGTGGCTCCAGCTACCGACGCCATCAACATCCGAGGCCTGAGAATCACCATTGTAGGAATATCGCCCCGTCCAATTCCAAACCAGATATTTGCGCACCAACGGCCAATTGACGCGGAGGATCACATTTGGCCGGCGGTTACGCCCGCCGACAATTTTTACAGGTACAGGCTGACGGCCACGGTGATGATCCGCAATCGAATGTTGGGAGACTAGCCATGCGCGACGAAAGAGGAAGCGCCCTGATAACGGTAATTCTCGTGGTCCTGGTTCTCACCATGGTGGGCATAGCGAGCCTGTTCTTCATGACAACCGAGGATCGGATCTCGGGCGTTGACAGGAACGAAAAATCGGCCCTTTACGGCGCCGAATCGGGAATGCGCCAGGCCGAAAAGGTGGCCATGCAGGACTTTTCTCTTTATGGCACGGCGACGGCGGGCACGCTGCTGGCGAAGGGCGGCGCTACCGTGGCGCTGCCTGGGGGCGGCTATCCGGCCATTCCTCTCGTCTACGACCCGCCCGCGGTTGCCTCGCCAGGGTACCCTGTAGCGACCATGACTTTCCTCAACCAACCCGTGCAAGGTTTTCCCGGCTTGACCTACTCGCTTTATATTCGAAACAATTCCGATGACCCGTCGCACAGCGCCGTGGTTGATCAGGACATGCTGGTGAACCTCGTCGCGATCGCCCGGCTTCAAGCCGGCGCAAACACCATGCAGAAGATAGTCGAAGAGCAGTACATGCTCGGCAGCCCTGCTTCGGGCGAATCGCTGCAGAAGCAGCTCAACTTCGGCGGAACCGGCACCGCCGTGGTAGGAAGGTAAAATGCACCAAAGTGCTAGGAGACGGGCCATGAAAAAGACCTTTTGGAAACTCTGGAGCTTAGTCATAGCGGGCGCCCTCTTGGCCATGGTTCCATTCTCCGTCATGGCGCAGGAAGGTTATGACCCGATGTTGCAGATCCTCCATCAGTTCGCCCATCCGATCGTTGTCATCATCCAGGACACGAGTGGTTCGATGGCGTGGGACCAATACGGCAACGGCGTCGGCATTGACGGCCAAGGGAACGCCCCCACCGGCGCGTGGTCCGTCTCCCACTCCTCGTGCTCGGGATCCAATTGCAGGCAGTGGACCTACACCCTCACCATCAGCCAGACGCTTCCCAGCCGCATGTGCGTTCTGAAGAACGCCATGGGCAACTCCGTGGGCATCACGCTCGAGTGGACCCCGCCCGCAAGCTACACGTGGCCCGCTGTCACCTGGACTGGCGGCACCGTCACGGGGCCAACGCTCGCCGTCAATAAGGGCACCACCCCGGTCACCTACAAGTATGCGTGGACGATCAAGTACTCCAGCTACCACGCCGCCCCGGGACAGCCCTTCGCCCTGACGATTGCCAATTTCATCGCCGCCGGAAGCGGCGGAACGTACCAAGCCCCGGCCGACCTCGTTGGAAGAAATTCGACGGTCGTGGACTGGGGACTGGAAACGTTCAGCGGATCATCCTGCGGGACTTACGGAATGACGGTCGCCGTGAACACGGACGATAACAACCAGGGGACGGTCGTATCCAACATCGAAAACAGGATGAAGCTCAACAGCGCAGGCGGATTGAGCGCGAACGGCTCAACGCCGACCAAGGCGGCCGTCACCTCGGTGATCTCCGCCATGACGAACATCTATAATAACGATCCGAAGAAGAACTGCGGGCGCGCTTACGGCGCCATCCTCGTAACGGACGGCCTCTCCAATTACTGCAACCCAAACGACGGAGATTGGATATCCCCTTGCGGTGCTTGCCCTGGCCCAAGCTGTTGCGACGCCGGCAGTTCGGGGTATAACTGTCCCAGTCAATACACCTCGTTCGCGGCCGGCGCGGCGGAAAACCTCTGGAACCTGACTCTGGGAGGAAAGAGGATCAACGTCCGCACTTGGGTCATCGGCGTCAGCGGCCAGGTCGGCCCGTGCGAGCTGAACTATACCGCTTATATGGGGCGTACCGACGCTGAAGCGGGCGACGCCGGTTTCAACACCTCGGCGGATGCATACCTTCCGACGGGCACGGGCGACACCGCTCACTACACCGTCAACGCCGCTCACCCCCGCTACGCGTACTTCGCCACCAACTCCCAGGCGTTGATTGAGGCCTTCGCCGCCATCGTGGCGGCGGTGGCCACCGGCGATTACACCACTTCGTCTCCTGTTGGGACCAGCACGGCGAGCGGCGCGAGCTACGGAGTACTTGCCTCAACGGAATTCCCTGGATGGAAGGGCCACCTATATAAGTACGACGTCACCACCCCCTCCTGCCACTCCTCCACCAGCCAGGCGACCTGCACCTCCCCCTGCTTCTGGGACTCCGCGGCTCAAACGTGCTCTTTCACGCCGCCTCTGGTTTGGGATGCGGGAGCGGTCCTGAGCAGCAGCCCCGTCGGCACTAACGCGACCAATGGGCGAAAAATTTACACCTGGAATCCCAATAACTCCAACGCCTTGGTGGAAATTACCGCCACCAACCAAGCTGCGCTGAACACGATTTGCGGAAGCTGCGGCATCACGCCGGCGGTGATTGACTTTATAAGAGGCAACAACGGCGTTGGTTCCCCAAGGCCCTGGATGCTGGGGCCGATCATCAACGCCACCCCGGCCATCGTGGGCGCGCCGCTTCAGTTCACCCTGCCAGGCGTCAAAGACCACGCCATCTTCGAGAGCACTTACAGCTCCCGGACGAAGCTGATTTGGGTCGGCTCGAACGACGGGATGCTCCACGCGTTCAATTTCGATAGTGGGGCCGAAGTACTCGCACTGTTGCCACCCAACCTCTTGGCCATCCAGCCTCAGCTCTACGGTTTCTATGACCCGAGCAAGGCGCCGACGGGGCAGAAGAGGATGCCGGCGGACCAGGTTTACGGCGTTGCCGGCTCGGTGCGCTATGGCGACGTTTACTTCGGGCCGCCCGTAAACAACTACAAGACCGTAGCCTACTTGGCCGAAGGCCCTGGGGGCGACTTGTTGGCCGCCATTGACATTACCCACCCCACTCCTGGCGACCCCAACTTCAGTTCGGTCGCCCCTGTCTCGATCCTCTGGGCCAAGACGGGCACCACCCTTCCCGGCCTCCACCAAACCTGGAGCACCCCCGCGGGCGGCCTAACGACGGCTCCGGGGGCGGCAAGCTCCAGCCCCGACCTCTGGAGCCTTTCCTTTGGGGCGGGCTACAACAGCGCGAGTACGCAGGCCACTCCGGTCGCTCCCAGCGCATTCCTGCTGGACGCGGCCAGCGGGACCGCGAGCAGTTTTTCCCTCACCAATATGACGACCCCATCGCCCTGGGTCGGAAACCAGACCTTCGCCGACGCGGTCATCTATTCCAAGGCGACCCACGGCTATTACCCGGACAGTGTCTGCGACCTCGCCGTGCAGCCGGACCTCAACGGGCGGCTCTGGCTGCTTTCCAAAACCGCCTCCCCGCCATGGACCCCGACCGTGGGCGTTGACGCGTCCCACAAGATAAGCCCCGCCCAACAACAGCCGATCTACTACTCGCCGGCGGTCAGCGGTTTTAACACTTATGACATCTATGCGTTCGCGAGCGGCACCTTCTACGAGAAGTCACAGCATATCACGGGCATAAACGTGGGACAGTCGGGTTACTTCATTCCCAGCTTGTACGTCGCCGTCAAGTCGCAGGATGCCGCGCAGGCCACAAACGCGCAGATCGTACAGATCCCGCTTCCAAATCTCAGCTACACCTACACCTACACGGACACGAGCGTGAACCCGCCTGTCACGCATACCTACACCTACACCTTGGGCAGGCGCACACAGGTTACCGCTTCTCCCTTGATGACGATTCCCGCCGCAGGCCTGCAGGGGAAACCGCAGGTTCTCTTTGAGGTGTACGATCCCGACACGACCGACTGCGCCGGCACTTCCTACGTCATCCAAGTGGAGGTCACCATGCCGGTGGGCAGCGCCCCGGCGAGCGCAGCCGTCACGAACATGACGATGGCCGGTTCCGGCGCCGGAAGCGGCTTCGCGATCATCGGCGATTCGGCCTTCGTTGCCAAGAGCGGCGTGGGCGCCGGAAACCAAGCGCAGTTGTCGGTCGTTCCCCACATCAACCCAACGCAGGGAATGGGCAGCACGTCGCCGGTATGGTGGCGGCAATTGCAGTAAAAGCCGCCTTTCGAGATCAAAGAGCGGGCCTCACGGCCCGCTCTTTTTTACTCCGCTTAGATACGGCTTTCTCTTGCCCCGCTGCAGGCCGGTTTATGGCGTGCAGGCGCCACTGCTGTTGATGGTCCTTGCCACCGGGCTGCCCGCGATCAGGGCGTTGCCGGCCGATCCTTCACCGGCGCCGTTATAGGCATCCACCAGGAACCAGATAAAGGTCCCCGCCGCTGGCACGTCGTTGGCTCCGTTCAAGGTGAAGGTGAGCGCCGTGCCGTCGTACCTTGTGCACGAATCCGTGCTGCTGTTCACGAGGTAGGGCAGTTGAGCCTTCGTTCCCCTGTAGAGTCTGTAGCCGTCAACGGTGCCGCTCGCCGCCTGCCAGTTGATAGCCGTTTTCGCCGTCCAGCTCATGCCGGTCGCCTTGGTCGTTCCAGGAGAAACTTCCCCTGGAGCCGGACAGACAACGTCGGCAAAAACCGATCCCGCCGAATCGGTCGTGCAAGTTCCATTGATGGCCCGGATCACGTAGGTGTGGCTCGATACATCGCCTGGATTGTAAGCCGCGCCCGAAACGTAGCCGGTAACGGCCAAGGAGCCATCCTTAAGGAGGTTGTGGCTTGTAGCACCAGAGCCGGCGGTGTAATTGACTTGAATCCCGCTTTGGACGCACGTCGCAATATCCGTGATGCCCGTGATGACCGGGGCTCCAGGCGTGTTGTTGGCGTCCGAGAATGACGATCCGGACGAATTGTGGGTGCAGCTCCCGTTGACCGCCTGAACGACGTAGGTATGGCTCGACGTACCGCCCGGAACATACGTGGCGCCGGAAGCGTACCCCGTCACGACGACGGAGCCGTCTTTTAGCAAGTTATGGCTCGTGGCCCCGCTGCCTGCCGTGTAGCTGACCTGAATGCCCGTGGCGGCGCATGGATCCAAGTCCACGATCCCAGTTATCGCGGGCGCGCCAGGCGTGTTGTTTGCGTCGGCGAAGGCCGAGCCGGCCGAATCGGTGGTGCAGGTTCCGTTGATGGCGCGAACCACGTAAGTGTGGCTGGAAGTGTCGCCCGGATTGTACGTGGCACCCGAAGTGTAGCTTGTCACAACGACCACGGCGTCCTTCAGCAGGCTATGGCTTGTCGCGCCGCTTCCAGCGGTATAGGTCACTTGAATGCCGCTCTGCGCGCAAACGCTCACGTCCGCGATGTTGGTGATCGCGGGGGCGCCCGGCGTGTTGTTCGCGTCCGCGAAAGCGATGGTGGAGGAATAGGCGCCCGTGCAGTTCGTGTTGCGCCCGCGCACGGCGTACGTGTGAGAGGCGGTGTTGCCAGGGTTATATGAATAGGGGCTGGCGACGCCGGAGATCGTCGTGCTCCCGTCTACGAGCAAATCGTAGGTCGTCGCTTGCGAGACGGCGCTCCACGAGATGGAGACGCCGCTTTGCGCGCACGGGCTGATGTCCGCGACCGCAGGCGCCGCTGGTGTGCCTGGCGTCTGGTTAGCGTCGGCAAAGGCGCTTGCGGCGGAGTCGTTGGTGCAGCCGTTCCTGACGGCGCGCACGATGTAGTTGTGGCTCGAAGTGTCTCCCGGGTTGTAAAGAGCGCCGGAAGAATAGCCCGTCACGACTACTGACCCATCCTTGAGCAGGTTGTGGCTAGTAGCCCCCGCGCCGGCAGTGTAGGCAACGTGAATGCCGCTCTGCGCGCAAACCGCTTCATCCGTGATACCGGTTATGGCGGGTGCGCCCGGCGTATAGTTGAGGTCGGTCGCCGGCATGGAGACCGAGTCGGTTCCGCAGATGTCCCCGCCGTTTACGGCGCGCACCATATAATTATGGCTTGATGTGTCGCCGGGGTTGTAGGTGGCGCCCGACGCGTACCCGGAAACAACCTGCGAGCCATCCTTGTAAAGGTCGTGGCGCGTCGCCGGGGAGCCGGAAGTGTAGTTGACCTGCACCCCGCTTTGGGCGCACGCGCTTACATCGGTGATGCTGTTGATCACAGGCAGGCTTGGCGCGGTGCAGGTAGTGCACGTCGTCGCGGAGAAGGTCGTTATGACAACGTCGTCTATGAACCATCCCGCGAAGCTCCCCGCGTTCGATCCGTCCGTTCCTAACCGAAAGCGGATTTGGACGTTCTCCCCTCGATAAGCGCTCAGGTCAACGACGACCTGGCGCATCGTGTCCACATAACCTCCAGTCCAGACGTTTCTGCCAGCCAGGTTGTTGTCAGTGGTCGTTACATCAATATAGCCGTTGTACCCTCCGGTCGTTATATGTGGGGCCAAATCCGTCCAAGTGCTTCCTCCGTCTGTGCTTATTTCTATGACGCCCCCATCGAAAGAATCCTCAATCTGGTACGTATGCCAGAAGGTCATCTGTGCCGAGACATTGCCAAGCGTGATAGAGGGAGTCACAAGCCAATCATCTTTCTGGAGGGATGGATCGGAGCAATGGAAAGCGTGAGTAGGACTATGCGGATTTCCGCCCGTTGACTGCGCCCAGTCGTCAGGCGCCCAGTTGGCTGGGTATTGCGGATCAACGTAGGCCGTGTGGCTCCATGTGCCGCCGCTCGTGGGCTGCCCTCCGCTCTCCTCGAAGCCCTCGTTTATGAGCGTTGAAGAGGCTGGAGCGGAAGCGACGGGAACGCCTGAAAGAGTGACGCTGTTCGAGTCCTGAGACCCATTCGCTTGGTCTGTCGCCCTCACGATGTAATAGTAGGTGGTGGCCGAGACGAGCCCCGCCGAATCGGTGTAGCTGGTTCCAGTAAATCCTGGATGAATCATGTTAGAAGTGGAAGGTGTGAATGGCGCTGTCGTGCTCCGGTAGATGGCGTAGGAGACCGGCCCGCCGCAGCTGGCGGTAGCCGCTGGCCAGGCTAGAATCAAGGCGCATACGCTGTTTTGGGAGTTGGTGACGGAGGATAACCCGGAGAAGGTTGGAGCCGCCGTGCACGCCCCCGTGGCCGTCGCCGATGCGCAGCTGGATAAAGCCGACGCGCAGCCGTTGGTGCCGTCCACCGCGGCAACTTCATAAGAATAGATCTGCCCGCCGCTCACCGTCGTGTCGGAATAGGAAGCCGTGGCCACGCCGCTCGCGATCAGGCTGAACGAGCCGCCGGGACAGGCTCCCAGGGAACGGTAAACGCTGTAGCTTGCGCCAGACGGGGTTCCCGAGGACCATGCGAGGTCAATGCGGTTTGACCCATTCGGCGTGGCCGACAGCCCTGATGGCGCGCCTGGGTAGCTTCCGCAAATAGCGCCCGAAGCCGCGACCGCGAAATCCTGTCCTCCCGTCACGCCGGGAGGTACCGTAGGCACGTTGGCCCCGTGAACAATGACTGTCCAAGTGCCGATGGCTGGAGCCTGCACGAACACGTTCTCCACGTTGTTCGCCGAATCCCATCCAGAAGCATTCTGCACCGACCAGTGGCCGTCAAATTGATTGCCGTGATAGCTGGAGCCGCCTGGCGCAATGACTTCCAGGTTCAAGTCGTTGACCAGGCAGCTGGTGCACGAGGCCGCCCCTGGCGGATCAGTCCAGACAACCGTAACCTTCAGTGGAACCGCGGAGGAGGATACTCCGAAGCTGGTGGAGTAGCTGCCACCGGTTGCAACCGGCGTCACGTTCCTCTGGTCTAGAAATATCGTTGTTCCCGAAGCTGGGCCGGCTATTGAATTTTTCAAGTTGGCTCGGCCCCAGCCCTGCGCGTTGCTCAAATATCCTGGCCCCACGTCAACGCTTCCGTTAATCAGCGCCGCTTTCACGAGCGCCGGGCTCGGCATGGCACCGTACGTCGCGTGGTAAAACTGGCAGAAATCGGCGTCCATTCCCGCGACGAGCGCGCACGACATGCTGGTGCCCGTTGACAATGCATAATATTGCCCCGTCCAGGAGAGGTCCCAAGGGTAGGTCGCGGCCGGATCCTGCGATTGGGTTGAAATAACATCGGCGCCCGGCGCGACCACGTCGGGCTTGATCCGGCCCTGGCTCGGGCCGCGGCTTGAGAAATCGTCTATCAAAGCTGGGTCTGGTCCGGCCTGATGGGAAAAGACGTAAGAGCCGCACCGGCCGTTCTCGGTGGCTCCGACGGTCAGCACGTTCTTGGCAACGCCCGGGGAAGCGACGCTGGATGCTCCCAAGCTTCCATCGTCTCCAGCGGAAAAGACTATGGACATCTCCTGGTTGCCAACCGTTGATGAGTCCGCATCCCTGACCGCGGCATCCATCGCGGCCGCGGAGGAGTCGTAAGTTGTCACCGGATTTCCGGCGGTACCCTTGCCCCACGAGTTTGAGGAGACGGTTGCCCCGTGCTGCGAGCCCCATTGCATCATCGCCGCGTCACCGGTCTGCCCGTCGCCAATGTTGTTGGTAACGAGCGTGGCGCCGTATGCCATCCCCTTTATCGTTGGCAACACGGTTGGCCCGCCGGACCAGCCGTCGCCGCCGCAGTCGGGGTTGGTTGGCGACGAACCCGCGAGGCCCCGGCCCACAATGCTACCTGCCGTATGGGTGCCGTGGCCGTTGTCTATCCCGGACATAGTCCCGCTGGTCGCGGTGACGACGCCGGTGGTCAAATCGGGGTGGGTCACGTCAACACCGGTGTCGTTGTGGTCAACCACGATGCCGGCTCCAGTCCACCCGGAAGTCCACTGAGAGGAAACGTCGCACTCGTAGGGATCTGGCACGAGATTGTTGTGGGGGACGCGGCCATAGCTGGCCTCGGCAAACTCCAAGCTTGAGGAGGCGGCTATTGCCTTAATTTCATCTAGCGATAGGCTGGCTGAGTAGCAAGGCCGGCCCGCGCCGCTTTGGAGGGTAAAGGAAGGGGCCATGCCGGCCAAAAGCTTGACAAATTCCGGGCCGGGCGCCGAAGCGTCGAAAAGAAACAGCTTGACTGAAATCTTGCCGTCCTGCCCTATTGGCAATTCCAGCCTCACCCCAGGCTGGCCCTCGATGGCCGCAAGTAGCCGCGGCTCCACCCGCATTGTCCAATCCACGGGCTCTGCATGAACGATCAGCGGGAAGCCTCCTGTGGTAGCCAGCCCCAAAAGAGGGACGATCTGGCTGGGCTTGCCCCAAACAAGAAAGCAGTAGTCCGGGACGTAATCAACGATCCTCAAGCCCTGTTTTGTCACCAGCGCCGGCCACAGCTTGGTTTTGACCGGGCCGGCGAACTGGATGAGGTAGGCGCCGTCTATTGGAGGGAGAGCCGCCAGCTCGGCGGGAGAGAGCGTGTGACGAGCGGCCGGATCAAACGTTCGTCCCCTGAAGATAATCATCGGAGAAGTGAATTGACCGCCCGCTGGGCGCCCCGGCACCTGCACCCAGCTAAACTCGCCGTATTCCTCGACCACTCTGCCGCCTTGCGGCAAGGCGGCACCCGCAGGCACCATTTCGTAGGAAACCTGCGCGCCCGCGGAAACCGCCGCCATCAAGCAAGCCACGAGAAACACCACCCGCCTGACAAACGCTCCTCGAAACATGGAACACCTCCTCTGTTTCCAGCGCCCTGCGGTAATTTCAAAGACTATTTCTTGAAAACGCCCGGGATGAGCTTTTTTAATCCCTTGTCGCGCCTGACTGGCTGAGCTTCCATTTCGCAACTGAGGCAGAGGTAGCGGGCGGCGCCGCCTTCGATGATCGGCCTGTTGACGACGCACTCCGCGCAGAGGTAGTTGTGGCACTTGGGACAACGCCAGCCCGGTTTTCTTTCGCGGTGAAGGGCGCAGTGGTCCTCGTCGCCGTAAAGCTCTCGCTGGTGCTCGGCCCGTTGTGCCCAATATGAGTTCAGGGCGGGATAGGCCGTGAGGGGCATCCAGGCGCCCTGGTACACTCTTGCTTGGTCGTCTTCGAACAACTGGCCTTCGACGATCAGCCGGCCGACCTCCGCGAGCCGGTGGGGGCCTCTGGGCACCATCGAATTGGGGCTTTGCGGCCGTATCTCCCAAACCGGCTTGTCCTCCGGTTCTGGCTTCGGATTTTCTTGGGGAGGGGCTGTCGCTGAAGGCCCCGCGATCTCCGTGCGGCCATCCTGAAAAATGGAAAGGGCCGAGCCACAGCGCTTGCACCGGCCCCTCGCCCCCTGTGCCGGTACCCGCTCGGCGGGAGCCTGGAAGGCGTTGCCGCAACTCGGGCACGTGAAGGTCACTACCGCCATGGCCTGTCCCTCCCCCCATCCGCTGGCGCGGCTATCCGCCTCGCCGCTTCAATTAAAGTTTAGGTAGCGCGAGCCTTCGTGTCAAGGCCCATTGCGCCTTCCGGCCCCGGCTTGTATACTTTTACCTTTCAGCCCCAATCCCGTGATTGAGGCATGGGGCAGCGGGAACGACATGCCGGTCGCAGGATTTGGGGTTGCTCAGGAAGCCGTGGCAGCTTTGCGTCGCGCGAAGGACGTCCTGGAAACGGGGATAGGCGGCCCCGGGTTCAATCCGGGGGAGGCCGAAGCCCCGGGCGATTCCGCGACACAAGCAGGGTTGGCTTTGCCAAGCCGAGCCTTGGGCGGGAAGGGACCAACCCCTTCCCGGCCCGAACAGTAAGGGAGGGACGCCGTGGAATTCGAGTTCACTCACGAGCAGAAGGTTCTTCGGGAGACGGTTCGCTCCTTCGCCGAGGAGCAGATCAGGCCGCACGTACGCGAATGGGACTCCGAGGCGCGATTCCCGAAGGAGACGCTCCTGGAGTTGGGAAAAATGGGCATTCTAGGGATAATTTTCCCTGAAGCATACGGCGGCGCCGCGATGTCTTACGTGGACTACGTGATCATCGTCGAGGAGCTTTCCCGCGTGGACCCGAGCATCGGCATCGCCGTTGCCGCCCACAACTCCCTCTGCTGCAACCACCTCTTCATGCAGGGAACGGAGGAGCAGAAGAAGAAGTACCTCGTTCCGCTTGCCTCTGGAAAAATGATAGGCGCCTGGGCGCTTACCGAGCCCGGGTCCGGGTCGGACGCCGTGGGCATGAGAACCTCCGCCGTCCGCAAGGGCAACGGCTGGGTGCTCAATGGCACGAAGACCTTCATAACCCACGCCACTGTGGGCGACGTGGCGGTGGTCACGGCGCTGACCGACGGGAAGGACCCTCACCACGGCATAACCGCCTTCATAGCCGAGAAGGGCACGCCCGGTTTCCATCCCGGCAAAAAGGAGGACAAACTCGGCCTTCGTGCCAGTGACACCGGAGAGCTGGTCTTCGAGGAGTGTTTCCTTCCCGATGAAAACAGGCTCGGCAAGGTGAACGAGGGATTCAAGGACGCGCTCAAGGTCTTGGACGGGGGAAGGATTTCCATTGCCGCGCTCTCTTTAGGCGGGGCGCAGGGAGCCTACGAGACGGCCCTCAAGTACTCGCAGGAGAGGGAGGCCTTCGGCCAGAAAATATCCACGTTCCAGGCGATCCAATTCACGCTCGCCGACATGGCCACGAGGATCGAGGCGGCGCGGCTTCTGACGTTCCAGGCGGCGTGGCGGAAGGACCGGGGCCTTCCCGTGACGAAGCAATCGGCCATGGCGAAATACTACGCCTCCGAGGTTTCCGTCTGGGCCTCCGAGCGGGCGGTCCAGGTGCTTGGTGGCTATGGGTACATAAAGGATTATCCCGCCGAAAAGTTCTACCGGGACACCAAGCTCAACACCATCGGCGAAGGGACGAGCGAAATCCAGCGCCTGGTAATCGCCAGGCAGATATTCAGGGAGTTCGGCGCCTGACGGGCGCCGCGCCAGGCTGGCCCCAGCGTGCCTTGAAACCGGAGCGGTAGATTGAACGTGCTTGCCGAAAGCGTTCTTAACGGAGACGTCAGGGCCTTAAGCCGCGCCTTGACCATCGTCGAGGACAGGCGCGACGACAGCGTAGGCCTCCTCAAGGCGCTCTATCCTCACGCCGGCAAGGCGAGGGTCATCGGCGTAACAGGATCTCCAGGCGCTGGCAAATCCACTCTCGTCAACGCGCTGATAGGCCGGTTCAGGGACGAGAAACTTCGCGTGGCCGTGGTCGCCGTGGACCCATCCTCCGCCTTCTCGGGCGGCGCCCTTTTGGGCGACAGGATCAGGATGCAGGACAAGGCGCTCGACCCGGGAGTCTTCATCCGCTCAATGGCCACGCGCGGCCACATGGGAGGGCTCGCGCAGGCAAGCGACGACCTGGTGACCGTCTTCGACGCGGCTGGCTACGACGTCATCCTCGTCGAGACGGTCGGCGTCGGCCAGGACGAGGTTGACATCGTGAAGGAAGCCGACTCGGTGGCCGTCGTCCTCGTTCCCGGGCTCGGTGACGACATTCAGGCCATAAAAGCCGGAATCATGGAAATTGCCGATCTCTTCGTCATCAACAAGTCTGACCGCGACGGCGCCGAGCGTCTCGAACGGGAGATCAATTCCATGCTCGACCTCGCCCCCCAGGCGCCGAGATGGCGTCCCCCGGTCATCAAGACGGTTGCCACGAAGGGAGAGGGCGCGCTTGAGCTTCATGATTCTCTCAAGGCCCACCAGGCATTCATCCGCGAAGCCGGCCTGCTGGCTCAAAGGCGAAGGGAGAAGCACCGCCAGCGCTTCTGGGGGCTTCTTGAGGAGGGTTTCCGCCGGGAGGTTCGCGAGAAGCATTTGCCGCCATGGCGAGAGGAGGCGCTCGTCAGCGCCTTCGGACGGCGTGACAGCGACCCTTACAGCGCCGCCGAGGAGCTTCTTGGCGAGATTTGCGGACTAAGGACAACTCCCATCAAGATCGGCCACGTCGGCGTGGCGGTTGGCGACATGGAGGCCGCGGTCCGCTTTTACGAGGATGTGGGGCTTAAGCGGTCGGGCGAAGAAACCGTCCCCGGGCAAAAAGTGCGAGCGGCTTTTTTCCCCATAGGCGAAAGCCGCATCGAACTCCTGGAGACCACTTCTCCTGACGGGCCGGTCGGTAAGTTCATCGCCCGGCACGGCCCCGGGCTGCACCACCTCTGCATCGAGGTTCCCGACATTGACGCGGCGCTTGCGCGGCTCTGCGCTAGGGGGTACGATTTGATAGACAGAAGCCCGCGCGCCGGAGCCGGTGGCGCAAGGGTGGCATTCGTTCACCCGAAGGCGGCCGGAGGCGTCCTCGTCGAGTTGTGCGAGGCGCGCCGCGGCGAGGAGTGATGCGGTGAGGGCCAACGCGGCGAAAAAAAGGATCGTGCGCCAGCCTCCCTGCCGGCCCAAGCCGGGCTGCGCGGTGATCGCGCACCTGCGCGAGCCAAGGGAGAAGCTGTGGGGATTTCTGCTCGGGATGGACTCTTCGGGCGCGTGGCTTCGCGGCATAGACCTCGGCTCGTTCGAGGATTGGGCGCGCCAGGAGGCCTCCGGCGCGGAAGCGGGCATCGGGCTTTCGACGCTCTTCATTCCCTTCCTGCGCGTGGAGAAGCTCGTTCTCGACGAAGGGGCCGTGGGGGCGCCCTCGTTGAGCGAGCGCTTCGAGGCCATGGCTGGGTTTCCCGCCGGAAGAAGCGCCGGGCTGGAAGGCTGATATGAAAGACAAGCCTAAGAAGGACGTAACAGAGTCAACGAGCATTTCGCAGGATTCGGAGCGGCCGGTCATCTCACGCGACCCCTTGAGCCCTCCATTCGCGCTCGCCCTGGAAGTCGCCGAGGGGCCGGACGCGGGGACGCGCTACCAGATCAAGCGGACGCGAACACTCATCGGGCGCTCTGGTTGCGACATAAGCTTCCCGCAGGACAAGCTGGTCTCTAGAAAGCACGCCGCCCTCGAAGTCTACAACAGCCAGTACGTCATCGTCAGAGATTTGGCAAGCACGAACGGGACCTCTTTGAACGGGTTTCTTATCGCCCAGGCGAGGGTCTCGCCGGGGGACGTCATTGGCGTCGGAAGCGTCAAGCTCCGCCTCGTCGAAGAGAATTCGGCCAATGTACGACGTTGACGACGCCAAGGCGGAGGCGCTCTACTCATCCATTCTGGCCGCTCTCAGGGAGGCGCCGGACCGGCTGGGCAAGAAGATGCTCGCCGCCATTTTTGAGGACCGGGGCCTGAGCGAGGCGGTGGCGGAAAATGCCGGAGCCCCCTTTCCGGAAGGCGAGGCCAAGCAGGAGGCGCTTGGCGAGCTGTGGGAGAGGGTGGAATACCTCCGCGACTTTCGCGCCGAGGAGTTCCTGCGAGCGTTCAACAGGGAAGAGTTTTAAAGGCGGTGGAGAGTGCTAAGCGGAGAAGATGGTGAGCGCTTCGCTTTTCCCCTTCCACAATGTTCATTGGATGTTTCACAAAGGAGATTCTGATGGCTATCAGAGATGAAGAGGCGTTGGAATATCATGCCGGCGCAAGGGCCGGCAAAACAGAGGTCGTTGCCACCAAACCATGCCTGACCGCGAGGGATTTGTCGCTGGCCTATACGCCCGGCGTGGCGGTGCCCTGCCTCGTGATCGAGAAGAACCCGGCCGACGCTTACAAGTACACCAACAAGGGCAACCTGGTGGCGGTACTCTCCAACGGCACGGCGGTGCTCGGCCTGGGCGACATCGGGGCGCTGGCGGGCAAGCCCGTCATGGAGGGCAAGGGAGTCCTCTTCAAACGATTCGCCCACGTTGACGTTTTCGACATCGAGGTCAACACCCACGATCCCGAGGAGGTCATCAAGGTGGCTCAGCTTCTAGAGCCAACCTTCGGCGGCATAAACCTTGAGGACATCAAGGCCCCCGAGTGCTTTTACATCGAAGAGACGCTCAAGAAGACGATGAAGATCCCCGTCTTCCACGACGACCAGCACGGCACGGCCATCATTTCCGGCGCTGCGCTCGTCAACGCGTGCGAGATTTCCGGCAAGGACATCAAGAAGGTGAGGGTCGTTGTTTCGGGCGCCGGGGCCGCCGCTGTTGCCTGCGCGAAATTCTACGAGCTTCTCGGCGTGCCGAGGGACAACTTCCTCCTAGTTGACACCAAGGGCGTCGTCTACAAGGGACGAAAAGAGGGGATGAACCCTTTCAAGGAGCACTTCGCGCAAAAGACGGAGCTTCGCACCCTGGCGGAAGCCATGAAGGGAGCGGACGTCTTCCTCGGCTGCTCGGTGAAGGGGCTTGTTAGCCAGGAGATGGTCCGCTCGATGGCGAAGAACCCGATCGTCTTCGCGATGGCCAACCCGGACCCGGAAATCACATACACCGAAGCCAAGGAGGCGCGCAAGGACGTCATCATGGCCACCGGGCGCTCCGATTATCCGAACCAGGTCAACAACGTCCTCGGCTTCCCTTTCATTTTCCGGGGGGCGCTGGACGTGAGAGCGACGGCGATAAACGAGCAGATGAAGCTGGCCGCCTCACACGCGCTCGCCGCGCTCGCCAAGGAGCCGGTGCCGGAGAACGTCTCCGCCGCCTATGGCGGGCAGAAGTTCACTTTCGGCCCCGACTACATTATCCCGAAGCCTTTCGACCCACGGGTTCTCTACTGGGAAGCGCCTGCCGTCGCCAAGGCCGCCTGCGACACGGGAGTGGCGTTGAACCCGATCACCGACTGGGACGCCTACCGCGCCAAGCTCGAAGGGATGACCAGCAGGAGCAGCGAGGTGATGCGGACGATCCAGACCAAGGCGAAGGAGAAGATCAAGCGGATCGTCTTTCCGGACGGCGAAGAGGCGAAGGTCATCCAGGCCTGCCGCGAAATCGTCGAAGAGGGGCTCGCCCACCCAATCCTCCTCGGCCACAAGGAAATCATCACTGAAAGGGCGAAAGCGGCCGGCGTGGACCTTACCAAGGTCGAGGTCCTTGACCCCAAGACCGATCCAAAGGCCGACGGCTTCGCCAAGGAACTCCACCGCTTGCGCTGCCGAAGCGGCATCAACGTGACGAAGGCGGAGCGCCTCGTCCGGATGCCCCTCCACTTCGCCGCCATGATGCTCAGGACCAGCATGGCCGACGGGATGGTGGCAGGCGCCAGGGCTCCTTACGTGGACACGATCCGCTCGGTCGTTCCTCTGCTTCCCTTGAAGCCCGGCGTGACGCGCGCCATCGGGATGCACCTGATCCTCAAGGAGGGCAAAGCCTTCCTCTGCGCCGACACTACCGTCAACGTGGAGCCGGACACCGGCCTTCTAGTGGAGATTGCCCTCCAGGCGGCCGAGGTCGCCCGCCACTTCGGGATGGACCCGAAGATCGCGATGCTTTCGTTCTCGAACTTCGGCGATAACAGCCACCCCAAGGCGAAGAAGGTCAGGGACGCCGTGGCCATTCTCCAGAAAAAATACCCCAACCTCTGCGTGGACGGCGAGATGCACGGAGACGTTGCCGTCCTTCCGGAGTGGAGCAAGGCAAACTACCCCCAATCGAAGGTTCAAGGGGACGCGAACGTCCTGGTCTTCCCCGACCTCGAAAGCGGAAACATCGCCTACAAGCTCGTATCGCACATCGGCAAGAGCGAAGTCATCGGCCCGATGCTGGTGGGGCTGGAATATCCCATCAACGTCGTCTCCTTCGACTGCGACGTGAGGGAAATCGTCAACATGGCGGCCCTTTCCGCCAGCCAGGCGCAGATATAGAGGGCCGCGAAGCGCGGGAGCGGGCGCGCCGCGCGCATGAGCCAATAGGGCAGGCAAGGAGGGAGGCGCCCCTCCCTCCTCCGGATTTCACGGGAGGGCCAAATGCGAAAAGCTCTTGGAGCAAGCGGGGCGGTGGTTTTTGCGATCCTCGCCCTTGCACTGGCCTGCTCGTACCATAACAGGACGGCTGGTAGCGTCATGTCGTTTTTATATCCCAACGCCAAAGAGGCCCCCAAACCGGAGCCAGTCACCACGCTGAGGCTGCCGGTTGTAGTGGGGATCGCCTTTGTGCCGGTCTCCCAACAGAACGGGCGGGAAGAGCTGGACGAGGCCAGCCGCATGCGGATACTCGAATCCGTCAAGGCGGCCTTTTCGGACCAGAAGGACCTCGCGAACAGAATCGAGGTGATCCCTTCGAGCTACCTCCAGCCGGGAGGCGGCTTTGACAACTTGTCACAGGTTCAGACGATGTTCGGCACCGACGTGGTCTGCCTTCTGGGGTACGACCAGTTCCAGTCCACGAACGAAAACACTGCATCGTTTCTCTATTTGACGATCATCGGCTCCTTTCTGGTCCCTGGCAACACCAATGAGACCAGGACGATGATAGAAGCCACCGTCTACGACGTTTCTTCGAGGCGCCTCCTTTTCAGGGCTCCCGGCATCTCCATTATCAAGAACCACTCAACGGGAATCGGAACCGACGCCAGTCTGCAGAAGACGAGCCTCGTGGGCTTTGAACAGGCGAGCGGGGAGATGGTCAAAAACCTCCAGCAGTCGCTCGAAACATTCAAGAGCGAGGTCAAGAACCGCCAGGACATCGTGGTTCAGAGGAAGGACGCTTCAGGCAACTGGACCGGCGGCGCCTGGGACATCGGAGAATTCGTGCTGGCTGCGCTTCTCGGTCTCGTGGCGCTCGCCGCGAAGAGATCGCTTCGGAGTTGATGAAGAAAATCCCATTCGTTACTTTGGCGCTCGCCTCCTTGATGGCCGCGCTCCAATGGTCGCAGGGGGCGAGTGCCTTTTTGGCCCTGCCTATTGACGTGGGTTGGGCGGGCGAGCCGTGGCGCCTGTTCACATACCCTCTCGTCCACCTCAACTTCGCGCACTTCGCGTGGGACGCGGCAGCTTTCCTTCTGCTTGGCACGATCGTTGAACTGGAGGGTCGGCTTCGCTACGCGGCTCTCCTGCTTGCGGCCGCGCTGGTGCCGGGGCTGGCGTTTCTGGCTACAAGCCGAAACTCGGCGGGGATAGAAGGCTCATCGGGGCTCGACTCGGCGCTCTTTGCCTACATCGGAGCGGCCCTCCTCATGTTGCCGTGGACCAGAGAAAGCGGGCGCTCGCGAATGACCGCTTCTGGGCTGGGAGAGACTACAAGCGAGGAGAGGGAGCGCCTGGGAAGGGCGACCTGCTCGCATTGCGGCCTTGGGCCGGCTGGGCGCGAAAGTGAAAGCTATGCCCTGCCACGGGCGACGAGGCGCGGGACAACTCCCGCCATCGCGCTGGCGGGCGCGCTTCTTCTAGCGGCAGTAATCGCGAAAACCGCCGTGGAGGCGTTTACTGGCACGACGATTTTCGCCAGCATCACGGCCGCTCCTTCCCCCGCGATCTTTCACGCGGCGTCTA
>JBBINO010000001.1:61108-126015 GCA_037443845.1 Acidobacteriota bacterium
ATTTTCGCCAGCATCACGGCCGCTCCTTCCCCCGCGATCTTTCACGCGGCGTCTATCGTCACTGGCGCTCTGTTCGCGGTTGTTTCAAGAAAAGCGCGGGGCGGAGCGGGCGGTTGAAAACCCCGGATGGGAGTCTCTCGGTGGCCCGCTAAACCGCTTCCAGGCGGGCGAGGCTTGCCAGGAGCTTTTTTCTCCCGAAGCGGCTGAAAGAGACCGTCACCTTCTCGTCCTCGCCGCTGCTTTCAACCGATAGGACGACGCCGAAACCGTACTTCCGGTGGTGGACCCTGGTTCCGGGCCGGAAGCATGACTCCTCCGGAGTGTAGCGCAGATCCTCGAATGCGGCGGCCGCGGCGGCGAAGGACGACGGCTGGGTTCGCTCGCTGACTCCTCCGGCTTCTTCTATGAGCGAAACGGGGATTTCGCGAAGGAAGCTCGATGGGGAGCGGCGCTGCGGAGTTCCGAAGACGTAGCGCTCCCTTGCGAAGGTGAGGTAGAGCCTCTCCATGGCGCGGGTCATTCCCACGTAACAGAGGCGCCGCTCCTCCTCGACTCCCTCCTTTGTGTCGGAGGAGAGCTGGTGAGGGCAGAAGCCCTCTTCAAGCCCGGCAAGGAAGACGACGGGGAACTCCAGCCCTTTGGCGGCGTGAAGGGTCAGCAGCTTGACCGTGTCCGACCCTTCTTTCGATTCAAGGCTGTCCTGGTCGCTTGAAAGCGCCTGGCGCTCAAGGAAGGCGCGAAGGTCTCCCTGTTCTCTGATCTCGAACTCCCTAATCGCCGAGACCAACTCCTGAAGGTTCTCTATCCTGGACTGGGCCTCCAGCGCGCCCTGTGACTGCGATTTCAGGTACTCGGCCATGTTTGTCTCTTTGATCACCCAGTCCGCCAGATCCGCGGGCGTCTGGCTTGCCGAGCGGCTCTTGATTGCATCGAGGAGCTTCACGAAATCCTCTATGGAACGCTTGGCCCGCGCCGGCAAATCGTTCGACGACGCATCCTTCAGGACGTCCCAGAGGCCTACGCCCCTCTCTCTCGCAGCCGTGGCCAGAGAATCGAGCGCAGCCTTTCCGAGCCCCCTGGGAGGCAAGTTTATGATCCTCAGAAGCGCCACGCGGTCCAGAGGGTTCAGAGCGGCCTGGAGGTAGGCGATGACGTCCTTGACCTCCTTGCGCTGGTAAAACTTGAGCCCTCCCACGACCTGGTATGGAATCGAGCGGTTGAGGAGCGCCTCTTCGAAAGCCCTGGACTGGGCGTTTGTTCGGTAGAGCACCGCCATCTGTTTCCAGCCATAGGAAGTTCTCTTGAGCTGTAGCAGCGTGTCCGCGACGTAAGCGGCCTCTTCCCTGTCGGAGGGCGCTGAATAGAGCCTGACCGGTTCGCCGCCCGGAATCTCCGTCCAGAGGTTCTTGCCGAGCCTTTTGGTGTTGTGCGCCACCAGCGCGTTCGATGCGGCCAGAATCTTGCTGGTTGAGCGGTAGTTTCTCTCCAGGCGGATCACCTGGGCCTTTGGAAAATCCTTCTGAAAATCGAGAATGTTGTTGATGTCGGAGCCTCGCCAGCTATAGATTGACTGGTCCTCGTCGCCCACCGCGAAGATGTCGTTCCAGCGGCCGGAGAGAAGCCTGAGCAGGCGGTACTGAATCCTGTTGGTGTCCTGATATTCGTCAACGAGGATGTGGTGGAACCGCTCCTGGTACCTTGTCCTCACATCGTCATTCTCCTCGACGAGGCGGAGGGCGAGGTTCAGAAGGTCGTCGAAATCTACCGCGTTCGCGGCCTTAAGGCGCGCCTCGTAACCTTTGAAAACGGTGGCGGCCGTTGCCATCCTGGGGTCTTTGGCGGACCGTTCGAGCGCATCGGGGCCGATGCCATCCGATTTCGCGCGGCTGATCGCCGACTGGATGCCGGCGGGAGAAATCAACTGGTCGGAAATACCGCGCTCGCGCATGACCGCCCGGACGACGCTCTTGGAGTCGTCCTGGTCGTAGATGGTGAAATCCCGCGTCCATGGTCCTCGCAATGCCTCAGCGTCGGCGCGCAGCATCCGGGCGCAGATGCCGTGGAAAGTGCCCATCCAGAGAAATGGCAGGCTTTCCCGCTGCAAGAGCGCAAGAACGCGCTGGCGCATCTCTGAGGCGGCCTTGTTGGTGAAGGTGACGGCGAGAAGGGCGTGGGGCGACGCGTGCCGCTCGGCCAAGAGCCACGCGATCCGGTGAGCTATGACGCGCGTCTTGCCGGAGCCAGCGCCCGCCAGGACGAGCACCGGCCCGCCTTCGGCCGCGACCGCGCGCTGCTGTTCTGGGTTGAGGTCTCTAAGAAGCATGTCCACGGATTTCCTTTCCAGCCGCGCTATCGCGCGAGTTTCAGATTATGCCACGCCGTGGCTCTCGGCGCCAGGCCATGCGCCATGGCCCCGAAAATCCGTGATGGGAATGTCTTGCCTGGCGAAATCCGTGCCGCACCGAAAATGAAACCGATTTCTACTCGCTTACCCCGGCGGGGGTGACGTTGACGGCTTGGCGAAGTAACTCCCGCCCCCGGCCGCCTCCATTTGACATGGGATGGCCTTTGACTTATAAAATGGTGCTACGGGAGGCCGCATGGACGTCTCCATTTTTCAAAAGCTCTTGGTTAGCGCGGTGCAGAAGGGGGCGTCGGACGTTCACCTCCAGGCTGGCCACCCGCCGCTGCTGCGCATCAACGGCGACCTGATGGAGGTCAAGTACCACCCGCTCACCCCCGAGGAGACCGCTTCAATCGCGGAGGAGGTGCTCTCCCACACCTACCGGCGCGACCAGGCGGCCACGCTGACCGAACTTGATGTCTCCTACGGCATCGAAGGGCAGGCGCGGTTCAGGGTAAACATTTACCGCCAGCGGGGCACCTTCGCGATAATTTTGAGGGTCATTCCGGTCGTAGTCAAAAGCCTCGCCGAGCTCAACCTTCCTCCCGTCATCGAGCAGATATCGAACCTGCGCCGCGGCCTCGTGCTTGTAGCAGGGGCGACGGGAAACGGTAAATCCACGACGCTGGCGGCGATGGTCGAGATGATCAACCAGACAAGGCGCGCTCACATCCTGACGATTGAAGATCCAATCGAGTTCCTTTTCAAGAACAAGATGTCCGCCGTGAGCCAGCGCGAGGTGGGGTGCGACACGCCGGGGTTCGGCCAGGCTCTCAAGGCCGCCCTCAGGCAGGATCCCGACGTGATAATGATCGGCGAGATGCGCGACGCGGAGACGATTGAGATCGCCATGAAGGCGGCCGAGACGGGACACCTCGTCCTCTCCTCGGTTCACACCCTCGACTCGGCCTCTACGATAGCCAGGCTCTTAGGCTATTATCCGGGCGACGAGGAGCCCATAGCCCGCAAACGGCTCGCCGAGTGCCTGATGGCCGTCATCAGCTTGAGGCTTCTGCCCACCAAGGGCGTCTTGGGCCGCGTGCCCGCCGTCGAGATTCTTCGCGCCACCCGGACGATTCAGGAGTGCATTAGGGACGCTTCAAAAACCTCCGACATCCCCGCGCACCTTCAAAAGGGCCAGGAGATGTACGGCATGCAGACCTTCGACCAGCACCTCGTCAGGCTTGTAAAGGAAGGGATTGTTGACCCCGAGGTTGCAAAGACGGCGGCCAGCAACCCGTCCGACCTTGAACGGGCGATAATGATGGAAGGCTGACGCCCGGGCGAGGCGAAACCGGCGGGGCGTCAGTAAACGATTTTTTTTCTCGGAGCCGCCATCAGCTTCTCGATTTCCCGGGCCTCGCGTGGAATCTCCAGCGTCAGCACCTCGTAGCCTTTTTCGGTGATCAGGACGTCGTCCTCGATGCGGACGCCGATGCTTTCATCCGCGACGTAGATGCCGGGTTCGACGGTGATCACCACGCCCGGAACAAGTGGCTCGTCGTACGAGCCCTTGTCGTGCGCCTCTATCCCGAGGTAGTGGGAGGTGCCATGGAAGAAGTACTTGGCGAAGCCGGCCTTGGCTATAGATTCCGAGGCCGCCTTATGGACCTGGTGGACGAAGGCGCCGGGGCGGCACGCATCGAGGGCGGCCTGGCGCGCTCCGAGCACGGCCTCGTAAATCTGGCGCTGTCTCTTTGAAAAGCGGCCGGAGACCGGGTAGGTCCTCGTGACGTCGGCGCAGTAGAAATCCTTGCGGGCACCGATGTCGCAAACGACCAGATCGCCCGCTTTCATCATCCGCCTGTTTTTATCGTAGTGCAGGATGCATGAATAGGGGCCGGACCCGACGATGCTGGGAAAGGCGAGCCCCTGTGCGCCGCTTGATTTGAAAACGAACTCGATAAGCGCCTGCAATTCGAACTCGTAAAGGCCCGGGCGAAGCTGGCGCGTGATGGCATCGTTGGCCCTGGCGGTTATGTTCATCGCCTCGCGCATGTAAGCGATCTCTTTGGAATCTTTGACCCGCCTGAGGCCGGAGGCGAGGCGTCCCAGGTGGCGAAGCTGCAGAAACGGGTACCTAGTCCGCACCTTCTCCCAAAAGAGCTGGCCGAGGCCGATGGGCCCCTGCAAGGCATCCTCCGGAAAGTCCAGGTAGATTACGTTTGCCGCTCTTAATGGCCTTATCAGCGCATCTTCCAACTGATGGTAGGAGCCGACGCTGGCGAAGCCAGCCGCTTTCATCGCGCCGAGCCTCTCGGCGTCGGGCTCGGCGTTGGGGCGCGTCAAGCTTCCCGACGTCAGCACTTTGCCGGTCCAGCGTTCAGCCGCCGGATCGGGCGCCGGCAGGAAGAGCATTTCGTCGCTCTTTTGCGGCGTCAGTTGAATGAGAAGCGCGGCCTTGGAGGAGGAGACTCCCGTGAAATAGAAGAAATTCGGGTCCGGCAGGAAAGGGACCAGGTTCTCTTCTTCCCCGGAAAAGAAGATCGCCACGCTGTTTTCGCCACCTGGCTGCTTTCTCAGAAGGTCAACCAGCGCCTGGCGTCTCTTCGCGTAAACATTGGGCGCCGCGCTCTTCCTGGCAATTTTCATTTGGGCGCCTGCTTCTCTTGCGGCTGCGGTTCTGCGGGGCCGCTCTTGGACATGGTTATGGTCCCTTCAATGACTCCGCCCTCCATGACCACAAGGGCGGCGGTGGCAAGCGAGAGGTCGCCGCGAATCTTGCCTTTCGGCTGGATTTCCAGCGCCCCCTTCACCTTGACCTTGCCCTCGATGGTGCCGTAGACAACGAGGGAGTTCACCTCTATTTCGCCCGAGACTTTGCCTTTTTCTCCGACGACGAGGCGGTCCGAGCGAAGTATCTTTCCCTTGAACTCGCCATCCACGCGAAAAGTCTGGGTGAACTCCATGGTTCCGTCCACGCGGACCCCCTCCCCAAGCATTCCTCCGACTTGGATGGAGCCGTCGGGCTTCCTCTGCATCATCTGGACCTCCCGCCGATGGATTGCACCAGCTCGAAAAGGTGGTTGAGCTGCTCCTCGTTCTTGAACTTGATCGCGACCGAGCCGCCCCGGCCGCGCCTGATGATCGAGACGGGAAGGCCGATCTTGGAGGCCATCGCCTTTTCGGCCGCCTCCGTGTCGGCGTCCGGGCCACGCGGCGCGCGCCGCGGCCTCGCCGGCTTGTAGCGTTCCGCCTCCCTGACGGAGAGTCCTTTTGAAAGAATCGCCTTGAAAAGCTCGTCCTGCTCTTCGCGTTTATGAAGCGCCAGGATGGCCTTGGCGTGGCCGGCGGTAATCTGGCTTGATTCTAAAGCCTTGAGGACAATGGACGGTAAGTGCAGCAATCTCAACGAGTTAGCTACGGTCGCCCGCTCTTTTCCCACTCTTTTGGAGACCTCATCCTGGGTAAGCCCGACCCCTTCGATGAGTGCCTTGTAGGCCTTTGCCTCCTCGACCGGGTTGAGGTCCTCCCGCTGGAGGTTTTCCACGAGCGCGAGCTCCAGAAGCTGAGAGTCTGGGACTTCGCGGACTATCACCGGGACGTTGTGCAGCCCCGCCTTCTGCGCCGCCCGCCACCGCCTTTCGCCAGCGATTATTTCATAGCGGCCGTTTGACGGGCGGACCAGAATGGGTTGCAGGACCCCGTTTGCCTTGATCGAATCGGCCAGTTCCGCGAGGGCCGGCTCGGCGAAGCGTTCCCTCGGCTGCCGCGGGTTGGGCTTTAGGCGGTGAATGTCAATCTCGACGACGCGGCGGCCTTCAGGGCCTGGCGTCGAAATCAGGGCGTCGAGCCCTCTTCCGAGGACGCTTTTAGGGCTGCTGCTCATGGGCCAAAAACTCCTTTGCCACCTGAAGATAGGATTGCGCGCCGCGGGAAGAGATGTCGTACAGCAGGATCGGTTTTCCGAACGAGGGAGCTTCGGCCAGTCTCACGTTGCGGGGGATCGAGCTTTCGTAGACCTTCTTTCCGAAGAAGCGCTGGACCTCTTCGGTGACCTGACGCCCGAGGTTCGTCCTCTCGTCCACCATGGTAAGAAGGACGCCACGTATGGCAAGGTTCGGGTTGAGCGCTTCGCGAATCCGTTCGAGCGTTCTCAAAAGTTCCGACACGCCCTCCATGGCGAAATACTCGCCCTGGATCGGTATCAGCACTTCATCGGCGGCCACGAGCGCGTTGAGCGTCAGGAGGCCCAGGGAAGGCGGACAGTCGAGGAGAATGTAGTCGTAACCCCCCTTGAGGGGCTCCAGCGCGCGCCGCAGAGCGAATTCCCGGCCGTCGGCGGAGGCGAGTTCAACCTCGGCGCCAACGAGGGCGATGGCTCCAGGCAAAAGCCAGAGGTTCGGGAAAGCCGTCTTGACAATCGCCTCGGCGGCGGTAACACGGCCGGTCATGACGTCGTAAACCGAAGGCCGCTCCTGTGACCCTCGTTGCCCCAAGCCTGAAGTACAGTTGGTTTGGGGATCGAAATCAACCAGGAGGACCTTCTTTTCGGCCGCGGCAAGCGAGGCGCCCAGGTTGATGACGGTCGTCGTCTTTCCCACGCCGCCCTTCTGGTTGGCTATGGCTACGATACTTCCCAAATGCTACCTCCCTCGCAAGCCACCATTGTGCCACAAGATGCCCCTCTCGTGAAGAGGAGCTTCGTTTGTCTTCAGCAGGCCGCCCCCTGGCCCGCGGATGTTCCACGTGGAACACGCGCCAGCAGCAGCAGGCTGCCTTCGCTCAGTTGCAATGGAGTGCCCGGAAGGAAGCCCAGCCCCTTGAGCGCTCTCTCGTACTCCGGCGCCTGGCTTGAGCCCGTCCAGACCAGAAGCGCGCCTCCAGGCAGAATCGAGCGCTTGAGTTCCTTCAGCAGAGGCCGCCGAAGCTTGACGCCTCTCACCGTGGCGGCATCGAAACGGGCGTTGCCTTGTCTCAGGAATTCCGTGGCTTGAAGCTCAACGACTTCAAGGCGCAGATCCAAATCTCTTGACGCGGCCCGCAGGAACGCGGCCTTCACGGGAGCCGGTTCGCAGAGGGTGAATTCAAGGGCGGGACGGCGAATGGCTATGGGAACAGCCGGAAAACCTCCGCCGCTGCCGACGTCAACCACCCTGCCCCGTTCCGGTAGCAGCGGCAGCGCCGCCTCGGCCGTCCCGACCCCCTTCAAAAGCGCCTCGCGCCTGTCTTTAAAGGCGGTGAGCCCGGCCCCCCTGTTCCAAGCGAAGAGCATGTCCAGGTACCGGCCCAGCTTCTCGCCGCTCACTTGCCTTCTCCCCGCGAACAGATGGCTATCCGGAGAATGGAGAGCGCCGCTGGCGTAACCCCTGGAATTCGTTCGGCCTGGCCGATGGTTTCCGGCCGCATCTCTTCCAACCGCCCGGCCACTTCTCTCGAAAGGCCAGGCAGCCGCTTGAAGTCGAACCCCGCCGGCACCTTGACGCTCCGGGCGGCTTCCAGCCTGGCCACTTCGCTTCGCTGGCGGCCCTTGTACCCAGCCCCCTTGATCTCGGAAGCCACGTAGAGCCGAACCCATTTGTTCCCAAACGATGAATTGGCCACGAAGGGGGCGGCATCCTCGGCGCGGCTTTCCGGCCTTGCCAGAAACGACGCCACCGTCCGGGGACCGTCAGGCCCGGGCATTTTAGTCGAGGCCATAGCCGATATGATAGCGCTTACGGCCGCCTCTCTTGAAGAGATGGCCTTTGTCTCCTCCTCGCCGAAGAGGCCGGCCTCCTCGCCGTGGCGCGCCAGCCGCTTGTAGGCCGTGTGGCGGTCGAGCAGAAGCCGCTGCTCCGCCCTAGACGTGAAGAGGCGGTATGGCTCCAGCACCCCTTTGGTGACGAGGTCGTCCACCATGACGCCAAGATAGGCCTCCTCCCTGGCGATTCTGAAAGGCGGTTCGCCGCGTACGGCGCGCGCGGCGTTGTAACCAGCGTACAGCCCGAGCCCCGCGGCCTCTTCATATCCGGTCGTCCCAAGCACTTGGCCGGCCAAGTAGAGTCCACGTATTGCCCGGCATTCCAGCGAATGAGACACCGCTCTGGGGTCCACCGCGTCGTACTCCACCGCGTAACCGAACCTGGCTATGCGCGCCTCTTCGAGGCCTGGAATCGAGTGGACGATCTCCTCCTGGACGTCTCGCGGCAACGACGTGGATATTCCGTTGGGGTACAACAGACCGCTCTCAAGGCCTTCCGGCTCGATGAAGACCTGGTGCGTCTCGTGGTGGGGAAATTTTACGACCTTGTCCTCGATCGAGGGACAGTACCGGGGACCTACTCCCGTGATAGCCCCACCGTAGAGCGGAGACCTGTGAAGGTTGGCTTTTATGATATCCGCCGTTTTTCTAGTAGTGCGAGTGAGGTGGCATACCACCTGTGGAAGAGCGGGAAACGGCATGCTCTGTAGCGAGAATGGCTCCGGCTCCGCGTCCCCCTCCTGTATTTCCATCCCGTCGAACCTGACCGACGATTTTTCGATCCGGCATGGCGTTCCGGTCTTGAGCCTGATCAAAGGCAATCCGGCGGCCCTGAGCGATTCGGGAAGCAGGGTGGCGGAGAATTCGCCAGTCCGTCCTCCCGGCGAGCGCTCGTCGCCGATGTAAAGTGCTCCACCCAGGAAGGTTCCCGCCGCCAGCACCACCGCGTTCGCCTGGAGAACTGAACCGCCGTAAAGCCTTACTCCCTTTGCAGCTCCGGCGACAATTTCGATCCCCGTGACCTGGTCCTCGACCACTTCAAGCCCGGGCAGGGCGCTTACCGTCTTTCTTACCAACTCTTCGTAAAGCTCCCTGTCGCTCTGGCACCGCAACCCTTGCACCGCCGGGCCTTTGCTGCTATTGAGCAGCCGGAACTGAATCCCGGTGGCGTCGGCCGCCTTGGCCATAAGGCCGCCCAGCGCGTCAATCTCTCTTACCAGGTGGCCCTTGGCTACGCCACCGATAGAGGGATTGCAGGACATTCTCCCTATCGCAGCGGCGTCGGCCGTGACAAGCGCCGTCAAAAGGCCCCTGAGGGCCAGCACGCGCGAGGCTTCGACGCCGGCGTGGCCCCCTCCGACTACGATGACGTCGTATTTCAATCCATGCTCCGAAACCGTTTGCCAGCCATCGCTACTTGCCTATGCAGAACTTGCTGAAAATCAACTCATAGAGATATTCCGGCGGCTTCTTGCCAAGAAGATCGTCGAAAGCCCTCGCGGCCTCGCCGATGAAGGCGAGCGCAACCTCCTCCGTGTGGCCGGAGGCGAGCGAACCATCGGCCCCGGCCAAACATTCCGAGGCTCTTTCGAGGGCCGCCCGCTGCCGCTCGTTGAGAAGAACGGGCGCCTCTCCTGGCAGCGATGCCAGCGCCCAATCGGCCAAATGGCTCATGAGCGGGGGAAAGCCCTCTCCCGTCACGTTCGAAAGCGAAAATCTGGTCAAGCCAAGCTGGGGTGCCTCGCTAGCACCACGAGCAAGGTCGGATTTCGTCTCAACCAGCCCAATCACTTTGCCTGCCAGGGAGGCGGCAAGCGATTCCTCCTCCCTTCTCCAGCCGGTCTCCTTTGAGTATAACAGGAGCACGCCGTCTGCGCTTCGGGCAGCCTCCAACCCCCTCTCGACGCCGAGCTTCTCGACCGGGTCACCGCTTTCCCTGACGCCGGCCGTATCAATGAGAACCAAGGGCAGGCCCCTGAGATCTATCGTCTCCTCGAGAATATCCCTCGTCGTACCCGGGTGCGGGGTGACCAGTGCCCTCTCCCGTTGAAGTATTGCGTTGAATAGCGAAGATTTGCCTACGTTCACGGCGCCGCAGAGGGCAACTCTCCAGCCCCTGCGCAAGGGGCTCGACGTGTGCGAAATATCGAGAAGCTCCATGACTTCACGCCTGACAACCGCCAATTCGTCGCGCGCTAAGCCGCCGCACGGTGGAAAGTCTTCCGGAAACTCAACCCGCGCCTCCCATGCGGCCGACAACTCCAAGACCCTTTGCCTCAACGCCTCTGCCCTGGAATGAAGCCCCCCCGCCGCCGCGATGCCACCGCTTTTCGCCTGGAGGGCCGTTTCAAATGAGGCCATCTCGTTCGCCGCTTCGGCCTCAATGAGGCCGGATCGCCCGTTCAGGACAGCGCGGAACGAGAACTCGCCAGGCAGGGCGGGCCTAGCCCCAAGCTCTATACAAGCGCGCTTCACGGCCAGAACGACGGCTGGCGATCCGTGGAGGTTGAATTCGACCACGTCCTCCCCGGTGAACGAGGCGGGCGCCTCGAAATAGACCGCCAATCCCAGGTCGAGGACCGAACCGCCGGAATCGAGAAATTCACCAAGAACGAGCCGGCGCGGCGAACTCCAGGGGGCCGGAGTCATTCTCGGCGAGAAGAGTTTACGCAGTATTTCCAGGCTTTTGTCGCCAGACAGCCTTACTACCGAGAGGCCGCCCCGCCCCGCCGGGGTCGCTTCGGCGACGATTGTTGCCGTGACGTCCGGCATCTTTAAGCGCTCCGGCCACAAAGGCAGGCATCATCAGCGTGAGGGTTTCGAGGGCCCCTTCGGCGTTGATTTGCGCTCCCGCACGGTGGCCTCCTGCCTGGCCGCAACCTGCCGGTTTATCAGGTACTGCTGCCCTATCGTCAGGACGCTGTTGGCAAGCCAGTAGAGGGCCAGCCCAGCGGGAGCCGTCAGACACCAATAAACGAACATTACGGGGACGGCCCATATCATGAGTTTTTGGGCGCCTTCCATCTCCGTCGTCATGGTCATTTTTGTCGAAATGACCATCGTGGCGCCCATCAGGAGGGGCGTGATATAGAAAGGGTCGGCGACTGAAAGGTCTTTGATCCACCCGAAAAAGGGCGCTCCCCTTAGCTCTATGGCGGCGGGCAGAAGAGTGAAAAGTGCTAGAAAAATTGGCATTTGGAGCAACATCGGCAGGCAGCCGGCCATTTGCGCCATCGGGTTGATGCCCTCCCGCTGGTAGAGGGCCATCATCTCCTCGTTCATTTTGGTACGGGTCGTCATGTCCTTGGGCATCTTCTTGTACTTCGCCTTGATGCGGTCAACTTGGGGCTTGAGCTTCTTCATCGCTTCGCCCATCTCCTTCATCTTGACCATGGAGCGCTGGGTGAGCGGGTAGAAAGCCAGTTTTATCAAGGCGGTTAGGAGGATTATGGCAACCCCGTAATTCTTGCAGAGGCCGTAGAGCCACTTCAAGGCAAAAAGAAGCGCCGTGCAGAGGGGGTGTAGGATGGCGCTTCCAAAGTTCGAGGTCCCCCAGTTCAAGAGCCTGTAGTACTCGCCGCCCATGGCACTGAACCGCCCGTACTCTTTTGGCCCCAGAAACAATTTGCCCGAACCGGGGTAGGCGATTTCTAGGGAGAGGTACGAATCGGCGGGATGGATTTTCCTCAAATCAGCTGGCACCGCCCCCGTCAGGACTTGGGCCTCGGCGATGGACTTGTCCGGTATGAAGAGCGCGGCGAAGTAGTTGGTGCTGACCCCGGCCCAAAGCAGCGGGCCTTTCGCCTGCTCCGCCACCTCGCTCCCACCCTCGCCGGCCTTCTTTCTCATGATTCTCTCGTACTGCCCCCCCCTGTCCATCACCGCGCAAGCCTGCTGGAAATAGCGGTCTTTCGCCTGCTCCGCGCTGAGCCGGCCCAAATCCGGCCCCCATTCAATGGGAGTCTCGTCCTGAACCTTCCCTCCCTTGACAAACTCCGTCCCGAAACCGGCTTCATAGCCGTTGGGCGGAAGGCTGAAGAGCTTTTTGACGCTATTCCCCTTGTCGTCGGCCCAAGTGAACGTCACGGTCTTGGCGCCCTTCTCGTCCGGCGGTTGTTCCACGTGGAACAATGCCCCATTTACCGCCGCGTCGAAGGCAGCGTCGCCCGTCAGCAGCCGGAGCGGGTACCGGCCGGTCCCCTCGGCAAGAGGCGAAACCAAGTCGTCGTTATCCTTGGCGCCTCGTTCCTTGTAATGCTTGAGAACCGCGTGGAGCAGGACCGCCCCCTTGTTGTCAAAGACGAGCCGCAGGTCATCGTTTTCGAGAACGACCGTCTGGCGGGAACCGGCCTCGACCGGCTTGACCGCAAATGTCGCCGGCGCCGGCTGCGCCACCACCGCCGCCGGCGGCGCCGGAAGAGCCTTGGCTTCCTTGGCCGGCGGCTGCGGCGGCTCCTTCTTGCCCGGCCCAGGCTGCATCCAGTAGGCCCACGCGGCGAAAAGAACGCCTATGATAGCCGTCGTCAAAAGCAACCGGCCAGTACCTACCGATTCTTCCTGCCCAAGCTGGTTCATGCGTTGCTCCATTTCTCATTCTTCTCGGGCACGGGGTCGTATCCTCCTTCGTGCCACGGGTGGCATTTCATCACGCGCTTCGCTCCCAGCAACAACCCTTTGCCCGCGCCGAATCGCTCGACGCACCCGGCGGTATACTTGGAGCAAGACGGATAGAAGCGGCAAGCCCCGCCCAAAAAGGGCGATAGGGTCCACTGGTAGAGCTTGATCAAAAAAAGGACTACCTGGCGCAACTGGGAAAGCCCTCCCGCGAGAGCCGGTCGCAAAGCTTCAAGAAAGCCTCTCTGACCGAAGCGTAATCGAGATCAGACGCCCCGCGCTTAGCGTTCACGACCACTTCGCACCCTTCCGGCAGCAGAGAGCGCTCCGCTCTGAACACCTCCCGGACGAGCCGCTTAAGGCGGTTGCGCTCGACGGCACAACCCGTCTTCTTGGGGATTGTACACCCCAAACGCCTGACGCCCGCCGCCGCCGGCCGCGCATAAAACACCAAGCGCGCCGTATATATCGGCGCACAGGCTCTATAGATTGCCTGGTATTCAGCCCGGGCCCGGATTCGGCTGCTTTGAGAAAAAGGCCCGGTCTTCGCTCCGCCTACTGCGGCGTGAGCCGCCATCGGCCCTTGGCGCGCCGCCTGGAGAGCACCTCACGGCCCGTTTTCGTTGACATGCGAGCCCTGAATCCGTGCGTTTTGGCTCTGTGACGGCGGTTTGGCTGAAAGGTTCGTTTCATGGCATCACTCTCTTCTTTCTAGGATATCTAACGCGGCATCTGCGCTTGTCTGGCGGCCACCTGCAACCGCACAAGCGCCTGTTCGAGCGCGGCCTGGGCCGCGCGAAAGTCGGTATCAGGATCCTTCAACATCGCCTCCGCGCGGGCCTTTGCCTCTTGAGCCGACGCTACGTCTATGTCATCCGGCCGCTCGGCGAGATCGGCCAGCACGGTAACCTTGTCGGGCAGTACTTCCGCGAAGCCCCACGAGACGGCAAGAAATTTCGCCTCGCCGCCCTGGCGGTACTTTATCTCACCAATCTTGAGCGATGTCAACAGCGGGGTGTGGCCCGGAAGGACGCCAAGGTAGCCTTCGCTCCCCGGAAGGGTTATCTCGTCCACTTCCTCGCGAACGACGCTTCGCTCCGGCGTGACCACCTGGAGCAACACTTTCTTGGGCAGGTCGAATGAGCCCATTCTCTTCCTCGCTACGCCTGCTTGGCCAGACGGTCGGCCTTTTCCCTGGCCTCTTCGATCGTCCCGACCATGTAGAAGGCCTGTGCAGGCAGCTCGTCGTGCTTGCCTTCGACGATCTCCTTGAACCCGCGGATGGTGTCTGCAACCTTGACGTAGGTCCCCTTGACGCCGCTGAATTGCTCCGCGACGTGGAATGGCTGAGACAGGAACCGCTGAATCTTTCTCGCCCTGGCGACGACAATCTTGTCCTCGTCCGAAAGCTCTTCCATGCCCAGGATCGCGATGATGTCCTGCAGGTCCTTGTACTTCTGGAGGACCGCCTGCACCCTTCGGGCGACCGTATAGTGCTCCTCGCCGACCACGCGCGGGTCGAGTATCCTCGATGTCGAGGCCAGCGGGTCAACGGCCGGGTAAATTCCTATCTCGGTCAGAGCCCTCGAAAGGACGCTCGTGGCGTCGAGGTGCGCGAACGCCGTGGCCGGAGCGGGGTCGGTCAGGTCGTCGGCTGGCACGTAGATGGCCTGGACCGACGTGATGGAGCCCTTCTTCGTCGAGGTGATGCGCTCCTGGAGCTCGCCCATTTCGGAGGCGAGGTTCGGCTGGTAACCGACCGCGGAGGGCATGCGGCCAAGAAGAGCCGAGACCTCCGAGCCGGCCTGGGTGAAACGGAAGATATTGTCTATGAAGAGAAGGACGTCCTGCCCTTCGACATCCCTGAAATACTCGGCCGCGGTGAGGCCAGTCAGGCCGACCCTCAGGCGCGCCCCGGGCGGCTCGGTCATCTGGCCGTAGATAAGCGCCGCCTTCGACTTGGCGAAGTCGCCCGGCTTGATGACGCCCGATTCGGTCATTTCCAGCCAGAGGTCGTTTCCTTCGCGCGTCCGCTCGCCGACGCCGGAGAAAACCGAGACGCCGCCGTGGTGCATCGCGACGTTATTGATCAACTCCATGATGAGGACGGTCTTGCCGACGCCGGCGCCGCCGAAGAGGCCGGTCTTTCCGCCCTTCAGGTAGGGCTCAAGCAGGTCCACGACCTTGATGCCAGTCTCGAACATCTCGGCCGAAGTGGCCTGTTCCTCGAAGCTAGGGGCGGGGCGGTGAATCGGAAAGTGCTCCTTGGTGTCCACGGCCCCCAAGCCGTCAACGGGCTTTCCCAGCACGTTCAGAATACGGCCGAGAGTCTCCTTGCCGACGGGGATAGTTATCGGCTCGCCAGTGTCTATGGCCTTCATTCCACGCACCATGCCGTCGGTGGGCTCCATGGCGACGCACCGGACCCTGCCCTCGCCCAGGTGCTGGGCGATCTCGGCCGTAACGTCAATTGGAACTCCCCCGTCCTCGCCGGCGCTTTTTATCTTAACCGCGCTGTAAATCGTCGGAATGTGCTCCAGGGGGAACTGCAGGTCCACGACCGCCCCGATGATCTGTACGACTTTACCTTCCACCGCCATATTGAACTCTCCTTAACCGAGGGCCTGCGCCCCGCTGACTATTTCGATCAGCTCTTTGGTGATCGCGGCCTGCCTGACGCGGTTCGCATAAAGGGTCAGGCGGTCTATCATCTCTTTCGCGTTCTTCGTCGCGCCTTCCATCGCGGCCATCCTGGCCCCGTGCTCCGCGGCCTGAGATTCAAGCAGGGCGCGGTAAACCTGATACGTCACGTGCTTCGGGATCAGCGTGTCGAACAGCTCCTGGTCCGTCGGCTCGTAGAGGTAATCCATGAAGACCTGCGGCTCGTCGAAAGCCAGCTTTGAAATTGGCAGGAGCTTCTCAAGAACGACGCGCTGCGAGATGGCGCTCTTGAACTCGTTGTAGATGAGGTAGACGGCGTCAACCTCGCCCTTCTCGTAAATTTCCGCGAGGTGGCCCGCGATCTCGGCGGCGTGGTCGTACTTGACCTTCTGGAAGACGCCGACCCACTGGCGGTCAACCGTCGTTGTCCGCTTTCGGAAGAAATCCCGCCCCTTGCGCCCGATCAGGTCCAGCGCCAGCGCCTCGGCCCCGGACTGCTTCTCCTTTACCGTCTGGCTCGCGAAGCGGATGATGTTGCCGTTGAAACCTCCGCAAAGCCCCCTGTCCGCCGTGATCACGACGAGGTGCACGCGCTTCTCGGGCCTCTCGGCCAGAAGCGGGTGCTTGCTCCTGTCAACGCGGGTGGCCAGCGAATTGAGGACTTCGAGCATCTTTTTGGCGTACGGCCTTGCCCTAAGGATTGATTCCTGCGCCCTGCGCAGCTTGGCCGCGGAGACCATCTTCATGGCCTTGGTTATCTGCTGAGTGCTCTGGACGGAGCGGATCCTCCGCCTGATGTCCCTGAGGTTGGGCATTTAGCGCGCCTCCAGCCCCGCCACGAACTGGAGTTTGCACTCCTTCAGGAGGCGGTCCAGCTCCTTCTTCACGTCATCGTTGAGCACCTTGGCCTGGCGGATCATCTCGGTGTACTTCTGGCCGTTGACGTCGAGGTAGTTCTGGAGCGCCTTCTCGAATCTGCGGCAGTCCTTCACCTCGATGTCGTCGAGATAGCCCTGCGTGGCGCCGTAAATGATCGCGATCTGCCTCGTGACGTCCTGCGGCTCGTACTGGTCCTGCTTGAGGATTTCAACTAGCCTGACGCCGCGGTTCAGCTGCGCGAGCGTCGCCTTGTCCAGGTCGGAACCGAACTGGGCGAAGGCCGCCATCTCGCGGTACTGCGCCAAGTCGAGCCTCATCGTGCCGGCGATGCTCTTCATCGCCTTGATCTGGGCGTTGCCGCCGACGCGGCTGACCGAGATGCCGACGTTGACCGCGGGCCGGATGCCCTGGTAGAAGAGGTCGGACTCAAGGAATATCTGGCCATCGGTGATCGAAATAACGTTTGTCGGAATGTACGCCGAAACGTCGCCGGCCTGCGTCTCGATGACCGGCAGAGCCGTGAGGGAGCCGCCGCCGCTCGCCTGGCTCAGCTTGGCGGCGCGCTCTAAAAGCCTTGAGTGGAGGTAGAAAACGTCGCCGGGATAAGCCTCGCGGCCTGGGGGACGGCGCAGAAGCAGAGATATCTCGCGGTAGGCCGCCGCGTGCTTCGAGAGGTCGTCGTAGACCACCAGCACGTCCTTGCCCTTGAACATGAAGTACTCGCCCATCGCGCAGCCCGCGTACGGCGCGAGGTACTGGATCGAGGCCGGCTCCGACGCGGAGGCGGCCACCACTATGGTGTGGCCCATCGAATCGTAATCTGAAAGCGTCTTCACGACCTGTGCTATCGTGGAGCGTTTCTGGCCGATGGCGACGTAGATGCAGATCACGCCCTTGTCGCGCTGGTTGATGATGGCGTCGAGAGCGATGGCCGTTTTGCCGGTCTGGCGGTCGCCGATGATCAGCTCGCGCTGCCCCCTGCCTATCGGGATCATCGCGTCTATCGCCTTGATGCCCGTCTGCAGCGGGATCTTCACTGGCTCCCTGGCGACGATGCCGGGGGCTATGACCTCGACCGGGCGGTACTCCGAGGTGACAACCGCGCCCTTGCCGTCGAGAGGCTGGCCCAGAGGATCAACGACGCGCCCGATGAGCGCCTCTCCTGCGGGGACGGACATGATCTTCTTAGTCCGCCTGACCTCGTCCCCTTCCTTCACGTGGGAGGTCTCGCCCATGAGAACCGCGCCGACGCTGTCCTCTTCGAGGTTCAGCGCCATGCCGTACAGGTTGCCGGGGAATTCGAGCATCTCGCCGGCCATGACGTTGTCCAGGCCGTAGAGGCGGGCGATACCATCGCCCACGGAGATGACGTAGCCAACTTCCGCCACGTCGAGGCGCGCCTCGAAGCCTTCTAGCTGGGACTTGAGAATTCTGGAAATCTCGTCCGACTTGATCATGCCTTCCTACCTCTTCTCGAGAGCCGCTTTCATCGCCCTCAGCGAACCGGCCACCGAACCGTCGTAAACCGTGGAACCTACCTTGAGAGCGATCCCGCCAATCAACGCCGGGGCCGCGTCCGCCTCAACCTCCACCGAACCCTTCAAAAGCTCCCTGAGCTTGCGCGCAAGAAGCTCCTTCTCAGCTTCGCTTACCGGCTTCGCGGTGGTCACGTGAACCCTCGTGACGCCGAGCTTCGCGTCGCACAGCGCCCTGGCCGCGGCCATGATCTCGTCCCACTGCCTAAGCCTTCTGTGGGCGACGACCATCCGGACGAAACGCGCCACGTGCGGCTTGAAGCCGGCCTGCGCGCAGAGCCCCTCGACCACCTTCTCCTTCGCCGCCGCCGGTATCACCGGGTTTTCTAGCGCCGGCCGAAGTTCCGGTACATCCCTCAGCCACTGGGAAAAGACCTGCAATTCGCCCACTAGCCCCTGCACCTCTCCGGGCTGGGAGGCATCAACCAGGGCTTGCGCGTAACGCCGCCCGATCCCGCTCATTTCACGGCCCTCGTCATTGAGTCAAGAAACTTCTCCCTCAGCTTCTCTTCGTCTGAAGGGGTGATGTTTCTGGCGATTATTTCGCGCGCGGTACGCTCGGCAAGTTCCGCCGCGTAAGCCCTCAGGGAGCGGCGCGCCTCCTCCATCTGCCGGGCGGACTCTTCCCCGGTTTCCCGGCGGATGCGCTCCCGCATCTGGTCGGCTTCCCGCTCGATTCTCTCTTTTTCTTGAAGCGCCGTCTGCTGCGCCTCCTTTTCGATGGTCGCAATCTCCCCGGAGAGCGTGGCCATCTTCGCCTCGACTTCTTTCAGCCTTCCAAGCGCCTCCTCTTTTTCGCGCAAGGCCTTGTTGAGCTGCTCTTCAATCTGAAGCGAGCGGTCCTTGAAGAATTTCGGAGCCGGCTTGCGCAGGAGATACACGAAGAGGGCGATAACCAAAAGTAGGTTGATTATCTGCCAAATGATGACCGGAACGCCCCAAATCGGGGCAAGCCAACCGTTGCCCTGCGCGGCCTCGTGGCCCTCGCCCTCGGCCGCGAACAGCGCGACGGTGGAGAAGGCCATCAGTAGGGAAATCCAGACTCGGCGCCTCAAGCCCGCACCTGCCTTCCCAAGATTTTTGCGGCCATTTCGAGCGCAAGGGCCTTGGTTCCGTCCGCAAGCTCCGACCTGGCCCTCGTCACGTCGGCCGACAATTCCCCTTCCAGCGCCTTGGCTTTTGCCGCGGCTTCGGAGCGGACCTCTTCGAGAACCGAGGAGCGGTAGCCGTAGGCTTCGCGCCTGGCCGCCTCTTTCACCTGGCTGCCCTTCCGCCTGGCGTCGAGGAGCGACTCCTCGTACTTGGCGAAGCGCTGCTGCAACTCGTCCTTCGACCTGAGCGCCAAGTTGGCGGCCTCTTTCACCGCGTCGCGCCGCTTGGCCAGCACACGGTTGACGGGCTTGAACAGCACCAGGTTCAGAAGCGCCCCGTAAACCAGCACCATCACCATCAAGATCGGTATGTGCCACCAATTATCAGTAATCTGTTTGATGAGATCCACGGCGGATGCTTCCCCCCATGAAACGGCTTGCGGCCGTACAAAGGTTAAAGGATACCAGAAAACGGGCCGCCCGGTCAAGGCTTGTGGTCAGGCTTGTGGTCAAGGCGGCATGGGATCGCTGGCAGAAAAATTGGTGGGCGGTACTGGATTTGAACCAGTGGCATCCTGCGTGTAAGGCAGGCGCTCTTCCGCTGAGCTAACCGCCCCGCCGTAAAACGAGAATCACCCTCCCCCAACGAGAGTAACTATTTCAAGGGCGTCTCCCTCGCGCAACGAAGCCGCCCCGTAGCTCTCCTTCCTGACTATTTCACCGTTGAGCTCCACCGCGACGCCGGCAAGGCCAACCTTGAGTTCCCCCAACAGATCCTCGATGGTTCCCGCCGCGACCTGCCGCTCTTCGCCGTTAATCTTGAGTCTCGTCATTGCTTGCGCGTCACCAGATACTTCAACTGCTTTCCGCCCCTGGGGTGCGACACGTCAACTATGACCACCGCGCTCTCCGAAACCGCCGGCACCGCGAACGTCGCCAGGCAAAGCCCCGCGGCGTTTGTCGCGCCCTTGAAAAGCTGCTTGACCGTGCCGTCCGAAGTAGCCAGCGTCACTTGAACATGCGCCCCCATGACCGGCGACTGGGATATTTCTGACGCCGCCTTTATCTGCACGCGCCCGTTTGAGCCCGCGGCCATTTCGGTCTGGTCCAGCACGGTGACGGCCAGTTTTTCGCCGTCGCTCTCGCTGGTCAGGTAATCTAGGATCACCTCGTCCAGGCTTTTGCCGGTCACGATTCCTTCGCCGAAGGGCTTGGCCTCCTCCTTGGCGTACTTGCCCAGCTTCACGTCCACGACCACCCGCCGGTGCTGCTGTTCGAGCATGGCGGCGACTTTGCTTTCCTCGTAGCCGGACTGGAGAAGCTCGCTGTATGAGGTTTTCTGCGAGGCCAGGATCTCGCCGCCCGAGTATATGAGCGTCTCTATGACGGGATTGGACTTGCCCCGGTCCTCCGTCTGGACGTGGTATACCCTGCCCTTATAGGTGACATCCTGGTTGCATCCGGTGATCATTGGCGGATATCATCCTCCCCAGAACCTAAAGCATACGGGAAAGCGGCCCTTTAGGCAAGCGCGCCGCCGCCTCACGATGGAGGCTCAGGAAAACGGCCTGAGCCTCGAAGTGAAGTGGCGCAGGAACGGCGGCTCGTAGGTAAGCTCGTAGCCCTTCTCAACGCCCGCTTTCTTGATCACCTCTCCGGCCACGCCGGCGACGTAGCCAAGGTGGCTTGCCGTGTAAACGCGCCTTGGCACAGCGAGCCTCACAAGCTCCATCGCCGCGGGTACGAAGGCTCCCTTTTCGTCCTTCTTTCCAAACATCAGCGAACCGATCTCGACGCCCCGGACGCCTCCCTCTCGGTAGAGCGCGACGGTGAGCGCCTGCGCGGGAAAACGCTCCGCCGGGACGTTCGGGAAGACGGACTTCGCGTCGAGATATACCGCGTGGCCGCCCGTGGGCTCTAGGATTGAGACGCCCTGCGACTTGAGCGCCTCGCCGAAATCTGCGATCTGGCCTACGCGCGCCTCCAGGTACGATTCCTCCTGGACCTCTTCAAAACCCTGGGCCAGCGCTTCGAGGTCGCGCCCGGCGAGGCCGCCGTAGGTGAGGAAGCCTTCCCTGAGAATCAACGAGCTCTGGAGCCGCTTTGCAAGTTCCCCGTCCCTCAAGGCGATGAATCCGCCGATGTTGCCGAGGCCGTCCTTCTTGGCGCTCATCGTCGCGCCATCGGCGCAGGAGAACATCTCTCTGACGATCTCGCGGACGCTCCGGTTTTTGTACTCGGGCTCGCGCTGCTTTATGAACCAGGCGTTTTCCGCGAACCTGCATGCGTCGAGGAAGAAGGGCACGCCGTGGCGGTGGCAGATTTCCGAAGCGCCCTTGATATTTGCGAGAGAAACCGGCTGCCCTCCGCCGGTGTTGTTGGTCACGGTGCACATCACGAGAGGCACCTTCTGGCACCCCAGCTTCTTGAGCGTTTCTTCGAGCCTTCCGAGGTCGAGGTTCCCCTTGAAAGGAAGTATCTTGTGCGGATCGCGGCCCTCCGGCACCACCAGGTCCAGGGCTTCGGCCCCGTAGAACTCAATGTTGGCGCGCGTCGTGTCGAAGTGGTTGTTGCTCGGAATGGTAAGCCCGGGCTTCGAGATTTCGCCGAAAAGGACGTTTTCGCCCGCCCGCCCCTGATGGCACGGCAGGACGTGTTCCATCCCGGTGAACCCCTTGACCGCCTCGTAGAAGCGGAACCAGGAGCGCGCCTGGGCATACGATTCGTCCCCGCGCATCAGGGCGCTCCACTGGCGGTCGCTCATGGCCCCGGTGCCAGAGTCGGTCAAAAGGTCCACGAAGACGGCTTCGGCGGGAACCATGAAGAGGTTGTACCCGGCCCGCTCCAAGTGCTGTACCCTTTCGGCCCTGTCCGGGAGCCGGATCGGCTCCACCATTTTGATGCGGTAAGGCTCTGGCTGCCACATATCATCCCCCTTTGGTCAGGATGTTCCTCAAATAGCGCCCGGTGAACGACACCTTCGATTCCGCCACTTCCTCCGGCGTTCCGGCTGCGATCACGGCGCCGCCCCCGTCACCGCCCTCCGGTCCCAGGTCAACGACGGTATCCGAACACTTTATCACATCCAGGTTGTGCTCGATCACGACCACGGTGTTCCCCTGGTCCACCAGCCTCTGGAGCACCTCCAGGAGGTGGCTGATGTCCTCGAAATGAAGGCCCGTGGTCGGTTCGTCCAGGACGTAGAGCGTCTTGCCGGTCGCCCTGCGGCCGAGCTCCTTGGCCAGCTTTATCCTCTGCGCCTCGCCGCCCGAGAGCGTCGTGGCGCGCTGCCCGAGCCTCAAATAGCCGAGCCCCACGTCTTCGAGCGTCTGAAGCTTGCGCGCCACCAAAGGCACTGGCGCGAAAAACTCGCGCGCCTCGCTCACCGTCATTTCGAGGACTTCCGCGACGCTCCTTCCCTTGTAACGAACCTCCAGCGTCTCGCGGTTGTAGCGCCTCCCCTTGCAGGTGTCGCACGTCACGTAGACGTCGGGCAGGAAGTGCATCTCTATCTGGAGGACGCCGTCGCCCTGGCACGCCTCGCAGCGCCCTCCCTTCACGTTGAATGAGAAGCGCCCCGGCCTGTAGCCGCGCGCGCGCGCCTCGGGCACCTGCGCGAAAAGATCCCTGATCGGGCCGAAGAGCCCCGTGTAGGTAGCCGGGTTGCTTCGCGGCGTCCTGCCTATCGGGGACTGGTCTATCTCGATGACCTTGTCGAGCCGCTGCCATCCTTCGATTTTGTCGTGCTTTCCCGGGCGCTCTATTCCGTGGTAAATCTTACGCACCAGCCCCTTGTAGAGCACGTCGTGAACGAGCGTTGACTTCCCCGAGCCCGAAACCCCGGTCACCACGTTGAAGGCGCCCAAAGAAAAGCCTGCGTCAATATTTTTTAAGTTGTGCTCCTTCGCCCCTCGAACCCAGAGCATTTCGGAAGGCTTACGTCTCTCTTGGGGAACGGGGATGGACTTCTTTCCGCTGAGGTAGGCGCCGGTTATCGAGCGCGGCTCGGCACAGAGGTCGGCCACGGTTCCCCGCGCGACGACTTCGCCTCCGCCCGCTCCCGCGCCCGGCCCCAGGTCCACGACGTAGTCGGCGCTTCTGATCGTCTCTTCGTCGTGCTCGACGACCACGACCGTGTTTCCAAGGTCGCGCATCGAGGCAAGCGTGTCGAGAAGCCGCCTGTTATCGCGCTGGTGCAAGCCGATCGAGGGCTCGTCGAGAACGTAGAGCACTCCCGTGAGCTGGCTCCCGACCTGGGTCGCGAGCCTTATCCGCTGCCCCTCTCCGCCCGAGAGCGTCGTGGCTGAACGCGAAAGCGTCAAATATCCGAGCCCCACGTTCTTAAGAAAGGTGAGCCTCGCCTCGATCTCCCTGAAGACCATTCGGGCGATTTCGCGCTCCTGGGGAGCCAGATCAAAAGCCGCGACGGCCGCGAGCGCCTCGGTGACCGGAAGGCCGGTCAGCTCCGCGATGGAGAGGCCGCCCACCTTTACGGAGAGCGCCTCCCTCTTAAGCCTCTGGCCGTTGCAGGCGGGGCAGGGAGAGTTGGACATGTAGGCTTCGATCTCCTCCCGCACCGCCTCCGAGGAGGTCTCCTTGTAGCGCCTCAGGAGGTTAGGCACTATGCCCTCGAAGGCGTGCTGGAACTGGTAGCGGTTCTGCTCCCGCTGAATATCGTATGCGAGCTTTTTCCCGTTCGTCCCGTAGAGAATGGCCTGCCGCGCCTCCGCTGGAAGCTTGTAGAAGGGTACTTTGACGGAGAACCCCATGTGCTTGGCGAGCCCTTCCAAGAGGTCTCTGTACCAGCCTTCCGCCGGCCAGGGCGCGAGTGCGCCGTCGGCTATCGAGAGCGCCGGGTTGGGAACGATCTTCGCCGGGTCGAGTTCCATCTTGGCCCCGAGGCCCGAGCACTCAGGGCAGGCGCCATGGGGGGAGTTGAACGAAAAGAGCCTCGGCTCCATCTCCGGCAGCGCGACGCCGCAACTCGGGCAGGCCAGCTTCTCCGAGAAAAGCCTGTCGCTCTCGTCCGATAGGCGGTGAACAATAAGGAGCCCCTCGCTTTTCTTGAGCGCCAGCTCGGCCGATTCCGTAAGCCTCCCCTCGACGCCAGGGCGGATTACAAGCCTGTCAACCACCAGCTCGATCGTGTGGCTCTTGTGGCGGGCCATTTCGGGGATCGCCGAGAAGTCGAATATCTTTCCGTCTATCCTCGCCCTGACGAAGCCGTCGCGCTGCGCCTCTTCCAGTAGCTTGCGGTATTCGCCCTTCCTGCCACGAACCAGGGGCGCCAGCACAAGGATCCGTTCGCCCTCTGGCAATAGCATCACCTGGTCCACCATCTGCTGGACGGTCTGGCTTTCGATCGCCCGGCCACACTCGGGGCAGAATGGGTGACCGACGCGGGCGTACAAGACGCGAAGGTAATCGTAAATCTCGGTCACGGTTCCGACCGTCGAACGCGGGTTGTGAGAGCTGGATTTCTGTTCTATGGAGATGGCCGGGGAGAGCCCCTCGATGGCATCCACGTCCGGCTTTTCCATCAGGTCGAGAAACTGCCGCGCGTAGGCGGAGAGCGACTCGACGTACCGCCGCTGCCCCTCGGCATAGAGCGTGTCGAAGGCTAGGCTCGACTTCCCGGAACCCGAGAGCCCAGTTATGACGACGAGCCTGTTCTTGGGGATCTCGAGGTCAACGTCCTTGAGGTTGTGCTCCCTGGCGCCCCGTATCCGGATTTCTTCCACGCCGCCTCCGAAACTTCCATTTTATCAGAGATCAGGCGGGCTGAAAAGGAAGGGCGGAGACTAGCCGCGGGCCGGGCGCGAGCGGCCCGGCCCTTTGCGGATCGAAATTGGAATGGCTTTGCTCCAACCGCCTGTCAAAGCTTCTCCACGCTGACGGAGCCGTTGACGGTCTCGATCTTGATGGTCGCGCCGCCGCCGTTCACGTCCCCGTCCTTGCTGTGGCGCGACCCTTCCAGGCCGCCGAAACTGGAGGCGATGCTTCCGTTGACGTTCTCGATCTCGAGGTGGAGCGCGGCCTTCGGCGAGAAGGCCAGCGTCACCGAACCGTTTACCGTCTCCGCCGAGCCTGCGGAAGGCTTCTCCGAGCGCACGGCGCCTTGAATCGAGCCATTCGTCGTCTCTGCCGAGCGGATGTTGTCAGCGTCGAAGACGACCTTCCCGTTGACGCTGGAAGCGGACAAGAGGGAGGCGCCCTTGACGGCGACCTCGCCGTTGACCGTTTCCGCGGTCACGTCGCAGCCGCTCGCCTCGGCTTCGATGGCGCCGTTGACCGACTGGAGGTTCATCCTGGCGCCTTTGGGCGCGAGGATGGCGAACGAGACGCTCCGTACAGGGTGCCCGCCCAGCCAGCCGAAGGACCAGAAGGATTCCTTCGGGCTCTGTGTCGTCACTTTGACCATCTTGGCGCTGGCGTCGAAAATCACTTTCAGCTTGGAAAGTTCCTCTTTCGCTTGGGAGTCGCTGGCCGCCTTGACCGTTTTTACGGCCGTCACTTGGACCTCGTCCTTGTCCCAAACGCTCACCGTGATGTTGCCGTTGACGTTTTCGACCGAAAAGGCGCCGCCTTTCGATAGCGGAAAGTTTTTTTGAATGGTTTCGCTCGCCTCCGCCGCTTGTGCCGGCGCCGGCGCCCCCGCGAGCGCGACCACCGCTGCCGCAACCGCCGTGGCCATCAGAAGCCGTCTCATCTCAAGCCTCCTCTCTCCCTGCCACACTTATTACGCGATTTCGCCCCGATTGGTTTCGCCCATCACTCGACAACACGGGCGCCGTTCTTGTAGACTCGGTTCTGGAGGAAGACATGCCGAGGCTCTTGGTCATAGGAGGCATGGCCGCCGGAATGAGCGCGGCCAGCAAATTGAGGCGGGCGAGGCCCGAGTGGGAAGCCACGGTCATCGAAGCCGGGCCCGACCTCTCCTACGGCGCGTGCGGGCTGCCATACTACCTGGGCGGCGAGGTCGCGGAGGCCTCGGACCTTTACGCCCTCTCTCCAGAAGAGATCGCCGGCCGGGGCATAGAGGTCAAGCTTCGCCATCGCGCGCTCTCTCTTGCGGAGGGCCGCAAGCAGGTGGAGGTCGAGGAAATGGCCTCCGGCCGCACCGGGAGCGAAGCGTACGACGCGCTCCTCATCGCCACCGGCGCCAGGGCCAGCCTGCCCGCCCTGCGGGGACTTCAAGGCGGGAACCTTTTCGCCCTTCACGATTTCACGGACGGGCGAAGACTGAAATCGTTCCTCGATGAACGACTCCCGCGCTCGGCCGTCGTCTGGGGGAGCGGCTACATAGGCCTTGAGATGGCCGAAAACCTTGCCCGAAGGGGCCTTGCCGTGACGCTGATCAACCGCTCCACGAGGATCATGCGGTCGCTCTGCCCGGCCTTGGCGTCGAGGCTCGTAGGCGAGCTCGAAGGGCGCGGCGTCCGCCTCCTTCTGGAGACGGCCGTCACGGAGGCCGTCCACGATGGGGAAATGATCAAGAGCTTCGAGACTGACCGGGGATCGCTCAAGGCGGACGTCTTCCTCGTGGCCACCGGCGTCAAACCAAACACCGGTTTTCTGAAAGGCTCCCCGCTGCCGCTGGCGGAAAACGGCGCGCTGAAGGTGGACGAGTTCTGCTCCACCGGAGTCCACGGCATCTGGGCCGCGGGCGACTGCTGCGAGACGGCGCACGTGGTAACTGGCAAGCCCGTCTACCTCCCCTTGGGCACGACTGCGAACAAGATGGGCCGCGTCGCCGGGGCCAACATCGCCGGAGGGCGCGAGCGTTTCCCGGGCGTCGCAGGGACGGCCATCACGCGCGTTTTCGGCCTGGAGGCGGGCGTCACGGGCTTGAGCCTCGAGGAGGCCAAAGCCGCGGGGTTTTCCCCGGTCTCGGTGGAGATAGAGGCCTCCAGCCGGGCCGGCTACTTTCCGGGAGGGGGAACCGTCTCGGTCCACCTCGTGGCCGGGCGAAACGGGAGGCTCCTGGGTGGACAGGCCGTCGCCCCGGAGGCGACTAAGGGGCGCATTGACACGCTTGCGGCGGCGGTCACGGCGGGCATGAGCCTTGAAGAATTCTCATACCTCGACCTTTCTTACGCCCCTCCCTTCGCGCCCGTCTGGGACCCGCTCCTGGTAGCGGCGCAGGCCTTGAAATCAAAGCTGCGCTAACGCTAGATGTCGTGGATATGTGGCTCTAGAATTCCGCGGCAAGTAATGTCCGGCGTTATTTCAGGAGGTGTTTATGCTGACGAAAAGATCTAAATGTCGATGGGCACCAACTGCAATATTATTCCTTGCCACCATACTCCAGCCTGGGACCGTGATTGCTCGCACCGAGGGCTCAATCAAGGCCACTTGCCCTTTGGACGGCACCGATTTTCAGGCCTTGGTCGATTTCTCGGGTACACAGGCCGGACTGCGCTTGGACCTGAAGCCTCTCGGGGCAATTGCAGCGCCGCCGCGTCTTCCCGTATGTCCAAAGTGCGGTTTTGTTTTTATCAAGAGCGATCTCACCGAGGCCGAGAAGGCCGCGTTGCGTCCCTTTATTGCTTCTCCACAATATCAATTATGGCGCAAAACATATCCAAGCTATTTCTTGGGCGGGAAGATCCTCGATAGACTTGCGGCTCCCGAAACTGCAATCGCTTATGCTTTCCTTCAGGCCTCATGGCAAGCAGAGTTTGATCCCGAAAAGCACAAGGCCTGCCTCTCCGAGAGCTTGGCGCATTTTCAAAGATATCTTCAGGGGTGCGCTACCCGGGACGAGGCCTGGATTAGTGTCGAACTGATATGTGGCGAAATCTTCCGCCAAATGGGCGACTTTAGCCAAGCCCAAGCTTGGTTCGACCGGATCAAGACTAACCCCGAATTTCAGGTCAATCCACAACGAACGATACTGAAGACAGAGCTTTCACTCATCGCACAGAAGGACGCATCTCCAGAAGAGATCCCCGAAATGGAGGTCACGGACGATGACATAGCCAAAGATCCAGTTTACAAAATCATGAAAAGCATGAAGGGCTTTGAGGCTATGCTGCAGCGATTCGAATTGATCCGTTGGAGCGATAACTCTCCTCAGGGATTCCAGGTCCAAGTGCATCCCAAGGGCAATTCCATTTTGTCAAACGTGTGGTGGTTCTCCCCGCTAACCAAAGATGCCTTGGGCATTTATGACTGGAACCGGTTTATGGACGCATACAATCAGGCAAATAAAGTCGTATCCAGACATGCATGGCTGAAAGATTGGATGTCCGCTAGGGACCAAGGGGCGCCCCCTCGCGAGGTACTGCTTTTTATGACTGGCATTGTCCCTAGGATGATTAGCTACCCCGGGCAAGAGGATGACTATGGTGTTGACGGGCCCACTCTTTTAAAAGAGTGGAGTAGCGCCGGGTTAGCTGGTAAGCCTCGGTACGAAATCGGATTGTACGAAGGACCGATTGTGGCCGAGTTATATTTGGCTGATGAAGATTCCCGGGGCCTCATTTTCTTACACTATCCGCATGAACCCGATCTTTCCTTTGGCCCTGGTTCATATTGGCTAGATGGCCTCGACCTCAGTGCACCTTCTTATGTCGTGGTTGATTCAAATGGGAAGTGGGAGAAGAAAACGTTAGCGTATGGAAGTTACTAAGGGCCGACACCGGAGTCAAGTAGATTTGCGCTGCATGTCTTCGTGCATGTCTTCGCATCATGTTCTTTGCGATTTTTTGTAGGATGATCTGCTAACTTATCTCATCCACAGGTCGGCAAACCCTAGAAGCATCAGGCCCACGGAGATGTAGCCGTTCAGGGCGAAGAAGGCGGCGTTGATCCTCGCTAGGTGGCCAGGTCCAATGAGCGCGTGCTCCGCGGCCAGAAGCAGCGCCGCGATCCCGACGCCAAGCCAGAAGAGCCATCCGGCGCCGAAGCTCCATGCCGCCCCGGCGTAGCAGGCCACGGTCAAGAAGTGCAAAAAGCCGGCGGCCCAGAGCGTCGGCTTTATCCCAAATCTCACCGGAAAAGAATAGAGCCGGTGGCCGCGGTCGAAATCAACATCCTGCAATGCGTAAAGCAGATCGAACCCCGCAACCCAGAAGGTGACGGCGGCGCAGAGCCACCAAGCCGGCGGCGCGAACGAGCCCGTCACGGCTATCCAGGCCCCAAGGGGCGCGATCCCGTCCGTATAGCCCAGCACAAGGTGGCAGAGCCATGTAAAGCGCTTCGTCAGGGAGTATCCGAGCAGGAAGACCAAAGCCGCGGGGGAGAGCTTCAGGCACAGCGGATTCAACAGCCCGGCGGCCAAGATGAGAAGGGCGGCCGAGACAGCCAGAAATCCCCACGCGAAACCCAGGCTCACTTCGCCAGTGGAGAGCGGCCAGCGTATGGTGCGCGGGTTTTCCCTGTCGAAACGGAGGTCCGCTATCCGGTTGAAGGTCATTGCGGCCGAACGGGCTCCCGCCATGGCCAGAAGCACCAGCAGAAAAACCCGCCAGCCGGGCCAGCCTCCGGCCGCCCAAGCCATGGAAAGGAGCGCGAAGGGCAGGGCGAAGATGGTGTGGGGGAACTTGATCATCTCCAGCACCGACTTCAAGCTGGAGAGCGGGCCGCCCGCCGGGCCTTGCCCCTGCTTCATTCCCAGCGCCGGCCGAAATCGCTCTTGATGCCGAGGTGGTCAAAGAGGCGCATTATGAAGTGATCCTCCGCGTCGCCGAGCGTTTTGGGATGGTGGTAGTAAGAGGGGATGAACGGGATGATGAGCGCCCCGGCTTCCCTGAGCGTGACGAGGTTGCGAAGAAGCACAAGCGACATGGGCGTCTCGCGAACGACCACCAGCAGCGGGCGTCCTTCCTTGAGCGCGACCTCGGCGCAGCGGTGGCCCAGCTTCTGGCCGGCGCCGGACGCCATGGCGCCCACGGTGCTCGCGCTCGCGGGGATCACGACCGTTCCAGAAGCGGGATAGGAGCCCGACGCCACGGGGGCGTCCATCTCTTTCTCGGCGTAGACCGAGAGCTTGGAGCGGTTGGGGAGTTTCTTCAAAAAGCCTTCCAGGCTGAGGCGTTCCTCTTTTTCTAGGACGAGCCGGAACGACTCCGAAGCGGTAAAGTGGACCTTCCCGATTTCACCGCTCGAGAGGAGGCGGGCGATGAACCGCCCGGCGAGCCTTGCGCAAGAGGCGCCGGAAGAAAAGACCGCCACCTCTTTCATGCCGCCCCTAGTTGACATCTCTCTTGGCCTGCTGGATCAGGTAGCTCCTCAAGACGTCCACCGCGTCGAACGGCGCTCCGATAAAAATGAAGGCGGCCTCGTAGGGCGGGTCGTAGGAGGAGCGCAGGCAGATCGCTTCGGCCGAGAACCTCCCCTCTGGCAGATCGAGGTTGATCACAACCCGCTTCGGCGCCGGGAGCGGCGCGTCCAACAGGCCAAGAAGCCCGCCGGCGCTTATGTTTTTGACCACCAACGGCTGCTGGTCAACACCCGTCGCGCTGAAAAAGCCCTGTAGCGCCACGTTGTAGCGGTACGATATCCGGCGCTCTTCCATCGGCCAGGGCTCCTTCCCTCAACCAAATATGGTTTCAAAACCGGTCGTTGTCAACTGCCGTCATGGTTTTCAGTCAATCAATGCCGCACGCCTCGCGGGCCTTGGCAAGCGTCTTCGCCGCGACGCCCCGCGCCCGCGCCGAGCCTGCCTTCAAGATTTCTTCCACGTCGCCCGGCCGCCCGGCCAGGTGCCGCCTGCGCTCTCGCGCCTCAGCGAAGGTTTCGTCCAAAAGCGCGATCAGCCGCTTCTTGGCCTCGGAGTATTTGACCCCGCCTTTCAAGAACCGCTCCCGCCACTCCGCCGTCTCCTCCGGCTTCGCGAAGAGCCTCAGGATGTTGAAGACGTTGTTGGCGTCCGGGTCTTTCGGAGCCTCGACGGGGGCGGAGTCGGTGACGATCGCCATGACGCGCTCCTTGAGCGCCTTGCCTTCGAGGAATATCCCTATGTCGTTGCCGTAGGACTTGCTCATCTTCTGCCCGTCTAGCCCCGGCACGACGCCGGCTTCTGGCAGTATCCTCTCCTCCGGGATCACGAAGGTCTCGCCGTAAAGGTTGTTGAACTTCAGGGCGATGTCCCTCGTCACCTCGACGTGCTGCTTCTGGTCCTTGCCCACGGGGACGACGTTCGCGCCAACGATCAAAATGTCGGCGGCCATCAGCACCGGGTAGGCGAACAGGCCGTGGTCGGGAGGAATGCCCTTCGCGAGCTTGTCCTTGTAAGAGTGGCACCGCTCCAAAAGGCCCATGGGCGTCACGGTGGTCAAGAGCCACGCAAGCTCCGTCACCTCGGGAACGTCCGACTGGCGGTAAAAAATCGCCTTGGATGGATCGAGCCCAAGGGCGAGGTAATCGAGCGCCACGTCCCGCACGTGCTCCCTCAAAAGGACGGGGTCCTTTACGGTGGTCAGGGCGTGGAAGTCGGCGATGAAGTAGAACGCCTCGCCCTTGTCCTGAAGATCAATGTGCTGCTTGATGGCCCCCATGTAGTTGCCCAGGTGCAACTTCCCCGAGGGCTGTATGCCGGACAGTATTCGCATGGCCTCTCCCCGCAGGAAAGAGAGCGTAGCAGCAAAGGGGCGCGGGCGCAACCCTGCTTGAAAGAGCCCCGGCGTTTTGATAAGGTAGCGGCGGGGGCTCTTTCCCCGGCCGGACGATGACAGGAGAAAAGGGATGATTTTTGAGAGCACGGAGGCGCTGAAGAAGCGCCTTGAAGGCGCCGCAAGTTTTGAAAACGACTCGTTCCAGGTGACGGCGCCGTCCGCATTTCGAGGCGAGCTCGCCGACGACCTCGTGGAAACCGCCGTCTTCGCGAAGGAGAAGGCGGTCAGGGCGGCCGCGCGGTTCGCGATACGTGCGGCCGCGGGGGCGACGGGCGTCCAGCCCGCCTCGATTCACGACCTCTATTCGGCGATGGGCAGGCAGGAGCTATCGGGGCTGACGGTGCCGGCGATGAACATCAGGGGGCTTTCGTACGACACGGCGCGAGCTTTCTACCGGGCCGCGAACAAGCTCGAATGCGGCGCGTTCATCTTCGAGATAGCAAGGACGGAGATGAACTACACCAGCCAGAGGCCCTCCGAGTACGTGGCCGTCATGCTGGCCGCCGCGCTGCGAGAGGGATTCGCCGGCCCGGTTTTCATCCAGGGAGACCACTTCCAGGCCTCCGCTAAGGGTTACGCTGCCGATCCGGCCAAGGAGCTGGACGGCCTGAAGGCCGCGATAGACGAAGCGGTGGCGGCGGGCTTCTACAACATTGACATTGACTCTTCCACGCTCGTCTCCCTTGAAAGGCCGGACATCAAGGCGCAGCAGCGCGACAACGCCGAGGTCTGCGCCGCCCTCGCCAAATACATAAGAAGGGCGGAGCCCAAGGGCGAGACCATAAGCATCGGCGGAGAGATCGGGGAAGTGGGCGCCCACAACTCGACGGTCGAGGAGTTCCGCGCCTTCATGGCCCAGTTCACGACCCTGTACGGCCAGGACGACGGCATAAGCAAGATCTCCGTCCAGACGGGAACGAGCCACGGGGGCGTGGTCCTTCCCGACGGCTCCGTGGCGAAAGTGAAGCTCGATTTCAACGTCCTTTCCTCGATTTCGGCCGTGGCTCGCAAAGAGTACGGCCTCGGCGGAACCGTCCAGCACGGTGCCTCGACGCTCCCCGACGAGGCATTTCACCAGTTTCCGGCCCACGGGGCTTGCGAGGTACACCTGGCCACCGGCTTTCAGAACCTCGTCTATGAACACAAGATGCTCCCTAAGGAGTTCAAGGAGCACGTCTACGCGCACCTTGCGAAAAACTGCGCGGGCGAGCGCAAGGAGGGGGAGACCGCCGAGCAGTTCTATTACAAGACGCGCAAGAAGGGGTTTGGCGGCGACCTGAAGCGCGAATGGTGGGGCCTTTCCAGGGAGATTCGTGAAGCCATCGGCGCCGACCTGGAAAAGAAGTTCTCCTTCCTCATCGAACAACTCAAGGTCAAGAAGAGCCGAGCCACCGTGGCGCGCTACGTGAAACCGCGTCCCCAGAAAGCGAGCCTCGACGCCGAGCTGGCGCGGGCTTGAGAAATTATCTCCGGGTAGATTCGCCGATTGGCGAGTCCGCGGCGCCTTCCTGCCTGCAAGCCTGGCGGCGTTCCTTTCGCCGGTCGTTTTCCCCCTTCGGCGCGCGCGGCTATTGTTCGTTAGGCCATTGACAAATAAGCCCTTTTCGGGCATAATCGCAATTTCTTGTGGAGGAGGTACCTCATGTTGTTTGCACTTCTCATGGCCCAGCCGCAGAACGGGGCGCAGAGCAACCCAATCGCCGCTTTTCTCCCCCTTTTGCTCCTGGTCGTCGTTTTCTATTTCATGCTGATCAGGCCCCAGCAGAAGCGCGCGAAACAGCACCGCCAGATGATGGATTCCCTGAAGAGCGGCGACCGCGTCTACACGGCCGGCGGAATGAGGGGAACGGTTGCCGCCGTTGACGGCGACACCATCGTCCTCAAGGTCGCCGACAACGTCAAACTCACCTTCAACAAGTCCGCGATCGCTGGCGTCTTTCAGGACACCAACCAGCCTTAAGGGGGGCACATGCGCTCCAACCTCACTTGGAAAACCGCTCTTGTTCTTCTGATAACGGTCCTCTGCGTCTTCTTCTTCTATTTCGAGCCGAAGAAGGGGTTCAACCCGAAAGGCAACCTCAAGCTGGGCCTTGACCTCAAGGGCGGCGTTCACCTGGTCCTTCTGATGAACACGGACGTCACCGTCCGCAACAAGATCAACAACGACATCTCGGCCATCAGGGACGAGATGCAGAAGCAGAACGTCCCCGTTCAGAACGTCTACCCCGGCGAAAAGGGCGCATCCATAGTCGTGGAGGGGAACGACCCGAACCTAGGCGTGAAGCTCAGGCAGATGGTTGACAAGGACCTCTCCTACTACAGTTTTGACGCCCTGGGCTCCGGCAAGTTCTCCCTTGAAATGAAGGGGAGCTACGAGGACGACCTCAGGCAGAACGCGATCTCCCAGTCGCTCGAAACCATCAGAAACCGCATTGACAAGTACGGCGTCTCCGAGACGGCGATTCACCGCGAGGGCATGCGCTCCAACAAGATCGTCGTCGAGCTTCCCGGCGTCGAGGATTCCACCGAGGTGAAGATTCTCATAGGCAAGGCGGCCCAGCTCGGCTGGCACCAGACCGTCGAGCCGGTCAACGGCGCCCCCACCAGGGATGCCATCCTCAAGCAGTACGGCGGCTCGCTGCCTCCGGACATAGGCATCTTCCAGGGCTCTCCGGACAAGTTCCAGTCCGAAATTTACTTCGCCCTCAAGAAGGTTCCGATCGTATCCGGAGCAGACCTCACCAACGTGCAGGTCGGGGGCAACCAATTTGGGCAGCCCGTCGTGGACTTCCAGCTTTCGGCGGTCGCGGGGCAGAAATTCAGGGATTTCACGAGAAACCACGTCGGCGACAACGCCGCGATCGTCCTCGATGACATGGTCATCTCCAACCCTCGCATAAACAGTGAAATTGGCGACCGCGGAATGATCGAGGGCAACTTCACGCCCCAGGAGGCGAAGGAGCTGGTTCTTCAGCTCAAGTCCGGCGCGCTGCCGGCCATTCCCGAATTCGCCGAGGAGCGCCAGATAGGGCCCAGCCTTGGCCTCGACAGCATCAGGAAGGGCGCCTACTCCGGTTTTATCGGCATAGCCGCGGTCTTTATCTTCATGATCGCCTACTACCGCCTTTCAGGCATGAACGCCATCGTCACGCTGGTCTTGAACTTCATCATCCTGATGGGCGTGATGTCCACCTTCGGCATGACGCTGACCGTCCCTGGAATCGCCGGCATAATCCTGACGATAGGCATGGCGGTTGACTCCAACGTCCTGTTCTTTGAGCGCATAAAGGACGAGCTGATAGACAAGAAGCCTATCGCCACGGCGATAGCGAACGGCTTCGCCAAGGCGTTTTTGACGATCATTGACACCCACATGACGCAGTTCATCTCCGCCTTGATTCTCTTCCAGTTCGGCTCGGGGCCCGTCAAGGGCTTCGCCGTCACGCTGGGCGTCGGCCTCGCCGCATCGCTCTTCACCTCGTGGTACGTGTCGCGCCTCATCTACGAGATCGTCCTCGAAATCAGGAGCCGCCGCTCCCAGGGCCCCTTGACCACGCTTTCCATCGGCCCCATCCACTCCTTCCGCGGCACCAGCATCCCCTTCATGAAATACAAGCTGGCCTTCGTGATAGGCTCTCTCATCCTGATCGCGGCCGGCTTGTGGAGCCTCTTCACCAAGGGCCTCAACTGGGGCATAGACTTCAGGGGCGGCCAGGAGGTTCAGGTTAGATTCAACCGGCAGGAGGACGCCCGCAAGATCGAGGAGCGCCTGAGAAAAGCCGTGCCGGCCTCGCTGACGGTCGTCCGCTACGGCCAGCCGCAGGACAACGAAATCCTGATCCGGCTCGAAGCCAAAGACGCATCCGGCAAGCTTTTGAACGAGAGCGACCTGGCGAACACCATAAAGACGATCCGTTCGTCGCTCTGCGACGCCGATACCGCCGCATCTATCGCCGCGGGCAAGACCGACCTGAACCAAAGCACTGCGAAGGATCTTGAAGACCTCATACTCTCCGGCATCAACTCCGGCGCCCTTGCCGGTTCGGCCGAAGGGGCGAAGTCGGCCGCTAAAGCGGTCATGGATTTGAAAAAGGACAGCGGCGGCATCATCCCTTCGATGGATTCGCTGAAGTCCCTCAAGGGCGTGAGCGACAACATGATGGCCTACCTCAGTAACAAGGCATTCGCCGGAAACTTCTCGCTCTTGAGGACCGACACGGTGGGCCCCACGGTCGGCAAGGAGTTGAGGACCAAGGCCATCTACGCCGTGCTGGCGTCTCTCGTCGGCATACTCCTTTACGCATGGTTCCGCTTTCAGTTCCGGTTCAGCATCGGCGCCATCCTTTCGCTGGTTCACGACGCTCTCATAGCGATAGGCTTCGTCTCCATCTTCAACGTCGAGGTCAATTTGCCGACCGTCGCCGCGCTCTTGACCCTGCTGGGCTACTCGATCGCCGACACGGTCGTCGTCTTTGACAGAATTCGCGAGCACATGAGGGCGACGCGCAAACAAGAAGACGACGTTCTCTTCGACAAGGCCATCAACGAGACGCTGTCGAGGACGCTCATCACCTCGATGCTCACGTTCTTCGTGGTTCTGGCGATGCTCCTGTGGGGCGGCGAGGCGATCTACTCCTTCGCCTTCGTCATGACGGTCGGCATCGTGGTCGGGACCTACTCCTCGATCTTCATCGCGAGCCCGTACGTGCTCTGGTGGAACTCGCTTGGCCTTGACAAGTACTTCGCCAAGAAGGCCCCGGTTCCCAACAACAGGCCGCGCAGATAAACGCGCCCTCAATTGCGCTAAGAAAGAAGCCGCCCGGTTGGGCGGCTTTCTTTTTGAAATAGAACTCGCTCCCCCGCCGTTTCAAGAGGTGCCCGCATAGTGGCGGAGGGTCACCATGATAGTGTTGACAGAGCATGCTCAAAGGGCCGTCGAGGACTTTATCGACAAGGAAAAGAAAAAGGGGTACGGCCTCAGGGTCGCGGTGGTGGGAGGCGGCTGCAGCGGATTTCAATACGACCTCTCGCTGGCCGAAAAGCCCGCCGGCGATGACGAGGTCTACCGCTTTGGAAGGTTCTCGGTCTTCGTTGACAAGACGTCGCTCGCCTACCTGAAGGGCACGACGATAGACTACGTTTCCGGCCTCTCTGGCGAGGGGTTCGTCTTCGAAAACCCGAACGCGCTCTCGTCTTGCGGCTGCGGCCACTCGTGCGAAGCCTGAGGCCCCCGGCCCGCTACGGCAGGTTTTTGTGGGTCCCGTCGCAAAGAGGGGCCGCTTTTGACTTCTTGCAGCCGCACCAGGCAACCTTCCCCGCCGCCGCTATCGCGTGCTTGACGGGAGAAAGTCCGGTCCCCTTGTGGGAGCCGTCACAGAAGGGCTGCTTGGCGCTCCTGCCGCAGGCGCACCAGTAGTATTCGCCGGGCTTCATTTCCAGAACGAACGGCCCTTTCTTGGCAACCACCGGTTCATCCGCCATGGCTCACCTCCGACTGCCGGCAAGGCGCCCGCCGCCCTCGTGGACGGCCTCCGGCGCCATAACAGCGATTCAGGCCGCGCCGCCGCCGTTATTATCCTCGTCAGCCGCGCGCTTGGCAATGGATACAACCTTGTCGCCCTCTTCCAGCGAGATCACCCTGAAGCCCTGGGTTCTTCTTCCGACTTCGGAAATCCCGCCGACCGGGGTCCGTATCAGCTGGCCTTTCGCGGTTATGACGACGACTTCGTCGTCTCCCTTGACGTAAAGCCCGCCGACCACCTTGCCGTTCTTCTGGGTCAGCTGGATGTTGATGATCCCCGAGCCGGCGCGGCCCTGGATCCGGTAGAGCCCAAGGGGCGTCCTCTTGCCGTAACCCTTTTCGGTGACGGTCAGAATGCCGCCCTCCTGCGCGACGGCCTTCCCGGCGCCCTCCTCGTCGAACGATTCGACTACGGCGCCCGAGAGTATTTCCATCTCGACCACCTTGTCGTCGCCCTTCAAGCGGATGCCGATCACTCCCTGGCTCGTTCTTCCGGACGGGCGCACGTCCTCCTCGTGGAAGGTGATGCAGTGGCCCTCTCTGGACGCCAGGAAAACGTGGCTCTTGCCATCGGTGATGCCGGCGCCCACGAGCTCGTCGCCCTCCTTGAAGGTCATGGCGATCTTGCCGTTCGACCTGATCGAGTCGAACTCGCTCATCGGCGTTTTCTTCACGATGCCCTTTCTCGTGGCCAGCATCAAGAAGTGGTCGTCGTCGAAGCAGCGCCTGGCGGACAGCAGGCCGAGGATTTTCTCCTCCGGGTCCAGGCTCAAGAGGTTGACCAACGCCCGTCCCCTGGCCGAAGTGCCCGCCTCCGGAAGCTCGTAAACCTTCAGCGAATACACTTTCCCGAGGTTGCTGAAGAACAGGAACCGGTCGTGGTTGGATGCCACGAAGAGGTGCTCCAGGAAATCGTCCTCCCTCGGCGACATCCCGGCCCGCCCCTTGCCGCCCCGCAACTGGCTCCTGTACTCGTTGAGCGCCGTGCGCTTTATGTAGCCGCCGTGGGTGACTGTAAGGAGCATCTCCTCGTCGGCGATCAGCTCCTCCATCGAGATGTCCCCCGTGTCCTCCACGATCTGCGTCCGGCGCGGGGTCGCGAAATCGGCCTTGACCTGGCGCATCTCGGAACAGATTATCGCCTTGACGCGCGCCTCGCTCTGAAGAATCTCGGTCAGGTCCTGGATTTTAGACAAAACCTCGCGGTATTCGGCGAGGATCTTTTCGCGTTCAAGCCCTGTGAGCCTTTGCAGCCGCATCTCCAGGATGGCCTTCGCCTGCGCCTCGCTCAACGAGAATCGGGACATCAGGCCCTCCCTGGCGGCGTCCGGGTCCTTGGCGGACCTGATGAGCGAGATCACCGCGTCGAGGTTGTCGAGAGCTACGGTGAGGCCCTCCAGGATGTGAGCGCGCTCCTTCGCCCTGTCGAGGTCGTAGCGAGTCCTTCTGAGGACCACCTCCTTGCGGTGGGATATGAAGGCCTCGATGATGCCCTTGAGCGTGAAGGTCTTCGGCTGGTTGCCGGATATCGCCAGGAGCTGGACGCCGAAGGTGGCTTCCATCTCCGTGTGCTTGTAGAGCTGCTTCAGGATGATGTCCGAAATTTCGCCCCTGCCGAGCTCCAGGACCACGCGAATGCCGTCCCGGTTGGACTCGTCGCGGATGTCGGTTATCCCGGTGACCTTCTTCTCCTTCACCAGCCCCGCGATTCTTTCGATCAGGTTGGCCTTGTTGGTCTGGTACGGGACCTCCGTTATGATTATTGCCTCGCGGTCCTTCCTCGACTCCTCGGTGTGAGCCCTGGCCCGTATCTTGATGAGGCCGCGCCCCGTTTCATAGGCCTGGCGTATGCCTTCCCTGCCGAGGATGATGCCGGCGGTCGGAAAATCCGGGCCGGGCATGTGACGCATGAGCTCGGCCGCCGTTATCTCCGGCCTCTCAATGGCCGCGACGACGGCGTCCGCCACCTCTCCCAGGTTGTGCGGCGGAATGTTCGTCGCCATGCCGACGGCGATCCCGGCGGAGCCGTTGACGAGGAGGTTGGGAAACATCGCCGGAAGAACCGTGGGCTCCGTCTCCTCGCCGTCGTAGTTGGGGATGAAATCAACCGTGTCCTTCTCGATGTCCGCGGCCATCGAATGGGCGAGCTTCGCCAGGCGTATCTCCGTGTACCTCATCGCGGCGGCGGCGTCGCCGTCTATCGAGCCGAAGTTGCCCTGGCCGTCAACAAGCGGGTGGCGCATCGAGAAGTCCTGGGCCAGCCTTACGATCGTGTCGTAGATGGCGGCGTCGCCGTGGGGGTGGAACTTGCCCATGACGTCGCCGACGATTCGGGCCGACTTCTTGTAGGGGCGGTTCCAGTGGTTGCCGCCTATGTACATGCCGTAGATGATCCTGCGGTGGACCGGCTTCAACCCGTCCCTCACGTCCGGAAGAGCGCGGCCTATAATGACGCTCATGGCGTAATCGAGGTAGGATTTTTTTATCTCTTCCTCGATCGTCACGGTCACTGGCCGGTCAAAGAGGCTGGTGGTCTCCATCCAAATTCCTTTTCTACCGCGCGCGGCGCGCCTTCATATAAACCGGGGCGCCGCCGCCGCGGTCAAATATCCAGGTTGGTGACGTTGAGCGCGTTCTCCTCGATGAACTTGCGCCTCGGCTCGACGGCGTCGCCCATCAAGACGGAGAAGAGGTCTCCGGCCTCGACGGCGTCCTCGACCCGCACCTGCAAGAGCCTGCGCTTCTCTGGATCCATCGTCGTCTGCCAGAGCTGCTCCGGGTTCATCTCGCCGAGCCCCTTGTACCTTTGAATGTGGTACTTGGCCTTCACCGAATCCATAAGGATGTTAAGAAGGGCTCGGCGGTCGTCCGCCGTCGCCAGCGTCTCCCCGTTCTCGACCATGAACGGCGGCCTGTCCAAATCCTTGAGCTTCTCGTGGAGCGACTTCGCCGTCAGGAATTCCGAAGCGTGATGGAGCGAATGGTTGACGCGGGCCGGGTGCGGGTTTTCTTCGCTCTTTGCGTCGAATTCGTAAAGGCCGTGCTCCTCGTCGAGCCTGAGCCCGGAACACTCGAAGCCGGTCATCTCGACGGAACGCTTCAGCTCCTCGATCTTTTCCGCGGCGGAGAACATCTCCCTGCACAAGCCGGCGCCAAAGAGGTGTAGAAGCAGCTTTTCCGTGTATCCCTTTCTCGCCATGCGCCCCATAAGCCGCTCGTAGCGCTGGAGCGTCTCGAGCGCCTTGCCCAGCTCCTGTCCCTTGATCTTTTTCTTCAGGGCCGGTATCGTGACCGTGTAGCTCGCGACCGCCTTCTCGACGAAGAACCTGGTCAGGTCCTCCTCGGTGGCGATGTAGTGCTCCTCCTTGCCCTTGCTGACCCGGTACAATGGCGGCTGCGCCACGAAAACGTGGCCCTTCTCAACGAGCTGCGGAAAGTGCCTGTAGAAGAGCGTCAGAAGCAGCGTCCTGATGTGGCTCCCATCAACGTCGGCGTCCGTCATGATGATCGCCTTGTGGTAGCGTAGCTTCTCAAGGTCAATGTCGTCCTGCCCGGAGCCGGCTCCCAGCGCCGTGATGATGGTCCTGATTTCGTTGTTCGAGAGTATCTTGTCTAGCCTCGATTTCTCGACGTTCAGGATTTTTCCGCGCAGCGGCAGTATGGCCTGTATCTTACGGTCGCGCCCCTGCTTGGCCGAGCCGCCGGCCGAATCGCCCTCCACGAGGAAGAGCTCGCACTTGGACGGGTCACGCTCCTGGCAATCCGCCAGCTTTCCTGGAAGCGTGTCACCGTCCAGCGCGCTCTTGCGCCTCGTGAGCTCGCGCGCCTTCCTCGCCGCCTCCCTCGCCCTGGCGGCGTCCACGACTTTGGATATTATCGCCTTGGCGACCTGCGGGTTTTCCTCGAAGTAGCGCCCCAGAAAGTCATTCAGCGCGGTCTCTACGACGCTTTTCACCTCGCTGTTGCCTAGTTTCGCCTTCGTCTGGCCCTCGAACTGCGGCGTCGGAACCTTCACCGATATAACGGCCGTGAAGCCTTCGCGCACGTCGTCGCCGGAGAGGGCGAACTTCAGGTTCTTGGTGTACCCCTGCGCCTGGGCGTAGGAGTTCACCGAGCGCGTGAGGGCGGCCCTCAGCCCCGCCAGGTGCGTGCCGCCCTCCGGAGTGTGGATGGAGTTGACGAAAGAGAAAATCAGCTCGTTGTAGCCGGTGTTCCACTGAATGGCGCAGTCAACGATGATTTTGTCCTTCTCTCCCTTGTAAACGATCGGCGCCGGATGCAGGACGCTTTTGCCGCGGTTTAGGTGCTCGACGAACGCGGCTATGCCGCCGTCGTAGCAGAATTCCGCCTTGCGGTTTTCCTCGCGTTCGTCGGTCAGCGTGATTTTAAGCCCGGCATTGAGGAAGGCAAGCTCGCGCATCCTTGCCGAGAGCGTCTCGAACGAAAATACCGTCTCCTCGAATATTTCCGGGTCCGGCTTGAAGGTTATCCTCGTGCCGTGCTTCGTCGCCGGGCTTGGCGTTCCCGTGCGAACGAGGCCGCCCTTCGGAGTGCCGCGCTCGTAACTCTGCACGAAAACCCCGCCGTCCCTCCAAATCTCTACGTCGAGCATTTCGGAGAGGGCGTTGACGACGCTAACGCCAACCCCGTGAAGGCCGCCCGAAACCTTGTAGGCGTTATTGTCGAATTTTCCGCCCGCGTGAAGGACGGTAAGAACAACCTCCGCCGCAGGCCTTTTCTCTTCAGGGTGCATGTCCACCGGGATTCCGCGGCCGTTGTCTTCCACGGTGACGGAGTCGTCCGCGTGGACCGTGATCTTTATCTCGTTACAGTACCCCGCCTGCGCCTCGTCAACCGAGTTGTCCACCACCTCCCAAACAAGGTGATGAAGGCCGCCGGACGAGGTGTTGCCTATATACATCGCCGGCCTTTTGCGAACCGCCTCCAGCCCCTCTAACACCTTGATGGAGGAGGCGTCGTACCTGCTTTCCGCCATTTATGAACCTCCTGGATACTTACCCGCGGATTCTTCCGTTTTTCAATCCATCCTAAGCGGCATAACGACGTAACGGTTGCTCCCGGCCTCATCTTTTCTTACTGGCTCAAGGACCGTCTGGTGCTCGGCGTCGCTCATCTTGATCGCCACGAACTCGCTCTTGCAGACCGAGAGGAAGTCGGTCAGAAAATCAATGGTGAATCCTATGCTTACAGGTTCTCCCTCGTAGCTTTCCGCCGTCTCGTACTCCTTGCCCTCGTCGGCGGTCTCCTGGTTTCGGGCCAGAATTTCGAGCGCTCCTGCCTGGCCGAAGCTCAGCGTGACCGCCCTGTTCTTCGTGTCAGCGACCATCGAGACCCTTCTTAGCTTCTCCAGGATTGACGCCCTTCGCACTATCGCGACCTTGTCGGTTGGCGGATTGAGCACCTTCTCGAAGGCCGGGAATGACGTGTCCATGAGGCGGCTATAGAGAAGCCTCTGGCCCAGTTCAAAGAAGATATGGCTCTCCTTTATGCGCATGTCGAGCCGCTCTTCTCCTTCGAGCTTCATTATCTCGGTGAGGGTCTTCTTTGGAACCAGTATCCTCGTAGGGGCTTGGACGCCTGTCTCCATTGGATACGTGGAGTGGCTGAGCCTGTGGCCGTCCGTAGAAACCATTGTCAGCGAATTAGGCTCCAGGACCAGAAGAGCCCCGCGCACGGAGAACCTGCCGTCCTCGTTGCCAGAGGAGATAAGGACCTCCTCGATGCACTGTTTCACGGTGGCCGAGTCCAGGTTCACCGGAGCTATGGAGGATGGGTCCAAAAGGGATGGAAAATCCTCCTCTGGCAGCGTCTGCAAGTGGTATTCGTTGCGCTTGCCAAGAGGCTGCAAGAATAGCTTCCGTTCCGGCGTGGTCTTCAGCCATAGTGGCGCCTCCTCGCCCAGGAAGGCCTTCACTATCGAGCCTATCTTCCTGGCCGGCACGGTTATGGCGCCCGGCTCTATGACCTCCGCGTGGCACCGTGTCCTCAATGTGACGTCGAGGTCGGTGGCGACTATTTCGAGATAGTCTCCCTCGGACTTGAAAAGCAGGTTAGAGAGGATCGGTATCGTGGCCTTGCTTTCCACTATCCCAAGGGCGAGGTTGAGTTCCGCCAACAGGGGCTTCGTTTCTACTCTTATCTCCATAGGAAGCTCCTCTCTATAAAACTAGTAGTAGTAGATGCTGTTGAAACTGTGGAAAACCTCCCAACCGGCCTTTTTCTAGCCCGTTGCGGTACGAAACGACCGTCTGAAAACCGTTTCGCGGCCAGCCTAAAAAGAACGATTTTGCCGAACCCGTAAATTTCAACAACTTATTAACACCCTCTTTCCAACACAGCCCAAAAACGGTCATCTAAGAGAACTCAGAAACGTGTTGACGCGCTGTTTAAATGTAGCGTCGGCGGACATCTGGCTTTCAACCTTTCGAATGGAATGGAGAACCGTGGAATGATGCTTGCCGCCAAACTTTCTGCCTATTTCCGGAAGCGAAGCGCTGGTCAGCTCTTTGCATATGTACATCGCCACTTGCCTGGGAAGGACGATCTCGGCCTTGTTGGTCTTTGATTTGATGTCCTGAAGCCTGATCTTGTAAGAAGCCGCGACGTGCTTCTGAATCGCTTCTACGGTCACGGCCCTGCCGTCGCCCTTGAAAATGGCGTCAAACGTCTGTTTGGCGAGGTCGAGCGTAATGGGAAGCCCCTTGAAGGACGAAAAGGCCACAAGTCTTACGAGGCAACCTTCGAGTTCCCTGATGTTGCTGTTGATGTGGGAGGCTATGAAGAGGGCGACCTCCTCCGGAATCTTTATCCCGTGCGACTCGGCCTTCTTGTAAAGAATGGCAACCCTAGTTTCGAGTTCCGGCGGCTGGATGTCGGCGATGAGCCCCCACTCGAACCGCGAGCGAAGCCTCTCCTCTATGCCGTCTAGTTGCGAAGGAGGGCAGTCGCTGGAGATGACCAGTTGCTTCTGGGCCTCGTAGAGCGCGTTGAACGTGTGGAAAAGCTCCTCCTGAGTGCCTGCCTTGCCGGCGAGGAACTGGACGTCATCCAAAAGAAGGACGTCAACGTTTCGGTACCTGTCCCTGAACTCGAACTGCTGCCTGTGGGCGATGGACGAGATCATCTCGTTGGTGAACCGCTCGGCGGAGAGGTAGACGGTGGAAAGCTTTGGCCAGTGCGTTTTCAGCTCGGCGCCAATGCTCTGCATCAGGTGGGTCTTGCCAAGGCCGACGCCGCCATAGATGTAAAGCGGGTTGTAAGCCTTGGAGGGATTTTGTGATACAGCCTGGCAGGCCGCGAAGGCGAACTGGTTGGACGGCCCTATGACGAAACCATCGAACTTGTACGCGGCGTTCAGAGGCGTGGCCGAGGCGCCGCCGCTCTCGTCCGGAGGGGCTTCGGCGGCCTCCAGTGGCTTGGCCTTCGCTCGCTGGGGAATGGGAGTTAGAGACAACTCCTCTCCTTGAGCGGAGGGGTCGTCCACCAGCTCGACCAGCAGGTCCTGGAGGCCAAGCTCCGAAAGAACCTCCTGGAACAGCCCTGCATAGTTTTCGCCGATGAACCGCCTGGCCATAGGGTTTGGAGCGAGGACCATGAGCGTGGACCCTTTGATGGAGAGGGGCCTTAATGGCCTAAACCAGGTTTGGTAGACCGGGGGCGGTACCCTGGTCTTGACGGCCTGCATCACTTTGGTCCAAACGTCCTTTGGCATATTATCCACAACTTTTCCACAGGTGTGGAAAACCAGAAGCCATTCTATCACGGAAAGAAACCGGGGAAAAGGTGTGTTACTATCTCACTGAAGAAAGGCGACCCGGCCGCGAAATTAGCATGGAGGCGCGCCGGGAGGGCGAAAAGGAGGCTCAATGGCGGTCAGCGATCTGGTGGTGGGCGCCGTCGGAAGGGGCGGGGATGGCGTCATCCTCTCGGGCGAACTGCTCATGGCGTCGGCCGCGTCCAGGGGCTTGTACGGCTACATGGTACAGTCCTACGGGCCTCAGATAAGGGGCGGGGAGTCGTCCTTCCGGGCAAGGTTCAACGTGGAACAGGTCTCGTCGCCCGGTGATTTCCTGGACATCCTGGCCGTCTTTGATTGGGCGGCCTACAAGATGTTCAAGCAGGAGCTGCGGCCCAAGGAGGGCGCCTTCGTCTTGCACGACGAGGACAATCCAGCCCCCGAAGGAGAAATGGCGCCTGGCCGCATCATGGCGGCGCCATTCGCCAAGCTATCCAAATCATCCACGGGAGGCTTGCAAGCCAAGAACGTGGTGATGCTGGGCGTTCTTTGCGGGTTTTTTGAATTGGACGCGGAAGGGGTGAGGGCGGGCATAAAGAAAAAATTCGCAAAGAAAGGCGGCGAGGTGTTGGACAAGAATCTTGCCGCTTTTGAGGCCGGTTTCTCCTACGGCCAAGCAAACAGCACCGGCGAGACGCAAAAGATGCGCCTTGACCACGTTCCAGGGCCCCCGAAGCTCGTCCTGTCTGGAAACGAGGCTCTGGCCTTGGGGGCGCTTCACGCCGGCTGCCGCTTCTACGCCGGCTACCCGATCACGCCCTCATCGGAAATACTCGAATTCATGGGAAAGAACATGTGGAAGTTTGGCGGAAGCTTCATCCAGGCCGAGGACGAGCTCGCCTCCATCGGAATGGTGCTGGGCGCCTCATTCGGGGGTACGAAGGCCATGACCGCCACGTCAGGCCCCGGCTTTTCCCTGATGACGGAGATGCTAGGCTTGGGCTCGATGATGGAAATACCGGCCGTCATAGTTGACGTCCAGCGGACGGGCCCCTCCACCGGCATTCCCACCAAGAGCGAGCAGAGCGACCTCTGGCAAGCCATCTTCGGTATGCACGGCGACGCGCCGCGCGTCGTACTGGCCCCTTCCGACGTGGAGGATTGCTTTCACGCAGCCGTAGATGCGTTCAACATCTCCGAGGAGTACCAATTGCCGGTCGTGATTCTGAGCGACCAACTGTTGGCCCAACGAAAGGTGACCCTCCCGTCGTTACCTCTGGACAAAGAGGTGGTAAGCCGGCGCACGCCCGCCGAGGGGGACGTGGAGGGCGGATACAAGCGGTACAAGCTCGGAAGCGGCGACGGCGTCTCGCCGATGGCGGTGCCTGGCGACCCTCGCGGCATCTATCAGACAACTGGCCTCGAACACAACGAAAAGGGAGAGCCAACCTCGTCTTTCGAGCTGCACGAGGCCATGAACGAGAAACGCTACAAGAAGCTCAAGGCGGTCGCCGAGCGATACCGCTACGTCAGGCGGTACGGCGCGGGCGAGCCGGAGGTGGGCATCCTCGCATGGGGCTCCAGCAAGGGGGCCATTAAGGAGGCGGTCGCGAAGGCCAACGCAAAAGGGCTCAAGGTGGCGGCCTTCATCCCGGAGCTTCTCTACCCCTTCCCAAAGCACGAGCTCGAGGCCTTCCTCAGGCCGTTGAAGAAGATCGTCATCATCGAGCTCTCTTACGGGGGCCAGTTCTATAAGTACCTCAAGACCTTCCTGGAGCTTCCCGAGGAGCGCGTTCTTTTGAAAAAGCGCTCCGGCGGGGCGTTCCTTGGGGTGGCCGAAGTGGAATCGGCGATAGAGGAGGCCTTTCAATGAGCGAGCAAGCCGCCAGGAAACCAAACGATTACAAAAGCTCGCTGAAACCGGTCTGGTGCCCCGGTTGCGGCGATTTCGGCGTGGTGGCGGCGCTCTACCGGGCGCTCTCCCAGCTCCAGATCCCGCAGGAGAAGATCGCCGTTCTTTCGGGAATCGGCTGCTCCTCGAGGCTTCCCGGCTACATGGCCACTTACGGCTTCAACGGCGTCCACGGCCGCGCCCTGCCGGTGGCGACCGGCCTCAAGGCGTCGAGGCCCGACCTGACGGTCATCGTGGCTGCCGGAGACGGCGACGGCGTCTCCATAGGGGCGGGCCACTTTATCCACGCGGCCAGGCGCAACGCCGACGTTACCTACGTGATGATGGACAACCAGATCTACGGGCTGACCAAGGGCCAGGTGGCGCCGACGACGCCGCAGGGTGACAAGACGAAATCGACTCTGTACGGAAATCCCGACCCGCCAGTTGATCCTTGCGAGCTCGCGCTCGCGGCCGGGGCTACCTTCGTGGCGAGGACCTTTTCGGCGGACATGAAGGGCGAGGTGGATATCCTCTGCCAGGCCATCACGCACAAGGGATTCTCCATCGTGGACATCATAAGCCCATGCGTCACCTTCCGCGGCGACGACCAGTACGATTTCTGGAAGCCCAAACTGAGGGCCTTGCCCGAAGGGTACGCGCCCAACAGCAGGACCGAGGCGCTCAGGTTCTGCCGCGAGGAGGGCGTCCTGACGACGGGAATTCTCTTCAGGGACGAGCGCCCCGGACTCGTCGAGCACCAGGAGCAGATCCGAAAATCGGCTGGCTTCAACCCCGCCTCGCCGTCCAAGGCCGAGGAGCTGGTGAGAGGCTTCTACCCCTGAAGGCGGCTCACCCCTTCAGGCTGGCCATGTCGATGACGAAGCGGTAGCGGACGTCCCCCTTCACGACGCGCTCGTACGCCTCGTTGATCTTCTGGACCGGGATCACCTCGATGTCCGAGACGATGTTGTGCTTCGAGCAGTAGTCGAGCATCTCCTGCGTTTCCTTGATCCCGCCAATCAGCGAGCCCGCGAGGCGCTTGTTGCCTCCGATCAGCGAGTGGGCGTGAAGGGGAATCGCCTCTGGCGGCACGCCGACGACCACCATCGTCCCTTGAACCTTCAACAGTCCCAAATACTTGTTGTAGTCGTGAGGGGCCGAGATCGTGTCGAGGATGAGGTCGAAGTAGCCGGAAAGCTTCGCGAACGTCGCCTCTTCGCTCGTCAGCGCGAACTTTGCGGCGCCAAGCCTCTTTGCGTCCGCCTCCTTCTTGCGCGAGGTGCTGAGCATGGTCACCTCGGCGCCCATTGAAGACGCCAGCTTCACTGCCATGTGGCCGAGGCCTCCGAGCCCGACGACGCCCACGCGGTCGCCCTTCTTGCAGTTCCACCGCCTGAGGGGGGAGTAGGTGGTGATTCCGGCGCAAAGAAGCGGCGCAGCTCCAGCCGGGTCAAGGTTTTCCGGAACCTTGAGGACGAATCTCTCGTCAACGACGACCTGGGTGGAGTAGCCCCCGAAGGTCGGCGTCTTGCGGTCCATTTCCGTGGAGTTGTACGACCATGCACAACCCTTTTCGCAGAACTGCTCGAGATCCTCGGCGCAGGGGCCGCATTCCCTGCACGAGTCAACCATGCAGCCGACGCCGGCCATGTCGCCGGCCTTCAATTTCTTGACTCGCTCTCCAACCTTGGCGACGCGCCCCACGATCTCATGGCCTGGGACCATGGGGAAGAGGCCGCCTCCCCATTCGTCCTTGACCTGGTGAATGTCCGAGTGGCAGACGCCGCAGTAGAGGACGTCTATCACTACGTCGTGGTCCCCAGGCTCGCGCCGCTCAACCGTGAACGGGGCGAGCTGCGCCCTGGGCGAAGCGGCGGCGTATGCGGAAACTTTTGTCATTTGGAACCTCCTCGCTTTCTTGTCCGCCTCGGCGAGAGGCGCGATCTAGCTTCTGTCAATCGCCTTCATGGCGTAGGCGTGGTATCGTTCTCCGGCCGTCTTTCCTTGCGGCGCGGCCTCCGAGATTCTCCGCAAATATTCGGGCGACAGGGAGACGTCCAACGCCGCCAAATTTTCCTCGAGATACTTTCTGCGCTTCGTGCCCGGGATGGGAACGATCTCTTCCCCCTGCGCCAGCACCCACGCGAGCGCGAGCTGCGAGGGAGTGCAGCCCTTCTCCTTCGCCAGAGCCTCCACGCGCTCGACCAGGCGGACGTTCTCAAAGAAATTGTCGCCCTGAAAGCGAGGGTGGTTGCGCCGGTAGTCGTCCTCGGGAATGTCCTCGGGACGGCGGAAGCGTCCCGACAAGAACCCTCGCCCCAATGGACTGTAGGCCACGAAAGTCACCCCCAGTTCGCGGCACGCGGGAAGAATCTCCGGCTCCGGATCCCTGGTCCAGAGCGAATATTCCGTCTGGAGCGCCGAAATCGGATGGACGGAGAAGGCGCGGCGCAGCGTTCTGGGCGACGCTTCCGAAAGGCCGAGGTAACGGACCTTGCCCTCGCTGACCAGGCCGGCCATGGCGCCGACCGTCTCCTCTATGGGGGTGTTGGGATCCACGCGGTGCTGGTAGTAGAGGTCTATGGAATCCACTCCCAGCCGCTTCAAGCTCGCCTCGCAGCAGGAACGAACGTATTCGGGCCGCCCGTTGACCCCCAGGAACTCGCCGTTCGGGCCGCGGACGTTGCCGAACTTCGTGGCTAGAAAAACGTCCTTCCTTCTGCCCTTGATCGCCTTGCCGACCAGCTTTTCATTCTCGCCGGTGCCGTACATGTCGGCCGTGTCCAGAAGCGTCACGCCCAGGTCGAGCGCTCGCTGGATCGTGGCGATGGACTCGGCCTCGTCCCGTCCGGCGTAAAATTCGGACATGCCCATGCAGCCCAAGCCCAGCGCCGAAACTTCGGGGCCGCCCCGGCCAATCTTCCGTCTTTTCATCAGAGGACTCCTCGCGCCCGAATGCGGGCGCAGCGACGCCACTATTGTAACTCTTGCGATGCGCCGCGGCTCTTTTGTCAGGCAAACCGGGCGATGCGCGAAAGTGGATGACGGTGGTGCGGGAATCCCTCTTCCGCCCCCTTGCCGATCGCCACGATCGCCGGTATGCGGACGTGGGAAGGGAGCCCGAGAAGCTTCTTGACCGCCTCGGGGTCGAAACCCAGCATCGGCGAGGTTTGATAGCCGTGCGCCTCGGCGGCGAGCATCAAATAACCAAGGGCGATGTAGCCCTGGCCGGCACCGAAAGCTTCACGGTCCGCTTCGCTCAGGGGGGTATAGGAATTCAAGACGAGCGAGCGGAAACGGTCCCGCTCCTCGCCCTTCATCCCCGGCGGAATTATCTCGTCAACCTTCGCCAGCACGTCGGCCATATCGGTGTAAAGGACGATGACCGCCGGGGCGGAGGTGACTTGGCGCTGGTTGTAAGCCGCTTCGGCCAGCTTCGCCTTGATCTCCGGGTTCTCCACGACCACGAACCGCCAAGGCTGAATGTTGAAGGACGACGGCGCAAGCCCGGCCAGCCTGATAATCTCCTCCATGTCGCTTCGCGGTACCGGGCTTGGAAGATACTTCCTGATGGAGCGCCTTTTCTCGGCCGCCTCGTCAACCGTCAATATCTTTTCGTTCTTGTTGCTCATGCATCATCTCCTTCATGGCGGCATCAGCGCCACCACCGCTTCTTTTAACCCCTAAGAGCGGGGCGATATTTCGCCAGCGGCGGCGAAACGGCTGTTCCATGAAGCCAGGACGGTCTTCCTGCAAGCCGCCAGCATATCTTGGGCGCGGGAGAATTCCGGCGCCACGGAGGCCAGCGCCGCCAAGGCCGCGTTGCGGTCCTTGAGGGCCGGAGGGCGCGCGAAAAACATCCTTGAATGGAGAAGGAGGCTCTCCTGCCGCGCCCACGCCTCCCTGATGGCGGCCTCTTCGCCTGGCGCGAAAGCGCCTCTTTCGCCGAGCGCCTTGATCAGGGCCGGCGTCCCGCCCGGGCGCGATTCCGCCTTGTAACGGAGCTGAAGAAGGAACAGCAGCACGTGAATCTCGAAAAGCCCTCCCCGCGAAAACTTCAGCTCTCCTTCGAGCGTGGGCGAGCTTTTTTCCAGCCTCGCCAGGAGGCCAGCAAGGCGGGCCGGGGCGCCCTCCGGCAGCGGCCGGCCCATGATCATCTCCCGTGCCGCGCTGGCCGCAGCCGTTCCCATGGCGACGTTTCCGGCGACGGCGCGCGCTTTGAGGTAGGAGAGCTTCTCCCATTCTTGGGCGCCGGGTGAGCTGAAATAAGAGGAGAGGGCGCCGCTGGAGACCAAAGCGGGGCCCGAGTCCCCGTGGGGGCGGAGCCTCATGTCCACCTGATAGAGCGCGCCGTACCGGGTGATGCCGGCCAGCGCGCGGACGAGCCCGCGCACCAGTTGGATTTCAATCGAGGCCGAACGTTCCGGATCACGGGGCAGAAGCCAGTCGCCATCTTTCAAGAGGACGATGTCCAGGTCCGAGCCGGGAAGCATCTCCCCGAAGCCGAGCCTGCCAAGGCCGAGAATGCAGACCCCGTCCATCAGGAGCCCCTTCTCCACGCCCTCCTTGCGCGCCAGTTCGGCGGCCGATTCGGCAAGGGCCGCGCCCAACACCTCCGAAGCAAGGCGGGTGTGCCAATCGTGGGCCGCTTCAACGCCGCTTTCCGGAACGAGGGTGGAAGCCGCGGCGAAGCGGAAAAGGGCCCGTTTGTGGGCAAAGCGAAGCCGCTCGCCCTCCGGCGAGCCCTGAAGGACGGAGACGAGAGGCTCGCTCAGGCTCCTTATAGCGCCAAAGGAGAGTTCCGCCGCCAGCTCGGGCCACCTCTGCGTCCAATCGAAAAGCAGCGGGCAGCGGACGGTCAGTTTCAGCAGGAGCGCCAGCGTCATGGGCCGTGCAATGAGAAGGGGAACGAGTCCGGGCTGGGAGGCGAGCGAGGGGACTAGCTTGCAGAAACTTAGGAGCGCCTGCAGCGGGTCCGGCGATGCCGCCGCCTCGTCGGCGAGAGCGCCGAGGGAGACGGCGAGAGCCGAAGGGTCTTCTTGAGTGCCCCCTTCCCGCGATAGCATCCGGGCCGCTTCGGAGAAGAGGGGCAGCGCCCGGCCCGTGTCCGCGATTTTCGCCCGGGCCAGCAGTTTCACAAGCGACTCCGGAGCGAGCGGCTCCCCCTCGCCGCCGGCCGCGCCCAGCCTGTTTGTCACCTCCGCGAAGAATCGGGAGAGCGCGGCGCGGCTTTCGCCGAGCGCCCGTTTCAACGGGGGCGCGCCTTCGAAGGAGAGAAATCTCGAAAGCGCCTCCATCGCCTCGCCCCCCTCGGGAATCGAATGGGCCTGGCGCATAGCCTGAACCTGGGCGAAGTGTTCCGCCCTGCGCAGCAGGAGATATGCGCGGATGACTTCCCCGCGTTCACAATCCCCGATTAGGCCGCGCTGCCTGAGGCGCGCCAGCGCCAGCAGGGTTCCTGGTTCCCGAAGCCACGAATCCTTCGGGCCATAGGCGAGCTGGAGCGCCTGCACGGCGAACTCCGCGTCCCTCAAGCCGCCTGGCCCCTCCTTGATGTCGGAGCCGGCCTTACCGCCCGGGCCTCTTTCAAGCTGGGCGATCGTTTGCCGGCGCATGGAACGGACGGCCTCGCCTATCGCTTCCGGCGGGGCTGGCCTGTAAATCAGGGGCTCCATCTCCTTGAGGAACCGTTCCCCCGCGGCGATCTCCCCCGCGACGGGCCGCGCCTTGATCCACGCCTGCCTTTCCCACGTCTCCGCGAAGGCCCGGTAGTAACCCAGGGCCGCGCCGAAAGAGAGCGTCAGTTCACCGTCCCGCCCCCTCGGCCTAAGGTTCGGGTCAATCCTCAGGGACGCCCCGTACGGGGTGGGCCTCGAAAGGAGGGCGATAGCCTGGCGCACCCAGGCGTTGAAGAACGCGGAGTTTGAAACCATGCGGTCGGTCTCGCCTTCATCCTCGAAGAAGAAGACCAGATCAACGTCCGAGGAGTAATTCAGCTCCCCACCGCCCAGCTTCCCCAGTCCGAAAACGGCAAGCGAGCTTTGGACGGGGCGCCCGTCCGGCCCCCGCTTCTGGGGCATCCCAAGCTTCTCGCGAATCTCCTGGTAGGTCAGCGACAGCGCCCTCTGAATCAAGACCTCGGCGAGGAATGAAAGCTCGCGGGTCACCTCCTCGAAAGAGAGGAGGCCGTGCATGTCCTGCAAAAGAATCCTGGCCGACTGGAGAAGCTTAAAGAGAGCGAGACCCGAAGCGTTCTCGGAGGGCGAAATTCCCAGGAGGTGGCGCCCAAGGGCTTCGTCCATCCGCTCCCTGCCCAAGCCTCCCTGGGTACGGCTCTGCGAGCTGACCATTTTCAAATAACGGTCGTTGGAGAGGAGCGCCAGGAAGAGCGGCTCGCTCGTCCCCGCGAGGTAGGCCAGATCCAGAAAGAGAATTTCATCCTCGGGAAGCGGCTTCGATTCGGCCCAGCGCCCCAGTAGGGAGAGCGAGCGTCTCAAGCCGGGTATCCGGTTCTTGTGGGCGGCGAGGAGCGCCGCGAAGGCCGGGGTGAGCCAGGAAGGGCGAAAGGGCAATTCCTCCATCGCGCCTAGTTTAACCAATCGGCGCGGCCCGCGCCATAGCGCCAGCCTTGACAGTGCCTCAAGAGACAATTATTCTTTTGCCTGGAGGTGGAAATGGAGCCGGTCGTTCTCATCATGACCACGGTGGGATCGGAGGAGCAGGGAATACAGATAGCGCAGGCGGTGGTCGAGCGAGGCCAGGCCGCCTGCGTGAACATAGTAAAGCACATCAGGTCCATATACCGCTGGAAGGGCGAGATATGGGACGACGACGAGTACCTGCTCATGATCAAGACGCGCGAGTCGCTCTTCGGCGCGGTGCGTGAGACGATCCGCTCGCTCCACAGTTATGAACTTCCCGAAGTGCTATGCGTGCCGGTCGGCAAGCTTGACGATCGCGTTCAAGGCTGGATAATGGACACAACCGTCAGCGATGCAAAGCCTCAGGCCGGAAAGCCAAGCGCGAAGGATTAAAAAAGGCCCGGCGCCAGGCTTCGGGCCGTTGACTGAAGATGCTTTGCCGACGGCCCTCGGCCTGCCGCCTGGCAACCTCTTATATCCGCTCCACGGCCATCGCAACGCCGTTTCCGCCGCCCAGACACAGAGAAACGATTCCGCGCTTGAGCCCGCGGTTCTTGAGCGCGTATAAAAGGGTCATCAGGCAACGCGTCCCGGAGCCGCCGATAGGGTGGCCGATGGCGACCGCTCCGCCGTTGACGTTGACCTTTTCGGCGGGCAGGGAAAGCTCCCTGAGGAGCGCGACGGACTGCGCCGCGAAAGCCTCGTTCAGCTCGAAGAGGTCAACGGACTTCAGCTCCCAGCCCGCCTTTTCCGCCGCCATTCTGACGGCGGGGGCGGGGGTCATCATCACCCATTTCGGCTCGAGGCCGGAAGTGGCGTAGGAGACGATGCGCGCCAGCGGCTCGACGCCCTTCTTCTTCGCGGTCTCCATTGTCGTGACTACGACCGCGGCCGCGCCGTCGGAAATCTGGCTGGCGTTTCCCGCGGTGACGACCCCATCCTTCGTGAATGCGGGCCTTAGCTTCGCCAGCCCTTCGGCCGTGACGTCAGGGCGCACCCCTTCGTCCGCCCTGAACAAGACCGGATCGCCCTTCTTCTGGGGAATCGGAAAAGCGAAAGTTTCGGCGTCGAACCGTCCCTGCTTCCACGCCTCGCTGGCGCGCCGGTGGCTCTCGGCCGAGTAGGCGTCCATCTCCTGCCTCGTCACGTTCTTCTCGCGGGCGACCAGTTCGGCTGTCATCCCCATGTGCTCGCCGTCGTAGGCATCCGTCAGGCCGTCGGCGACCATCACGTCCTCGATCTTTCCATGGCCGAGGCGGTAGCCGCCGCGCGCGTTTCTCAAGATGTATGGCGCGTTGGTCATTGACTCCATGCCGCCCGCAACGACGAGCGAAGCGTCGCCCGCCTTGATCGCCTGGGCCGCCAGCATCACCGACTTCAGGCCCGAGCCGCAAACCTTGTTCACCGTGAAAGCCGCGACGCTGCACGGGAGGCCCGCTCCCAGCGCCGCCTGGCGCGCCGGATTCTGGCCGACGCCGGCCTGGAGGACGTTTCCGAGTATCACCTCCTCGGCCTCCTCGGCCTTGACGGCGCCCCGGCCGAGCGCCTCCTTGACTGCCGCCGAGCCTATCTGCGGCGCGGTGAAAGGGGCGAGAGAACCGTTGAACCGGCCCACGCCGGTCCTTGCTCCGGAAAGAATGACAACGTCCGCCATCGCTTCCTCCTTAGGCTGAAATGGTCTTTGCGTCCAAATCCGCGGCAACCAGCAGCGCGCGGCATTCATTCAGAACCCTGCGCCTCGCCTCCTCCAGCGTGGTCCGAACCGAGAAGCCGGCCGCCAGCGGATGGCCGCCGCCGCCGAAAACGTGGGCGAGGTCGCTCACCTTGACGCGCCCCTTGCCGCGGGCCGAGACTTTAATATAGCCCGAATCCATCTCTACGAACAGCAGCGCTATCTCGACTCCCTCGAGCGAGAGAGGTATGTTGACAATGTCGGGCATCTCCATCGGGTCTATCGTGTAGCGGCGCAGCATCTCGCTTGAAACCAGGCCGCAGGCCACGCGCCCGTCCGAACAGAGCTCTACGTTATCTATGACCTCGCCTTCGAGCTTGACCTCGGCGAGCGAGCGGCGCCAGTGCAAGTTCACGTGGACGTAGTACGGCCTCGCCCCGGCCTCTACCAGCGCGCCGGCCATGCGGAACGTTTCCGGCCTGCACCGTTCGTAGGAGAAGTTGCCCGAATCAACTACGAGAGAGGTGTAGAGCGGCGTGGCCACGCTGGGCGTTAGCTCAGCGCCCATGACCTTGAGGAGGTGGAAAAGGACCTCTCCCGTCGCGTTCAGTTCCGGGTCGCACAGCAGGTGGTCGAAAAGTGGCTCCGTGTCCAGATGGTGGTCCAGGCAAATCTTGGTCGCCGAGCTTCGGCGAAGCGGCTCCTCCAGCCTTCCCAGGCGGTAGCCGAGCCCCACGTCCAGCACGACGGCCGTGTCCGTTTGCTGGATGAACCGGTCATCCCTAGCGGGGTCGTAAATGAGAATCTCGTCCGGCCCCGCCAGAAGGAAGCGAAGGGGATGGGGGACCACGGTGTCGTTGATGATCCTCACTTCCGCTCCCCTCGCGCGAAGCGCCCTGGCCAGGGCCAATTCGCAGCCTATCCCGTCCCCGTCGCTCTTGATGTGCGTCGTGATCCAGATGCGGCGCGCCGTTTGCAGCGCCCGCGCCGCGGCGGAGACCGAGTCGGCCGCAAGGCGCGCGCCGTTGAAGTTCGCGTCAGCCACGCCGCGCCCCCTTTCCCTTCACGATGTCGTAGGCCTCGCGGCGCGAAATGCCGGCCTTGCGCGCGGCGCGGCGAAGCGCCTCCTGAGGGGCCATCCCTTCAAGGACGAGGGCGTGGACTTCTTTGGCGAGCTCTTCCGGTTCCATCTCTCTCGCATCCTCCTGAATCTCCGGTGGTCCGAAAACGATGACGTACTCGCCCTTTTCCGGAAGCGTCTCCGGCTCGGGGTTCCTGTAGAAACTCTCGAAGACCTTCGTCATCTCCCTTGCCACGAAAATTTCCCTGCCGCGGAGCGCGAGGCGGGCTTGGGAGAGAAACGAGCGCACGCGAAGCGGCGCTTCGTAAAAAACGAGCGCCGATGGATCGCCCGAGAGAGAATCAAAGAGACTCGCCCTGGCGGAAGCCTTTCTGGGCGGGAAGCCTAAAAACCTGACCGAGGAGGAGGGCAGCCCGGAAACCGAGAGGGCGGCGGTCATGGCGCACGGGCCAGGAACCGGGACGACGGGAATCCCCGCTTCGCGGCAGGCTCGAACCAACAGGTATCCGGGGTCGGAAACGGCCGGGGTGCCGGCGTCGCTCACGAGCGCCAAGCTTTTCCCGTTGGCGAGCGATTCCACGAAGAGAGGAATCTTGCGCTCCTCGTTTCCGGCGAAGTGGGATTCCAGCCTGGCGTTGATGCCGTGCCGGGCGAGCAGCTTGCGCGTGTGGCGCGTGTCCTCGCAAACGACCGCTTCAACGCTTCTAAGGACGTCGAGCGCCCGAAGCGTTATGTCCCCCAGATTTCCGACCGGCGTCGCGACGACGTAAAGCGTCCCGCTCTCCATCTCCCCGCCCAGATAAAAAGGAGCGAAGTATACACCCCTTGGAAGCGTAGGCGCAACAGCAGCAGCCACGCCCCAATCCCACGATTGAACGGGGACGGTGACCGCAAATGCTGCTGAGCAGGTTATCTAGCCCCAAATGGTCTCCCACCTGACAAGGGATTGGAGGCCTTCGCGCCCTGTCACCCCCTGCCCTTGCGCCCGAATCCCTTCGCTTCGGGGGAACCTTCCTGTTCCCCCGAACCCCTTCGCCTGCGTCGGTCCGCCGCCCAAAGGGCGGCCGTCCCGGCGCCGTTGGGCCAGATGCGCGAAAGGCGAGCCCGCAACGCCGAGACGTACTCGATGTACGTCGCAGGCGCAGCATTTCAATCACTGAATTTCGGGCCACGTTGCAACAAAAAAGGCGCCCTCAGGAAAACCGGGGAGGGCGCCTTGTCCGCTTGCCGCGGGGAGCTATTCGAGGCTCAGGAGAACCTCTTCCTTGGGGCCGGTGACTTTGGCCAGCAGGCCGGTTCCCAATTCGTTCGCGAACTGCACGCACTGCTTGAACAGGCCGCCGACGTCGTCCGCCTTTTCGCCCTCGATGTTCAATGCCTGCATCACCGCGTCAACGGTGCTCAAGGGCACGGTAAGCTTCGTCTTCACTTCGCCGGCCTTGAGATCTTTGACCAGGAGCACGACGTTGGCCGGAACCTTGCCGGGGCGCGACGTTGGCTCGGCGAAGGAGGCGTAGCAGCTAACGGTCTTGGCATGTTCCTCCTCGCTGAAGAGAAGCGTCTCGCCGCTCTTGCCCCTGTTTTCTTTGAGGGCGCTGACCAGCTTTCCCAAGGAAAGAGTCACCCTCTCGCCGTTTAGCACTCCCGTGTGGACCGTTTTGCCCAGGTTGTGCTTGTCGAAGAACTCCAGGATCTTCATGGGAACCTCTACCGTCGCGCTCTCCTTGTCGCTCTGGAACCTGAGCCTTACCATCTCGTCCTGTTTCGCCTGGGCCATGGTGGCCGAGGCCGCGCCAATAAAAAGAACCGCCGCCAATGCGGTGGCCGCCCTCTTGAAACCATTTCTTGCCGTGGGATTCATGTTCCACCTCCACCAGCTTATACGGCCGGGGCGAAAGATTGTTTTCCGCTTGCGAAATGGACCGGCTCGTTCTATTGTTTCACTACGCGGCCAGAGTTCCGGCCGCCGTATCAAAGGAGAGAAATGTTCGAGGACGTGAAAGCCATTTACCGGAACGACCCGGCCTGCAAGAACGCCGAGTTCATTCTCTATCCATGCCTGCACGCCATAGTCGCTCACCGCTACGTCGTACATCCCCTATACAGGTTCAAGGTTCCATTCCTGCCCAGGATGATTTCCCAGGTGATGCGATTCCTGACCGGCCTGGAGATTCACCCGGGAGCCAAGATCGGCAAAGGTTTCTTCTGCGACCACGGCGCCGGGGTGGTGATCGGAGAAACGGCGGAGATCGGCGAGAACTGCGTCCTCTTTCACGGTGTCACGCTTGGCGGGACGGGGAAGCATACCGGGAAGCGCCACCCGACGATAGGGAACAACGTCTTCATTGGGACTCACGCCACGGTGCTCGGGCCTGTCCTAATAGGAGACAACAGCAGGATCGGCGCCGAGGCCGTCGTAATCAACCGCGACGTGCCCCCAGATTGCAGCGTCGTCGGCTCGCCCGGGTACATCGCCAAAAGGGGCGGGGTCAAGGTTCACGAGCCTCTGCCCGTCTCCACGTATCACATCAAAGACAGGGAGGAGAGCGAAAAAAACGGGGGCTGAAAGCCGGGCGCCCCACGTTGCTTCTCCAGCCACCAGCCTCGGATCGCCTGCCCGGCTTGCCGCTTAACAGCTAACCGAATCTTTCAATTTTATCTATCCTGACGGCCGTGGCCTTCGGGTCAACGATAAGCCCGCTGGAGGCCGCCGGGTCGAACTCGTAGCGCCTGTCGTCTTCCGTCAGAATCTGCTCTCCCTTGGGGCCGAAGAGATAGTTGCCGGCCCCGGCGAAAGGTTCCTCGGGAACTTCCGAAGCCGCCACACAGCAGCCGAGGACAAAAACACCGTTCTCTATCGCCCTGGCCTGAAGCAGCGTCCGCCAGACGTGGTCGCGCCTCCAGGGCCACCAAGCCACGACGGCGAGAACGCCGCAACCGGCTTCGACTGCAAGCGCGCGCGCCTGCTCGGGGTACCTGAGGTCGTTGCAGTTCACGAGCCCGGCCTTCACGCTACCGAGATCAACGCAGGCGTAGCGGTCCCCCGCGTCCCAAAGCTCCCTTTCGCCGTTGGGGGCGAACAGGTGGACCTTGTCGTACCGTGCCACCTCTCTCCCCGACCGCCAGACGGTCATCCTATTTCTGCGATCCTCGGAGATGGAGCCGAAGAAAAAAACCGTGGCGGGGTGGGAGGCGGAAATTTTAGAGAAGAGGGCGCGAGCCCTCTCCGGCTCCAGCCGGCGCTTGTAGCCGGTTAGAAAGCTCTCCGGAAACAGAACCCAATCGGCCCCGTCTTCGGCGGCTTCAGACGCCTCCAGCTCGCACCGTTTCAGGTTCGACTCCACGTCCAGGCAGACAAAGCGCGAGAGATATGCCTTCATATTTTCATTATACCACCAATGCCTTACCGGTTTGCCGGGATCGTCCGGCGCGCACGGTTCGGTCAAGCACCGGCAGCCGGGGAGAGCGTTAGGGTTTGGCCAATGGGGCGCCGAGCCTCGCCGGGGCGGAGCCAAACCATTCGACTTCGCCGCCAGGATGGACGGCGAGGCCGCCGCCGGAGGGGATGCCCCATCCGGCGGAGCCTTCCGGGAGCAGGCGCAGCAAGAACCTCAGCTCGGCCCAGCCCGACTCCTCGTCGTGGGCGTCGCAGTAGATGGGGGCGATCCCCAGGCAATCGAAAACCTCGGCCGTCGCGTCGTCCTCCGGGTCGCGCCAGCGCACCCAGCCCTTCGCCAGCATGAGGCTTCCCGCCGAGAGGCCGGAAAACGGCTTGCCATTCGCGGCCATATCTCTGAGTATCCGCGAGAAGCCCGTCTTTTCAAGGACGCGCATCCCCTTCTCGACGTCGCCTCCCGAGATGAAGACCGCGTCCGCCCCTTCAAGCACGGCGCGGGCGGCCGCGAGGTTAGGCCTTCGGCCGCATAGAAGGACCGGCGAAATCTTTCCGGCGCCTGCCTGCATGAGCGGCTCCTCGAAGTAGGAACGGAATTCCACGGAGTCGCCCGAGGCGCACCCCACGTAAGCAAAACGCGGGCGCGGCTTTCCGGCGGCCTCGACGACGCGGCGCCAGAGAAGCTTCGCGGCCCGCCTATCGGCGCCTCGTCCCCCTCCCAGCAGAATAACCGGCCTGGCGGTCATGGAGCCGCCTCGCCGAAGGAGCCGGCGCGCTTCGCGAGAAGGAACTTTCCCGACGGCTCGGGCGCGATGTCGCGGACACTCTCAACGGCGACGCGCGCTTCGGCTCCGTAAAGCCCGTGGAGGATCTCGGTGAGGCGTCCCAAGGCTCCGCGGGACGGCGCCTCCTCCATCACGGCGGAGAGCTTGTAGGAATGCGCCGTTTCCTGCAGGAGCTGGTACGATACGAGGCGCTCCTCCGAGGCGAGAGCCCTGTCCAGCTCGCCAGGTGCTACGACGCGGCCTTTCGCCGTGTAGGTGGCGCTTTTCACGCGACCCTCGATGGAGCTAAGAAGGAGTGCTCCGCGGCGCCCGCACGTGCATTCTCCGGCGGTGGCAACCTTCACGATGTCGCCGGGATCGAAGCGCAGAAGGGCGGTCCATTCGTTCTTGAAGGGGGTCAGCCTGAGAAGCGATAACTCTCCCGCGCCGCCGAGCCCGGCCAAGTCGGCCCTGCAGGCCGCCATGTTGAGGTGAAAAAGTCCCCGTTCGCACTCGACGAAGGCGTAGCCGGTCTCGGTGGTTCCGTACGAGGAAACCAACGGCGCCGAAAAAACCCGCTTTATCTGCCGAAGGTGGGTAAGAGACGAGTTTTCGTAAGTGAAGACGATGACCTCTGGCTGTCTCACCTCGAGGCCCATGCGCCCGGCCGCCGCGGCGAAGCGCGCCAGGTATGAAGGGTTGGCCTCCAAGACTTCGGGCTGAAACCTGTCCAGCTCGGTGGTCACGCGGCGGATCGTCCCCTCGTTCCAAAGAAGGGGCGATGAGCGCTCGTTGAGAAAAAGGAAGCGCAGCAGCCTCCTCGACTCGAAAGGAAGCTCATTGAGGTCGTCGAGCGGGCCGACGTTTCTCGCGCTGGTTAAAATCGCTTCGCGGTGAGTGCCAGTGCAGACCCTCGCCAGGATCTCGTTGAGCTTCCAGGAGGAGCGCTCCGAAAAGTCCCACCAGCGCTGGTTCCAGAGGTTCTTCACCTGTTCGTCGGTGGTGCCGCTCGTCGAGACGAACTCCACCTCGCCTCGGGCGAGGCCATCGGCGAGGTCTTTTCCCCTGGGCACCAGGCCGTCCGGGAAGGCGGCGCGCATGAAGGCCTTGTCGGACGATGGCAGAGCCGCGTAGCGGGCGTCAACAGCCGCCGAGGGGCCCGGGTCCATCTGCCTCCAGGAGGCGTAGGCGGCCGTCTCGGTGAGCGCCCGCTCCAAGGCGACGCGCGAATTGTCCTCGTAGGCCTCGAAGCCCATTCAACTCCCCGCGAAAGACTAATCCCAAAACGCCGGGAAAGGCAATGCCGCCCGCCGTGGCGGGCGATGCGGCTTCGGTGCTAACCTTGCACCCGGGGGAGGCTCGTCCGTTTTCACTTTGGAGGAGGGGCAGGCATGACATCCCTTGGACGTTTCGCGGTTATCCTTCTTGCGGCGCTCTTTCTGGGTCCGGCCGCGCGGGCGAAGGACGAGCTTGTGGCGGTCCAGCCCCTCGGCGCGGTGAGCGGCTCGCTCATCACCGCCATCGCTTCCTCGCTCGAAGCCACCTTCCGCGTCAAGACGGAGATCCTGCCAGCGATCCCGCTTCCCAAGGAGGCCTACTACCCTCCTAGGAAACGCTACAGGGCCGAGAAGCTACTCGACTTTCTTGCGGCCGCGACCCCGCCCAAGTACGACCGGGTGATCGGGATCACCTCACGCGACATCTCGGCGACGAAGGGGAAATACGAGGACTGGGGCATCTTCGGCCTCGCCTACCTCTCCTCGCGTCCCTGCGTCGTCTCGACCTTCCGGCTCAAGAGAAACGCGAGCCCGGCGCTTCTGAAGGCGCGGCTCTTGAAGGTGGCGCGCCACGAAATCGGCCACACCTTCGGCCTCGAGCACTGTCCCACGCCCGGCTGTATCATGGCTGACGCGAAAGGCTCCATCAAGACCGTGGACGAGAGCGACGGCTCCTTCTGCGCCGCCTGCACGGCGAAGGCGGCGGCCTTTTTAAGGCCCCAGATTCCGGGTTTGGGCGAGGCCAGGCACGCGCCGAAGTGATTCGCAGAGACCAGCCTTCGCGCCGGCCTCTTCTTGCATAGAATCAGTCGCAAAGCCGCTTCAAGATCTCCAGGGTCTTCGAGTCGCCCTCGCCCGAGAAGTATTTCTCGATGATTTTTTCGTATATCGAGCCGGGCCCGGCCGCGGCGGCGAAGAGGGTCATCGAGGAGCGGAGCTTCAGGTCGTCGGGAAAGCCGAAGATGGCCGAGGCGGAGCGCCCCCGAAGCGCCATCAGCGCCTCGCAGCACTCCCGAAGCCTCGGCCCGAGGATGGGATGCGACAGGTAGCTCGTTGCCTCCTCGATGCTTTTAATGGCGTAGGTTCTCGACGTGGCGCTGAAGCCGAGCCCCTCGATCTGGGGGAAGACGTACCACATCCAGTGGCTGCGCTTTTGCCCCGCTTTCAGCTCTTCGAGCGCCCCGGCGTAGCTACTCTTCTGGGCCGCCACGAACCTTTCAAGACCGAACGGGTCGCCGCCGCTGCTCTCTTTTGCCATTCGCGCCTCCCTGGAGGGCGGGACTTCGCCGCGGTTTAACTATACAATATTCCAAGGGCGCGCCGTCAGCGGCGCGGCTGGAGAGGAAAGCGCGAATGGAAAGCCGGATCGCAAAGGCAATGGGCATCGAGACCCATCCGGTGGCGTTGGTCTGGACGGACGAAAAACCGGAAGGCGCCGCCGAATTCATGCCGGGGCGGTGGGGATGCGTGATGTCGCTCTTCGCCCAGGCCGCCGCGCGCGGCAGGACGGCGGTCTTCTCGCGCGAGACCTACGGCTGTTGGGGCGGGGGCGTCGGCCTCGGCTTCGGCAACAGGTACGAGGATTTCCCCGGCGGCGTCGACTGCTTCTGCCGCTTTCTCTCGGACGGCAACGAGAAGTGGGAGCAGGGCGCCGCAATGGGGGAGAAGCTGGCCGGTTTCGCGGGCAGGCGCTTCGCAGACGACTGGCTTCTGGGGGAGCGTTACCTGAAGGACGCCGCCACGACGCGCGCCTTCCTCGGCTTCCTGCCGATGGAGGAGATTCCCGCCAGATACGTGGTGGTCAAGCCGGTCGAATCTGCCGATCCCTCGAAGGAGAATCTCCAGAGCGTCACCTTCTTCACCGATCCCGACCGCATCTCGGCGCTAGTTGTGCTGGCCAACTACGCCAGGCCCTCGGAGGAGAACGTCGCGGTGCCGTGGGGCGCTGGGTGCCAGGTCATAGGAATCTTCGCCTACAGGGAGGCGAGAAGGGAGCGGCCCCGGGCGCTGATCGGCCTGACCGACCTCTCGGCGAGGAAGACGGTCCGCCCGGCGCTCGGCGCGCACGTGATGAGCTTCACGATGCCGTGGGCGCTCTTTGCCGAGATGGAGGAGCGGGTGCCCGGCAGTTTCCTCGAACGCGAGACGTGGCGCTCGCTCGGACACTAGAGACGCCACCCGGGCCGGCGCAAAAAAGAGAAGAACGCGCGGGCTTTCAATCCCGCGAGAGGAGGGCGAGATGAAAGAGGTGGTGATCGCTTCGGCGTGCAGGACGGCCATCGGGGCTTTCGGTGGCGGCCTCAAGGAGACGAACGCCGCGCTCTTGGGAAGCGTCGTCATGAGGGAGGCGGTCCGGCGGGCCGGGATAGAGGCCTCCCTCCTGGACGACGTCCGCTTCGGCTGCTGCATGGAGCCGGCCGACACGCTCAACGTCGCCCGCGTGGCCGCGCTGATGGCGGGCATCCCCGAGACCGTGACGGCCGTGACGGTAAACCGCGTCTGCATTTCGGGGATGGAGGCGGTCCTCTCGGGGATGGCGATGATCCAGGCGGGGATGGCAGACGTGATCCTCGCGGGCGGCATGGAGCACATGTCGGGGGTCTCCTACTCGGTACCCGGCGCCCGCTGGGGCTGCCGCCTCCAGGACCAGGTTTTCTCCGACGACATTATCCACGCGCTCTACGCCGGCTCGCGCCTTCTGCCCGGGCTCGAAAAGGGTCCCGTGAAAGAGGGCGGCGTGGTCGAGCTCTACCGCGGAAAGCCTTACATCATGGGCGTGACGGCCGAACTGGTCGCCCAGATGTACAACCTCGGCCGCGAGGAGATAGACCAGGTGGCGCTCAGAAGCCACAACGCCGCCGAGCGCGCCACGAGCGAAGGGCGGTTCAAGGAGGAGATCGTCCCGGTCGAGATTCCCCAGAAGCGGGGGAAACCGCCTTTGATCTTCGAGAAGGACGAGCAGTTCAGGCCCGGCGTGACGATGGCCGACCTGGCCAAAATGCCGCCCGCCTTCCTGCCCGACGGAGGCAAGACCACGGCGGGAAATTCGTCGGGCATCAACGACGGGGCGAGCGCGATGGTCATCATGTCCGCCGAAAAGGCGAAGGCGCTCGGCGTCAGGCCGCTGGCGCGCATCAGGGCCTTCGGCCGCGGCGGCTGTCACCCCGCGGTGATGGGACTGAGCCCGGTGCCGGCGGTCCGCGACCTTCTCTCCCGCTCCGGCCTGAAGCTCACCGATTTCGAGCTGGTCGAGGTCAACGAGGCCTTCGCCGCTCAGTACCTCGGAGTGGAGAGGGAACTCAAGCTCAACCGCGAGATCGTCAACGTCAACGGCTCCGGGATAGGCCTTGGCCACCCCGTGGGCTCTACAGGCTGCCGCATCATGGTCACGCTGATTCACGCGATGAAGGCGCGCGGCAA
>JBBINO010000002.1:0-12393 GCA_037443845.1 Acidobacteriota bacterium
GAGTATAACCGCGATGCCCCCCGCGCGCCAGCCGCCGCCGCTTCGCGGCGGGAAAGGAATCTCACCACAAAGATCACAAAGGGCACGAAGGAAAGACTGAACCGCAGAGGCGCAAAGGCGCGGAGGCGCGGCCCAATTTTGAATTGCGAATTTTGAATTTTGAATTGATGCCGGAATCGCCGATAGAATAAAAAGCACCACCATTCAAAATTTAGCATTCAAAATTTATAATTGCCCCCCCAAGCACAGAGGGAAAGAAGCCCTGCTTGAAGAGAGCGCCCGTCGTTGGTTTGCGCCGCCCGTAGTTCGCGTGGCGCGCGGGCAACAGAGGCGGTGCGAGTTTTGGGTTTTGAGTTATGAGTTTTGAGTTGGGCAAGAGACGCGCGGCGCAGCGACAGGCGCCATCGGGTTCTGGAGAACCCTCCCACAGACGATCCATTTTCAAAAACCACGCGCCGCCGCTGCAGAAGGCGTCTCCGGACGCCGATTGCTGTACGAGGCGTCTCCAGATGCCGATTGCTGTAGGAGGCATCTCCAGATGCCGATGCGCGGGTAGTGAGCCGTGAGTAGTGAGATGTGAGACGGCGGACGGTAGACAGCAGACGGCTGTCATTGCGAGGCTGCCGCTAGGCAGATGAAGTAATCTCGTCCCCTCCCACCCTCTTGGGCGCAGGCGCGCGAGTTACGAAGCCCCCAACGGCCTAGCCCCATTCGCAGGCAGCCCACAAACGTGGAAACACGATGACCGATGTTAAAATACAAGACCTGACCCCGATTCGCCTGACGCCGCTACAGGTACGACGCCGCCGGCGTCCCCCCAAAGGGGGGTTGGGGGGCGGGCAGATCAAGGCCGGTGGGCGGCCAAGGAACTTGACCAGAAGCCGCTGAAAGTGGCGGGGAGAAGCGTCAAGCTGATTTGAAAAATAGATGAACGCTTCGAGACGGCTCGGAAGCGGGTTCGTGCCCGAACGAAGTGAGGGCGCCCATCGGCCTTGCGCCATTCCCCGTCCGCGCCTCTGTTGCCCGCGCAACACGCGAACTACGGGCGGCGCAAACCAACGACGGGAACGCACTTCAAGGAAGGCCTTTTCCTCCGTGTACTTCTCAGCGCTTGCAACGCAACTATTATCGTCCCTCCGTGCCTCCGCGCCTTGGTGGTTCAGTCTTTCCCTTCGTGTCCTTTGTGGCCTTTGTGGTGAACATTCTTTCGCGCCGCGCCAGCCTCGCTCAACTCAAAACTCCCAACTCAAAACCCGCCTCGCGCCGCGCACGTCTTGCATCCTTCGCGTCTCACTTCTCACGTCTAACTTCCCTCACGTCTTCGCAGCGGGTAGTTCAAATCTGCGCCGGCCATACAAAAAAAGCCATCCGTTAGCCACAAGACACCAAACACCGGGCAACTTCCTCAGACCGGCCTTTCAAGCGCCTCGATGGCCCGGCCCAAGGCGCTGGGCGGCCTTTACTTTGCGCCCTGTTGCTCGTACAATATGCCCTTATGGTTACGCCGCGCAGGGCATTTCTTCTCGCGATTCTTCTGGCCTTCACGCTCTGGGCTTCAGGGAGTTGGCCGGAAAGGGCATTCAGTTTCGGGGAGGCTTCGGACCGCGGCAAGGCCGTCGCCCTTTTCGAGCAGGCGGCGGCTATCATTGAGCACGACTCGGCAAAGGCCCCGTCTCAGGACGACCTGATGACCGCGTCGCTGCAAGGGATGCTGGGCCACCTTGATCCGCACTCCAGCTACTACACGCCGGAGATGTTTAAGGAGTTGATGGAGGACCAGGAGGGCCATTTCTACGGCCTGGGAATGCAGGTGGCCAAACCTGCGGCCACAAGCCCGGTCCTGGTCGTCCAGCCTATTCCCGACACTCCAGCCGCGAGGGCCGGCTTGCGCTCGGGGGACCTGATCCTCGAAATCGAAGGCCATCCCACCAGCCAGATGAGCATCAGGGAGGCGGTCAAGAAGCTCAAAGGACCGCTTGGAACGCCAGTCTCCCTTACGATCGGGAGGGGCACGGCGCCGCCCATGACGATGACGCTAAAGCGAGCCCCGATTCCAAAACACACAGTGGCCTTCTCGCTCGTATTGGACGGAAACGTAGGCTACGTCAGGCTGAACACCTTCGGCCAGAAAACCGTCGAGGAGATGATCTCAAGCATCAAAGCGCTCCTGGCGAAAGGCGCGAAGTCGCTCGTTTTCGACCTTCGCGAAAACCCCGGCGGCTCTCTGCCAGCGGCCGTCGGCACCGCTTCGCTCTTTCTAAAGAAGGGGCAGGAGGTGGTGAGCGTGAGGGGCCGGCGCGCCGACATGGTCCGAAGGTTTTACGCCGACGAGGATGGCCCCTTTCCGGACCTTCCGGTCGTCGTGCTGATAAACCAGGGCTCGGCGAGCGCCTCGGAGATCGTCGCCGGCGCTTTGCAGGACCACGACCGCGCCACCGTGGCGGGCGAGCGTTCATGGGGCAAGGGGCTCGTGCAAACCGTTACTCCGCTTGACAAAGGCGCCGCGGCGATAACCACGGCCAGGTATTACACCCCTTCGGGCCGCTGCATTCAGAGGGACTTCTCTTCTTACGACGCCTACTTCTATCCCGATGACGAAAACGAGACGAAGAACACCCCGACGGGCCCCGAAGTCCACACCGACAGCGGCAGGGTCGTTTACGGCGGCGGAGGCATAGAGCCGGACGTCCCGGTGGCTCCTTACAAGCTGCCCGATCTCGCCGTCAGGCTGGAACAGCGCAGGGCATACCTGGACTTCGTTTCTCGGGAATTCGAGAAGGACGGGTTGACGGCCGATGCCGTCCGCTCGGACGCCTTCATCGCCCGCTTCCGCCAATCCGTTGACGCCTCGGAGGTTAAGTACACTCAGAAGGAGTGGGACGAAGCGCTTCCCTACACAAAACTGGCTCTCTTGCGCGAGTTCATGGCGCTGAAAGTTGGCCAGGCGGGCTCCTTCGAAGCCATCGCGCCGATTGACACGGCGCTGCAAAAAGCCCTCGAAATACTCGTGAAGCCCGCCGGAGAAGCGCCCGTCACGGAGAAAAAGGTCGCTTGATGTTCGAGAAACTGACGCAGGGAATTCAACAGGCGGTCCGCTCGCTCAAAGGCCAGGGGCGGATATCCGAACAGAACATCCAGGAGAGCCTGAGGGCCGTTCGCCTCGCGCTGCTCGAAGCCGACGTCCACGTCTCCATCGTAAAAGACCTTCTTGAGGGAGTAAAGGCGAAGGCTTTGGGACAGGATGTGGTCAGGAGCCTCACTCCGGACCAGCACTTCATCAAGATACTGAACGACGAGCTGGTGAGAGTCCTGGGCGAGGGCGACTCTAAGCTCCATTTCCCCTCGGTCCCCCCCGGAATAGTCATGCTCGTCGGGCTTCAGGGCTCCGGAAAGACGACCACCGCCGGGAAGCTTGCCCGTTACTTTCTGAACGACGGCCATTCCGTTCTTCTAGTTCCAGCCGACGTCTACCGCCCGGCCGCGAGACAGCAGCTCGAAGTCATTGGGCGGCAGGCCGGAGCGAAGGTCTATGACCCCAAGGGAAGCACCGACCCTGTCGCCATCGCCAAGGGCGCCGTGGCCGAAGCGAGGCGCAGCGGGGCGCAGAGAGTGATCCTCGACACCGCGGGCCGCCTGCACGTTGACGAAGCGCTTATGGATGAGGTCGCCCGCATGGCCGCGGCCGTTTCCCCCCACGAGGCGCTCTACGTCGCCGACGCCATGATCGGCCAGTCGGCCGTCGCAACGGCCAAAGCATTCTTCGGCAAGGTCGCCTTGACCGGCGTCATCCTGACCAAGGCCGACGGAGACGCGAGGGGCGGCGCGACGCTTTCTGTGAAGGCCGTCACCGGCCTGCCCGTCAAGATGGTCGGGGTGGGCGAGAAGCTGGACGCGCTCGAACCATTCTACCCGGAGAGGATGGCCTCGCGCATCCTGGGCATGGGCGACGTCATGGGCCTCATAGAAAAGGTCCAGTCCTCGGTTGACGCCGAGGAGGCCCAGAAGACGGCCGAGAGGATGCGCCGCTCCGAGTTCACCCTAGATGACTTTCACGCCCAGCTCAAACAGATGAAGAAAATGGGGCCGTTGCAGCAGGTCATAGGCATGTTGCCTGGAGCCGGGGCGATCAAGGGGCTGGACCCTTCGCAGATAGACGAGCGCGAGATCACAAAGGTCCAGGCCGTCCTCGACTCGATGACGCCCTACGAGAGGCTTCACCACCAGGTGATCAACGGCAGCAGGCGGAAGCGCATCGCTTCCGGCGCGGGCGTTGCGGTCAGCGACGTGAACAGGGTGCTCAAGCAGCACCTCGCCATGAGAAAGATGATGCAGCAACTGAAACGCGGCGGCCTCAAGGGCATGATGCGTTCGCTAATGGCCGGGCGGCAGCCCTATTGAAAAACGCTTAAGGGCGTGTTAGGCTGGCTCCGAGGGTTTTTTTTCGGGGGTTTGACCCATGACGAAGAAACGCGTGCTGGTGGTTGAATACGAACCCAAATCGTTGGAGCGGCTCGTCGGTTTCATTCCCACCGACATCTACGAGGTCCAGACCGCAAAGGACGGCGCCGCGGCGCTGGACGCCTTCGACGAATTTCACCCCGACCTGGTCCTTTTAAGAACGATGCTCCCCAAGAAGCACGGGTTTCAGGTCTGCCAGGAGATGGTTGAGAGGTCCGGTTCCAAGCCGGTCCCCGTGATCATGCACTGCAGCATCTACAAGTCGCGCAAGTATAAGAGCGACGCGATGAAGATTTATGGCGCCGCCGATTACCTCGAAGACCCGGTTGAAGAAACGGTGCTCAAGGAGACGCTTGGGCGTTTTCTTTCGCCGAAGGCGCCTTTCGCTCCGCCTCTCCCCCCCACCCCCCCCGCCGCCGAAGCCCCAAGGGCCGAAACGCCAAAGCCGGCTGGCGCGTCAAGCCAATCGGCCTTCGACATTGACAAGGCGCTCGAAGATACTCTCTCTGGCCTCAGAGTCGGGATGAAGCGGGGCGCCGCGAAGCCTTCAGGAGCCACGGCCCAGATTCCGCGGGTTGAGATTCCCCCGATTCCGGAGCCCGAACCGGCGGCTCCACTGCCAGACAAGGCACTGACCTCCGAGGAACTCTTTGGAGACGTGATCAAGGAGGTCTCCGCGCCCGAACCACTCCAGGCTGCTGTGCCCCCGCCACCACCGGCGCCCAAGGTCGAGCCGCCACCTCCGCCGCCACCACCACCGGCGCCCAAAGTTGAGCCACCTCCTCCTCCGCCACCACCGCCGCCAAAGGTTGAGCCGGCGCCGCAGCCAAAAGTGGAAGCCGTGCAGGAGCATAAGGCCACTGCGCCGATGACGCCGGATGACCTCGACAAAGCGCTGTTGCGCCCCATAGTGACTCAGGACACCGGCGTCAAACGGGTGGCTGACAAAGCTAAACAAGAGCTCGACAAGAAGCTCGAAGATACGCTTTCCGGTGTCAGGCTCAAGCCGAAAACGCAGGCCGCGCCCAGGCCGCCGGCGCCGCCACAAGCGCCAACGGTCCAGGCTCCGCCTCCGCCTCCGCCTATAGTGGTTGCCCCGCCGCCGCAGAGCCAGGCCGAAGCACCGGCTCCAATCTCCAAGATGGAGGAGACGGCGGCCAAGGAAGCCGGAACGACCTTCGGCCAGTACATTCTAATGGAAAAAATCGCCGTCGGCGGCATGGCTGAGCTCTTCAAGGCCAAGCAGACCGGACTCGAAGGTTTCCAGCGCATCGTCGCGATCAAGCGAATTCTGCCTCACCTCGCCGCCAATTCGGACTTCGTCACGATGTTCATAGACGAGGCCAAGCTCGCCGCCCAGTTGAACCACCCGAACATCGCCCACATCTACGACCTCGGCAAGCTTGAAGACGCATACTTCATCGCCATGGAATACGTCGAGGGCAAGGATCTCAGGGCGATCTTGAGGGCGCTCGACGAAGCCGGAAAGCATTTCCCGGCGCGCGCCGCGGTTTTCGTCGCGCAGCAGATCGCTTCGGCCCTTCATTACGCGCACGTGGCGAAGGACAGCGACGGGCGGCCCATGCACCTCGTTCATAGGGACGTCTCGCCCCAGAACATACTCATTTCCTCCGCCGGCGAGGTGAAGCTGGTTGACTTCGGCATCGCAAAGGCCGCGTCGAAAGCGAGCCACACCCAGTCGGGCGCGCTCAAGGGCAAGCTCCTCTACATGTCCCCCGAGCAGGCCTTCGGCCGGCCCACCGACGCGAGGACCGACATCTTCTCTCTCGCCATCGTCCTTTTCGAAATGCTCACCGGCCGGAAACTCTTTTACGGCGACTCGGAGATGTCCATCCTCGAAAAGGTGCGCGAAGCGAAGTTGCCGGAATTTTCCGAATTCAGGGCGAACATTCCGGACGGACTCGAAAGGATACTCAGGCGGGCGCTTGAAAAGGACCTTTCCCGCCGCTACGCCGATTGCAAGGCCCTCCAGCTTGACCTCGAAAGGTTCGCGCGCCAGGAGTGGAAGGCCCTGCCCGGCTCATACAGCGCGGTAGAGGTCCTGACGGAAATCTTCCCGGACGTTTACAGGAAGGAAGCGCTCCAGCTTCTTGCCAGGGAGCACGCCGAAGCCAAGCTCGAAGACACGGGCGACCGACCCGCCGCGCCCCAGGCCCAACAGCCGTCTCCGGCTCCCGAGGCCGCGCCCAAGCAGGAGCCAAAGCCTTCTAAATTCCAGCGCGGGAAGCCCGCCCCGGTGAAGAAGCCGTCGGCTCCGCAGGAGGAAAAGCAGCAGGCCAAGCCTGAACCGCCGCCCCCCCCGCCGCCGAAGCCTCAGCCCGCGCCGCAGGCCGAAAAGCAGGCTGTAAAAGAGAAAGAGAAACCGAAGCAGCCGCCGGTCCCCAAAGCCGCCGAAGAGAGCGCGGGTATGTTCAAGTCAATGCGCGAGGAGCAGGCTTCGGACAAGAAGAAGCTCTACGTCATCGGCGGGATTGCCGCGGCGGTCGTCGTTCTGGTGATCATCATTTTCGCGGTCAGCGGGTCGAAGAAGCCTTCCGCGCCGCCTCCCGCGGCCACGACCACGACCACGCCGGCGGCGAACCAGCCACCGCAACCAGCCCCGGCGCCGCCGCCGGTGATCGAGCCACCCAAGCCTTCGACGCCAGCGCCGGGCGCCGCCCCTGCTACCGAGGCCGAAATCAAGGCCGCCAGGGAGCAAGCGTCCGGAGCCGTCAAGTCTTTCGACGACGCCATAGCCGCGGCCGAGCAGGCTGGTGCGGCGCAGTACGCCGCTCCGTCGCTGGACTCCCTCAACAAGAGCAAGACCAACATAGACAGGCTCTTCAAGCGCGCCAAGACCGTCGAGGAGTACAAGTCCGCAGAGCAGGCGGCCAAGCAGGGCGCGACGCAGGCCCAGCAGGTCAAAGACCGGGCCGTTCAGGCAAAGACGGCCCAGGACCAGGCCAAGGCCGCCGAGGCGGCCGCGGAAGCCGAGGCGCAGAAGAAGGCCGCGGAAGACGCCGCGCGCAAGAAGGCCGAGGAGGACAAAGCCGCGGAGGCCGCCGCGCAGAAGACCAAGCCGGGCGACTTCGCGGAGATATACACCGTGAGCGTCAAGCCGCGCGAAATCACTCCTCTCAAGGTCGAGTACACTCCGCAGGCCAGGACGAACAGGCTTCAGGGAACGATTTACTTGGAGGCCGACATCAACGAAAAGGGAGAGGTGACCGGAGCTAGGGTCGTGAAGGCTCCAAACCCCGACTACGGAATGGGCGAAAAGCTGGCTCAAGCGGCTCTCGAAATGAAGTTTACGCCGGCTATCAAGGATAACGTCCCCGTCAAGACAAAGTTGACATTCCCAGTGCAGCTAAAGATACAATGACGCAGGAGGAGGTGCCCGTGAGCCTTACAGACAAGCAGAAGAAATTCTATCAGGACGCGCTCAACCAGACCCGCGACGAGATCAAGGAGATTGACGCGCAGATCGAGGATGAGCTTGCCAAAGTCAAAGAGAGGCTGGCGACCTTGCAGGAGGCCAAGAAGGCCGCCCTGCAGATGCACGGCGCCGCCTGCATGAGGCTTGGCGTCAAGAACGATTTCGCGGAAGAGGGCGAATAGCCACTTCTTCCAGGACAATTGTCCAAGGTGCCCCTTGTAAGGGGTGAAAAGGGAAGGCCGTGAAAATCGGCCGCGGCCCCGCCACTGTGAGCGGCTACGAAAGCGGTATCGAGCCACTGCCCGGATAAGGGCGGGAAGGCACCGCCGGTAGGATGACCCGCAAGCCAGGAGACCTGCCTGAGGACGCACGAATCTCAGCCCCCGCGGGGGGGTTGCGCGCGCGCCGTTGGGGCCTTGGCTGAAAGCGAGGAGCCTATGCGGCGCGCTTCCGTTAGAGCAAGGATTATCCGGGGCGCAAGAGGGTTGCCAGGCGCAGCCGGGCGCCAGTTGGCCCGGCACGGCCTGGCCTTCGCCGCCATCTTCGTCCTGGCACTCCTGTCTATCTCCTGCCACGATTCAGCAGGGCATCATCCGCAATACCGACAGTGGGCGAGCCTCGCTCCGAGCATGAATGAAATACTCTTCGCCATCGGCGCCGGGAATGAAACCGCGGGAGTGTGCGCCCCAGCCAATTATCCTCCCGAGGCTTCCCGGCTACCGGTCGTCGCTTCATACTCGGCGGTTGATTCCGAGGGAATCATCGCCCGCGGCGTGGCTTCATGCTTTACGGTAGAGGGAATGCAGAGTGCCCCTGAACTTGAGGCCCTGCGAAGAGCCTCCCTGCCTGTCTATCAATACCGGATAGACACTCTGAACGATCTTTTGGAATGCATCGTTGATATGGGGACGAGGACCGGCCACGCGAAACAGGCCAGAGAGCTGGCCTGCGAGATGAGTCTTAAAATATCGGCCTGTTCCCCTGCCCCAGGCGCGGCCTGCCGCCGCGCCGCCATCGTGGTAAGCCTCGAGCCGCTAGTCGTCGCCGGCCCCAACTCTTTCCTTTCGGACCTGCTTCGAGCCTCCGGCTTCAAGAATGCCGTGGCCGCTCTTGGCGAACAGTACCCGGCCATATCAATCGAGACGCTGGCCGCGGACAGGCCCCAGTTGCTCGTCTATCCTTCAGGCGACATAAGCGATGGCGACGCTCGCCGCTTTACCGGCAAATTGAACCGGATGCTTGACGCGCCGTGCTCTACGGTCCTGGTTCCGGCCGACGTTCTCGTGAGGCCCGGGCCCCGCACGCCGGAGGCGCTGGCCATGCTTGCGGCATCCAGGGCTTCGATGAGCGGCGTTCCCGGGGAGAATTCCAGATGAGCAGGCGGGAGTTTGGGGGGCTCTTGGCGGGCCTTATCGCCCTGCTTTGCGGCCTTCTCTGCGCTCTATTGATGGGCGCGTCCCTGGACGGAATCTCCGAGGCGTCGAGGGCTAGAATCCTCCTTGACGTCCGCCTTCCGGAGGCGTTGGCGGCGACGGGAGCCGGCGCGGCGCTTGGACTGTCGGGCCTTCTTTTCCAGTTGGCGTTGCGCAACACCTTGGCCGATCCGTACATCATGGGCGTGGCCGGGGGGGCGGCCTTCGGCTCCACCGCGGCGCTGCTTCTCATGGGAGAGGCGGCAAGCTCGCTCGTTTTGCCCGCGCGCGCCGCCGCGGCCGTTGCATCAGGAATGGCCACTCTCTACGTCATGCGAAAAGCTTCAGGCGGAAGGGTGGCCGCGCTCCTTTTGGGCGGCGTCATCGCCAACACCGCCTTCGCAGCCGGTGCCAGGCTTCTAGCCGCCCTCCTTTCCCCTGGACAGACGGCCCAAGTCACGGTATTCCTTCTCGGATACATTCCGGCTCCGCCCTGGTGGGAGCCGTCCATTCTCATCGCCTTCGCCTCCGCCGCCGTCTTCTGGGCGGTCTGGAGGTCACCGACCCTCGACCTTCTCCTCATTGGCGACGAAGAGGCTTTTTCGCTTGGGGCCGACGTCCGCTCGGAGAGGTGGCGCATCATGGTTTTAGGAACGCTCCTTGCCGCGGCCGCCGTCACCATTTCGGGGATGATCGGCTTCGTTGGGCTTCTCGTCCCACATGCCGCACGAATGTTGAGCGGCCACCGCCACCGGACACTCGCTCCCCTTTCTGCGATCCTGGGCGCGGCGCTTCTCCTTTTCGCCCACGCCGCGTCAAAGGAGCTGGCGCCCTGGCTTCTCCTTCCCGTCGGAGCCTACACGAGCATCCTGGGCGCACCGGCCTTCATCTGGCTCATGGTGCGAAGAAACCGCGAAATGGCATCGGGAAAGAGATCGGAGGCGGATTGATGAAACGCCAGATCCTCGGAAGGACCGGCCATGATTGCAATTGATGACGTTCGGTTCTCTTACCCTGGCGGACCGATTATCCTTGACGGCCTTTCCGCGAAATTCCCCGAAGGCCGGGTCTCGGCGGTCGCCGGGCCGAACGGCTCCGGCAAGTCCACCCTTCTGAAACTCTGCGCCGGTCTCCTGGCGCCTTCTTCGGGTAACTGCTCCATTGAAGGCAAATCGCTCGGCGGCCTTGACGTCATCGAAAGAGCCAAGCGGGCCGCGTACGTGCCGCAGCACTCCCTGCTTCCCGAGGACTGGCCGGTCAAGGACATCGTCGCCTTGGGGGACTATCCCCACCGGGAGAGGCCGCCGGCGCCCCGCCCCCTGGCTCACAGGCTCATTGAAGCCAGGGATTCCCTCGGCTTGATGGCCCTTTGGGAGCGCGTGGCGGGAAGCCTGAGCGGCGGCGAGGCCCAGCGCGTGGTGCTGGCGAGGGCGCTCGCCCAGGACACACCGGCGCTCATTCTTGACGAAGCGGCCAACCACCTCGACATCAAGAGCCAGGTGATGCTCCATCACCTTTTGGCCAGCCTGGCCTCGCAGGGCCGCACGATCCTCCTCGCGACACACGACGTCAATTTCCCACGCCTTTGGGGATTCGACCTCTTCATTCTGGACCATGGCGGCAGTCTGAAGGCCTTTCCGGACAAGCGGGAAGACCAAGGCGCGCTGCTCGAAAAGGTGTACGAGACGCCGTTGTTGCCGGGAAGACTGGACGGAATCACATGCTGGTTCCCCGACCCCAGCGGGCTCGGCTTTTTGAAAAGAGAAAGGCGATGAGGGCGGCCAATTTTTCCCCACCCTCTTCGCGCGTCACTTGCTCTTTCTTCTTTGGATCCTTCGTTCCTGGGTGCTTTTTTTGAGGAGAGTGAAGATGAGAGGTCCATCCGGTCTGTTTTCAAGGTCACTGCTTCGAGGAGTGGTCACCGCCTGTCTGGCTTCGTCGGCGGCCGCCGTCCTAACGTCGGCGCAAGCCCAGGACGTCATGGGGGCGCTCAAGAATTACCAGAGTTCCATTACCGTTTACGGCGACCGCCTTCCGGCCACGGAGAGGCAGCTTCTCGACACCGCTGCTCCGATCGCCGTGGTGACGCGAGACCAGATCAAGGAGTCGGGCGCCCAGACGGTCCAGCAGGCCCTTGAGACTCTCCCTTCCATAGTGCTTCACGATCAGACGGGCAACCCGCGCGAGTCAACGGTTGGCCTGCGCGCTTTCCCCGACGGCGAGAGCGTGGCCGTGTTTCTAGACGGAGTGCGCCTCAACGATCTCCAGGACAACTCCGTCCGGCTCGACATCATTCCGGTCGAGGACCTCGAGCGGATAGAGGTATACGCCGGCGCCTCGGCGCCGCTCTACGGCGGAGGCGCGCTCGGCGGCGTCATAAACCTGGTGACCAAGCGCGACCCCGGCATTCCGAGGCTCGACCTGGAAGCCAAGGCCGGAAGCTACGGGGAGGAAGCAGGCAGGATTCACGCATCCGGCAGTTTCAAAGATCTGGAGTTCTACGCCACCGGACAGACAACCCGTGCGGACGGCTGGCGCCAGAACGGCGGCTACCGGCTCGACGACGCTCTGGCACGCTTCAACCTGACCCTTCCCTCCAGCCAGGCCCTCTCGCTCCTGATGATGTACGATGGCGGCAGGGAGGACGACCCTGGCAGCCTCACCGAAACCGAGTACGCCCAGAACCCGAGGCAGTCGCCCTATAACCTTAATGATTACAGCCGAGGCAGAAGAAGGATCGCCTCCCTCGGATACACCGCTTCGCCAGGCAACGGGTGGAGCTTCGACGCTCAGGCTTATACCCGGAGGCACGACCGCGACACGCTGACCACCGGGCGGTACGCCACGGGCTTTCTAACAACCGGCCGCGAATCTCTCGACGGGCTCATCGCTTCCGCCAGGAACAGCGGCGCAAAGGAGAAATGGAGCTGGGACTGCGCGGCCGGCGCGGAGGGAGCTTCGGGCCGGTTCGACGGCAGCGGCTACTACACCGACATCCACGGCTTGAACAAGGTGGCCGCGTCCATATCGAGCGTTGGCGAGCATCTCGCCGGGGCCTGGGCTTCCCTGGACGGCGGCTACGGCAAG
>JBBINO010000002.1:12493-26367 GCA_037443845.1 Acidobacteriota bacterium
TCGCGCGCCAGGGATTGGGAATTGGGATGGCGCTACATCAAGGGCGGGCTCCGCCTGAGTTTCACCGCTTTCAGGATGGACGTGAACGACGAAGTCGTCTTCGTTCTGACCGATCCTCAATGGTTCATCGGCCAGAACCAGAACGTGGCTGCGTCGAGAAGGCGAGGCATCGAAGCACAAGCGAACGTTCCTTTCGGCTCGGGCTTTTCCGCCTTCGCCTCGGCCTCTTACACCGAAACCCTCATTACGAGAGGGCCTTACGCTTCGAGCCGCGTGCCGATGACCCCGCGCGGACAAGGGACGATAGGCGGAACCTGGAACGGCCACGGCTTCTCGGCCCAGCTTGCGATGCACTTTGCCGGCCCCCAACTCTACGACAACGACCTGGCGAATACGAGGCCCGAGCTGGGAGGGTACTCAACCGCCGATTTGTCCGCGTCGTACCGGTACCACGCAATGACCATCAAGGCTTCGGTGACGAACCTTTTGGACCACCGGTACGCCGGCCGGGGCATTACGAACGGCTACCAGGACTTCCTCACGCCCTCGTACCCGATGGCGGCCAGGCTCTCCTTCATGTGGAGCTTCTGAGGCGGAGGCATCAGGCAAGGGTTTTCCGGGGAAAAGCGAACGGAGCGCCGCTGGCCCCAGTGACGCTCCGTTATTTTTCCAAATGCCCGCGGCTTATACACCCTCTTGCCGGACGTCTCGCCATGGTGTAAGCTTGGAATGCGAGGGGCGCGATGTTTGATGACAGGATGGTTATTCGCTTCTTGGACGGCACGGTGATGAAGGCCTTCGGCGACAACTTCCTCCCTTCCGACGACAGCATAATGGTCATGGAATGCGACGGCCCCATGCGCACTATCGAGCTTTCCGCCGTCAAGATGGTCTGCTTTGTAAAGCAGTTCGTCACCGACAGCCAGAACACGCACAGGCCCGCCCCGCCGCTTATTTACCAGGCTATCCCTGGCCGGAAGGTCACGCTGGATTTCAAGGACGGGGAAGTCGTCAAGGGCGTGGCCACGCTGGAGACGGAGCCGAAGCGGGGGTTTTTCATCACACCGCTGAACCCCAATTCAAACAACCTTCAAATGTACGTCAACCCGAGCGCCCTCAAAAAATTCAGGTTTGAATAGGAAATCGTAAAGCGCCAAAAGTTGCCATGCGCAAGGGGGCAAGTCTCGGCAGAAGGTTCTCTAACCACTAACGCTTAACGCCTGGCCCCCAACTCCCCCCTTCACCCTTTCCGCTTTCCCGCGCCGGCGAGCCAGACGTGCTCGGGCCTGAGAAGCGGCGGCGTGAGTGAAAGCTTCATCCCCATGACTTCGGGACTGAAGGGCACCCTGCCCCAGTTGTGGTAGAGAAAAACGCACGGAGCCTCTTCAATGACGATCTCCTCGGCGTCGTAGTAAAGCTCGCTTCGCTCGTCCATGTCCATCGAGCGCCGCGCCTTGTCAATGAGCTCGTCGAGCTTGGGGTTGGCGTAGCGGAGGTCAAGCGCGTCTCCGCCCTTCGAGTGGAACAACACGTAGAAGAAATTGTCCGGGTCGGGGAAGTCCGCGTACCATCCCGTCGAATAGAGAACGGGCCTTCCGGACTGCCTTCTCTTCGCTTCGAAGGCGTCATGCGTCATCGGTTCAAGCTTGATTCTTACGCCCACGTCGCCGAACATCGTGACGAGCTTCTGGAACTCCTGGAACTGCGATTGACGGCTGGTGTCGACCTGGATCGTCAGGTCCATTCCTCCTTGGAAACCTGCCCGGTTCAACAGCCACCTCGCCTTATCGGGATCGTAGGTGTAGCCCTGCCTGTCCGAGCGGTACCCGAGCATTCCAGGCGGAAGGATGCCCTTCGCCGGCGTGACTCTCGCGTGGGCGTAGCCGGAGAGAAGCCCCTGCCGGTCCACGGCGTAATTGAGAGCCTGCCTAAATTCCTTGATGTTGCCAGGGGCCATGTCGTTCCTGATGGCCGCGATCTGCGTGTTCAACAGCACCGATGACTCGGTGTTGCTCTCCCACGACTGCTCCTGCAGCAGCTCTTCCAATGCCTCGTTGGATAGCGATAGGGCGACCTGGAGCCTGCCTTCCCTCAATCCTTCCAGCACCTCCCCTTCGGACGAAGAGGAGTAATCAAACGTGATCCGGTCCGCGAAGCCGGCCGACTTGTCGTAGTACGAGTTGAACCTCGTCAAGGTGACCTTTTCCCTGGTCGCCTCGGCCACCTTGTACACACCGCAGCCAACGTGCTGCATGATCTGGTAGGTCTGCTCGTCAACCGCCTCCTTTGGAAGTATGAACGATTCGGGAGTGGTCAGCATGTAGAGAAAGAAGGCTATGGGCTCGTGGAGCTTCACCTTGACTTCGTGGTCGCCGGATGCCTTCAACCCTTCTATCTTCGGAGCGCTCCCTTCCATGAACTCGCGAGCGCCTTCGACCGACGAAAGGAACCACTGCGAGCTTCCGGTCAGCTTCGGGCTCAACGCCCTGTGCCAGGAGAAGAGGACGTCCTGCGCCGTGACCTGCCTTCCGTTATGGAAGACGGCGTCCTTTCTCAAGTGGAAGGTGTAGAGCGTGCCCTCGGAGTTGACCTCCCACGACTCGGCCAGCCCCGGAAGCAGCCGCGTGTCGTCGCCGAACTTCACGAGCCCCTCGCCCCACGCGTGGCAGAGCTGGCCGTCCCTGACGTTGTTGGCGAAAGCCGGGTCGAGGTTGTAGTTGTAGGCGACGTAACCGAGCCTCAACTCGCCCCCCCGAACCGGCTTGGGAAGCAGGAAGCCGGCCAGCCTCTCCGAGAGCAGGAGCGATTCCTGCCTGAGCATCGAAGCCGCGGAGGAGAGGTCTCTGGCGCTGCCGTGCGTCTGCATTGTGGCGCCCGATATCACCTGGACCGCCTCGACCATTTTCTGGCTGGCCTTGGACATTCCAAGAAGAGCCTGGTGGGTCGTTTCCACCGAGGTCCGGACCTTTTCCATCCCCTGGCCGATGGTGTCGCTGCCCACGGACTCATCCTTCGCCGCCTGTTCGACGGCCTGGGTCAGCTCCTTCATCGTCATCGTCTTCTTCGAGATCATCTGGCTGGTGTTGGCCTGCTCGCGCGTCGCGACCGAGATCCTCTCCACGCGCTTGGTCATCTCTTCGATGGCTTCGGTGACCTGCCGCGAGCTCTTTGATTGCTCGGCGGCCGCCCGAACGATATGGCTTATGCTGGTCGAGGCGAGCCCTATCGCCTCGCCTATCCTGGCAAGGCTCTCCTCGGAGGCCTGGCCGAGCGCCATGCCCTCCTGTACCCTCTCCATTCCTTCCCGCGTCACGTGAACGGCCTGCCCGGCCTCTTTCTGAATCGCGTTCACTATCTCGCCGACCTCCGCCGTGGAGGCCGCGGTGCGCTCCGCCAGTTCACGTATCTCCTCGGCCACGACCGCGAAACCCTTGCCGTGCTCGCCGGCCTGCGCCGCGATTATCGCCGCGTTCAGCGACAGGAGATTCGTCTGGTCGGCGATGTCGCGTATGACCTTCAGAATCTTTCCGATTTCCTGGGACCTGGAGCCCAGCGATTCGATCGCCTTGACCGTTCCCTCGACCGCCGCCTGAATTTTATGCAGGCCGCCCACCGTGTCCTTGACCGTCTTGCCGCCCTCTTGGGCCACCCTTGCCACCTGCTGTGAGAGCGCCTCGGTCTCCTTGATGTTCTCCGCGATCTGGCCCGTCGTGGCGTCCATCTCCACCATGGCGGAAGCGTTTTCGATCGCGAACGACGAGAGGCTGTCGGAATGGGAGGCGACCTCCTCAACCGAACGGGCCATCTCCGTCATGCTCGCCGCGATCTCGTCAACGAACTCGGCGAGGTGCTGCGAGGCTTCGACGACCTCCTGAATCGAGCTTCTCATCTGAAGGATCGAGGACGAAGTCTGCTCCGTGAAGCCGGACAGGGAGTCCATCTGCTCGACGACCGTGCCGATCTCATGATCGAGCTCGGTTATGGACAAGTTGGCTTTTTCGACCGAGGCCACCTGTTCGCTGGCGTCCCCGCTCAACTGGCGGGTCTTCCTGGCGAGGGTCCCGGAGACCTCCGAAACGTTGTGGCTAGTGCTTTGAAGGTAGGCTATCAAGTTCCTGAAGGTCCTCAACAACCGGGGAAGCGAAGGGAAATCCGCCCTGAAGCCGGCCTGTTCCTGGTCCTCCCGGACCGCCAGGTTCCCCGCCACCATTGCGGAAATGACCCTGTCGAGCCTTCTGCGGTAGCTTTTTCTGAGCCTTTCGGAGTAGATGGCGACGCCGAAACCCGAGAGCACGGAGACAACGGCCGCCCAGAGCCACGCCTTTGCCCCGCGCGCCGGTTCGGGAAGCAGGAGAAGCCCAAGAACGACGCTGATGATGAACCAGCCGGCGGTTGCCAAAAACCCCTTAACGAGAACCCTCATGCTCAAGGCATCCTCCTAACCCAACGCCTCCACTATACGAAGAGGAAGGCGCCATGTCAACGATTGGCGCGCCAGCGAACCCGCCCGAGCGTGATCGCAGTGACCGAATTCGAGAGTGGCGGGCCTGGAGTGGTGGCTGAGTGAATCGTGGAAGATGGAATGACATGCGAGGAGAAAAAGAAGCGTTTCGCCACGCAGGAGTCACTGAGGAGGCGGAGAAAAGATGGGCTTTGGCTGGAAGGTGGCGCCCGGCGTTGGTTGGCACCTTCCATAGTTCGCATGGCGTGGGGGCCGCAGCGGCGCAATGGACAACTTGCCACCAGGCGCCACGTTTTGCGGCCGCCTGCCGGCTAACGCCTGACGCCTCACTCCTGCCCCCTGCGTCTGACGTTTCAGACTTTCCTGATTTCAAACTTGCCGGGCTTGAAGATTTCTGACGGTTCGAAGGCCAGGCCGACAGGAACGGCGAGGGTCTCACGGTTTTCCTCGATGTATCTGACCACTTCCGGCGCAGCCTTGACCGTGGCCTTCAGCGGCTCCGGGAGGTTGGCCGCTTCGGCCAGGATGTTCTGGGCCACGCGCCACGGCGCCGCGACGCGCCCGCGCCCATCGCAGCAGGGGCAGGTGGCGGTCATCACCCGCTCAAGGTTCTTGTGCGTCCTCTTGCGCGTCATTTCGACGAGGCCGAACTCGGAGATGTTCAAAATCCGGCTTCTGGAACGGTCGGCCTTCAATGCCTCCTGGAACTTGGAGAGAAGCGCGTCGCGGTGCGCGCGCTTCGTCATGTCAATAAAATCAACGACGATGATGCCGCCCAGGCCGCGGAGGCGGATCTGCCTGACAATCTCGTCAACGGCCTCGGTGTTGGTCAGGAAGGCCGTCTCCTCGAGCGATTTCTTTCCGAGAAAGCGGCCCGAGTTGACGTCAATCGCGACCAGCGCCTCGGTGGACTGAAGGACGATGCACCCTCCGGACGGGAGCCAGACCCTCGGTTGGAGCGCGCGCTCCAAATCCTGCTCGACCTTGAACCTTTCGAACAGCGTAACCTCCCGGTCGCTCCAGACGCTGACGCGGCTTGAATCCTGGCCGAGGCTCTGAAGCAGCGACGCGCAGCGCTCGGCTATTCGAGCGTCCTCGCTGATTACGACTCCAGCGCCTTTGAGAAGGATCTCCCTGACGGCGCGGCTGATCAGGTCGGCCTCCTGGTGAACCAGGACCGGCGCTGCCAGCCTCGCGCTTCTGAGCCTGATGAGCGACCACAGCTCCGACAGCCCCTGCATCTCGGCGGCGAGCTCCTCCTCGCCCACCCCTTCCGCGGCGGTCCGCGTTATGAAGCCGCCCGGTCCCCCGCCCTTGATCTTCTTGACGGCCGCCTTCAGGCGCGAGCGCTCCGCCCCGCCGATCTTTCTTGAAACACCCACGTGGTCGGTGTTCGGCATGAAGATCAAGTAATGGCCGGGGATTGAAATCTGCGTGGTGAGGCGGGCGCCTTTGGAGCCGATGGGCTCCTTACTGACCTGCACGAGGATGGGCTGGCCTTGCTTCAGGTCCTTGACGCCGGCGCTCTTGTAGTTGATGACGCCAAGCTCCTCTTCCTCGACGTCGTTCAAGGGGCCCATGTCCCCCTCGAAAAGAAAGCCGTCCCGGTCGAGCCCCACGTCAACGAAGGCGCTGGCCATGCCCGGAAGGACGCGGCTGACCTTGCCGACGTAAACGTTGCCGACCAGCCCCTGAAGGTGGTTCGGTTCCTGGAAGTATTCGACCAGGTGGCCTTCTTCGAGCACCGCCACGCTCGTCTGCCACCGGTCTTTTCTGACGAGGATCTCCTGCTTCAAAGCCTTGCTCTCCGGTGATCCGGGCCGTTGATAAGCACGGTCCTGCACATCTCGTGCAGCCTGGAGCGGGTCCTGGTCCCGATCCTGTCTTCGAGCGAAACCTCGCCGGAACGGTCCGGCTGGTCGAGGTAGTTGCTGGTCAGCAGCGTGGGCCGCTGCTCGTTGTAGCGCTGGCTGACGAGGTAGTGGAGCGTGTCCTGCGCCCACGGCGTCGAGACGCAGCCCAGCTCGTCAATGAGCAGCAACGGCGATTCCACAAGCGGGGTCAGGATGTCGTACTCCGTCTCCTCCGCGCCGGGCTTTCCGTAGGTCGAGCGGATCTCGCGATAGAGGTCGTTCAAATCAACGAAGAGCGCTGGCATGTTCTTCTTGATCAGGACGTCCTGAAGGACGGCGACGGCAAGGTGAGTTTTGCCTACTCCGCACGGCCCCATGAAAAGAAGGCCGTTCGGCCCTTCGCCAAAGGCCGGGTACTCCTCGGCGTAACGGCGCGCCAATAGAAGCGCCTCTTCCTGGCTGCTCTCCTTAGCGGGCTGAAAGGTCTCGAAGACGTAGCGGTCGCCGTAGCGCTGAGGGATGGCCGCCCGGCCGATCAGCGCCGTCGCCCTCTCGGGCTTGCGGCAAATGCACGGACGAGCGTAGAGCTTTCCCTGCTTCTCCTCGACCACGTACCCGGTCCCGCGGCATTCCTTGCAGTTCTTGCGCACTTCAAACTCCCGAATCAGCCGCGCCGCCGGCCCTTCTCGGCGTCAGGATGCGAAACCAGACCACGTAGGCGATGAAACCGAGCAGCATGACGGAGACGGCCGCGCCAAGCCATATCTGATAAAAATGGTACATCGTCCCTATCTCGCCGTAGCCGCGGCCGGCCGAATAACCAAGCGCGGCCAGAAAGGCCGCGAAAAGGAAATTGCCCGCCAGCGCAGCAAGCGCGACCGGGCCGGCTGGCAGGCGAAGCAGGCCAGCCACGGGGAAGAAGAGCGTCCTTATGTACGGCACGAACCGGTTCAAGACCAGCGGCCACACGCCCCATCTTCCCAACAGGGACTGCACTTTCCTGGCCGCGCCGGCTATCTTCGGGCTCTTCAGGAGCACCCCTCCGAAGCGGCCACCCCAGAGGTAGGAGCTCATCGCCCCCCCCGTGCCGCCCGCCGTAATGAGGGCGACGGCCAGGAGCCAGGAGCCGTGGTGCATCCCCACGTAGAAGACGCTGCCAAGGAGCGCGGCGTCTCCCGGCACGAGCGGAATCAGATACTTGACGCAGGCGGCAAACGTCATTACGAGGTAAGCCCACATCAGCCCCTCGCCGTAGAGATGCCCCTGCGTGATGGGGGCGATGGCTAGAATGGAATGTCCTCGTCGCTGAAGCTCGGCTCCGCTCCCGAGGCCCCGGGCTTGGCCCCGCTATCGGAACGGCCTTGCCCTTCCCTGGCCGGGCCATCGCCCTTGCCCAGCATCACCATCTGGTCGGCACGGATCTCGAAGAGCGTCTTCTCGTTCCCTTCGCGGTCCTTGTAAGTCCTGCTGCGGATCTTTCCCTCGATGTAGACCTGGCGGCCCTTGTGAAGGTACTCGCCGCAAATCTCGGCAAGTTTCCCGAAGGCGACGACGCGGTGCCATTCGGTCGCCTCCTGGTCCTTGCCCTCCTTGTCCTTCCACTTCTCGTTCGTGGCCACGGTGAAATTGGTCATGGCCGTTCCGTTGGGAGTGTACTTCAGTTCCGGATCGCGCCCAAGGTTCCCAACGAGAATCACTTTATTAACGCTCGCCATCGGTTTCTCCTCTGATCACCATTTTCAAGGCGGCCCCTAAGCCTCTCACGGTTATGATAAAGTTATTGGAAGGAGGTGTCAACGTGCGCGTGACGGGAGGCGCGCTGAAAGGCCGGAAGCTCGTAGCCCCGGACGGGGCCAAGACCCGCCCGACTTCGGCGAAAGTCCGCGAAGCCTTTTTCGACATCGTCGGCCTTGAGGCGCGAGGCTCGGTCTTTCTGGACCTCTGCTCCGGAACCGGCGCCGTCGGGATCGAGGCCTTGAGCCGGGAGGCATCTAGGGCGGTCTTCATCGAGCACTCCGGGCGCGCGCTCGCCGCCCTCAGGCGCAACATCGGGGCGCTGGGGCTGTCGGGACGCACGCGCGTTCTCGCTCTCTCCGCCACGCGGGCAATCGGTTTGCTGTCTTCCTCTGTGGAGCGGTTCTCGCTCGCCTATCTCGACCCTCCATACGCATCCGATGAGCGGGCGGCCATTCTGGACGCTCTGGGCGTAGCCGAAATGTGGACGCCCGCGGCCCTGCTGGGCGTGGAACACCTCTGGAAAGAGGAGGTCGATGCTCCGGACGGCTTCATTCTACTAAAGCGGTACAAATACGGCGATACTGGGCTGAGCCTGTTTCAAAGAACCGGCACCGGCCCGGGAGCCGGGGAGGCAACTTGAAGCACGTCGTCATCGGCGCGGCCGGCCACATTGACCACGGCAAGACGCTTCTGGTGAAGGCGCTGACCGGCGTTGACGCCGACCGCTGGGAGGAGGAGAAGCGAAGAGGCATAACGATAGACATCGGGTTCGCCTCTCTCAAGGAAGGAGACGTCGTCCTTCACTTCGTGGACCTGCCTGGCCACGAAAAGTTCATCAAGAACATGCTGGCCGGAGCGACCGGGGTTGACCTCTTCATGCTCGTCGTCGCGGCGGACGAGTCGGTGATGCCTCAGACCAGGGAGCACGCCGAGATTTTGAGGCTCCTGGGCCTCACCAGGGGAATCGCAGTCCTGAACAAGGCCGATCTCGTGGACGACGATACGCTCGGCATGGCGAGGCTTGAACTTGGGGATTTTCTGGAGGAGGAAGGCTTCGGAGCCATCCCAGTGATCGTAGCCAGCGCGCTCAGGGGCGACGGCATCGGGGAAATTCGCGGCGCCCTTCTCGCCGCCGCCTCGGTCTGCCCCCCACGCCGGGCTTCGAGGCCGTTCAGGCTCCCGGTCGACCGTGTTTTCCCGGTAAAGGGATTCGGCACGGTCGTGACTGGGACGTGTAGCGACGGCCGGATCGGCGCCGAGGAGAGGGTTGAGCTGTTTCCGAGCGGGCTTGAGAGCAAGGTGCGCTCCATACAGGTTTTTCAGGAACCGGTGGACAACATATCGGCGGGCCAGCGGGCGGCGCTCAACCTGCCGGATATCCACCACGCCGACATCGGCCGCGGAGAGATGGCCGCCGCTCCGGGCTCTCTCTGGCCAACCTATCTCCTGGACGTGCGGCTGGAAGTGCTTGCCTCCTCTCCTTTTGCGCTGAAGGAGGGTCTCACCGCGCTTCTCCACATTCACACTCGCGAGGTGGAGGCTCACGTCCACGTGGCCGGGGCGCGTTCCATCGAGCCCGGCGGATCGGCGCTCGCCCAGCTCAGGCTCAACGAAAAAGTTTGCGCGTGGCCCGGGGACCGATTCATCATCAGGCTTCCGGCGCCAGCCAGAACGGTGGCCGGCGGCGAGGTGCTCCTACCGGCGAAGCGCAAGGCCAGGTGGAACCGCCCCAGAGACGCGGCCGCGGCTGAAATCCTTGCCAGGAAGGGCGCGGATGGGGCGCTGGCGGCGCTCCTGGCCGAGGCTGGCCCGCTCGGGACAGAGCCCGGCGAGGCGGCGGCTCGCCTCGGCATTGCCACCGAAGCCGTCCAGGAGGCGGCGGAGGGCGCGGCGAAGGGCGGCGCGCTCACCCGGTGGGCCTCTGGAAACTGGTGGCTCCACCCCAATGAGGCCACCCTATGGCTCTCGCGTGCCGAAGGCTGGCTGAAAGCCAAGGCATCATCCGCTTCGTGGGTCTCACGCCCTGAATTCGCCGCCCACTGGGGGCGCCTCATCGGCGCCCGCCGCGCTGAAGCGCTGGCTCAGGAGCTTTGCGCGAGCGGCAGGGCCGAGTTGGAGCAGGACAGGCTCAAGCCGAAAGGCCACAGCATCGTCCTGGATTCTTCTCAAAAGGGCGTCTGGGAGGCGATTTTGAAGGAACTCGGCGGCGGCGAAACGGTTGTGCGCGCGGGGGCCGAGCTCGAACGATCCCACGGCCCCATGGCGCGGAAGGTGCTTCCCCTGATGACCCAGGAGGGCCTACTGGTCCGCTTCGGAGGCGACTTTTTCGTCACCAGGGAAACGCTGGCGGAAATCGGCGCTTCGCTGGCGGCCCACGCCAGAAAGGACGGAGCGCTGATTACCATCCCCGGCTTCAAGAGCCTTTTCAATATTTCGCGCCGCTATGCGATGCCGCTGTTGGAGTATCTCGACGACTTGAAATGGACGCGGCGCGAAGGCGATGGAAGGCGGATTCTCCTTTGACCTGACAAGCGCCTCGTTCCCTGGAGTAACGCCAGTACTCATAAATACTCCAATTCGCTCCCATTTTTCATAGCGTTTTCGGGCGATCGAAGGGGCTTGACATCCACCATATATAGCGCTATATTTCCATCGCTGTCGCAGATATTGAGTTCCCCCCTCGAGGGAGAGGGCGGGGAACCCATCGGGCGAAGGGCGCTGGGAAGGAGACAAGCCATGGACCAGGTCAAGGGCGGGCAGCCGGGAGAACAGGGCAAGAACAAAAACGCGGCGGCGGCCGATAAAGCCGCGCTGTCTCAACCCGTGGCCATGCCCGAAGAACCGGCCAAGAGCGCAGTCGCCGAGGCGCTGGCTCCGTTCAAGGTCATGAGGCGGTTCACCGAGGCGGGAGAAGACCCATGCGCCCAGGTGCCTTGCGAGCCTAGAAGCTGTAAGATTCTCAACAGCGACGGCAGTGTCGTCTTCGCTTTGGAGGACGCCGAAGTCCCCTCGGGCTGGTCCCAACTCGCTTCCGACATCGTCATATCAAAGTATTTCCGCAAGGCCGGCGTCCCCGGGAGCGGCCACGAAGTTTCGGTCAAGCAGGTCGTACACCGGATAGTCCACACGCTGAGGCTTGAAGGCGAGCGGCTCGGCGGGTATTTCGCCAGCGGCGAAGAGGCCGGCGCTTTCGAGGACGAGCTCGCCCACCTGCTTTTGGCGCAGAAAGGGGCCTTCAACTCACCCGTCTGGTTCAACCTTGGCCTCTGGCACGAATACGGCATCGAGGGCCAGGGCGGCGCCTACCACTGGGACCACCGCAAAGACAGGATAGAAGAGACCGCCAACGCCTATCAGTATCCGCAGTGCTCGGCCTGTTTCATCCAGAGCGTCAGCGACGACCTCATGTCGATCTTCCAGCTCCTCAAGAACGAGGCGAGGCTCTTCAAGTACGGTTCCGGAACGGGATCGAACTTCGCGCGAATCCGCTCCAAGGAGGAGAGGCTTTCCGGCGGAGGCACCTCATCCGGCCTCATGTCCTTCCTGGAAGTGCTGGACAAGGCCGCCGGCGCGACCAAATCGGGAGGCACTACGAGGCGCGCCGCCAAAATGGTGGTCTTGGACGTTGACCACCCCGAGGTTCTCGACTTCATCAACTGGAAACGCAAGGAGGAGCACAAGGCGCGGCTGATGATGGAGCGCGGCGTGGACGTGGAAGAGGCCATACGCACCGTCTCCGGCCAGAACGCGAACAACAGCGTCCGCCTGAGCGACTCCTTCATGGAGGCCTACGAAAAGGACGGCGAGTTCCCGACCACTTTCAGAACGACCGGAGAGCCGGCTGAGGTTTACAAGGCGCGCGACGTGATGCGCCAGATCGCCCAAGCCGCGTGGGAGTGCGGCGATCCCGGCCTCCAGTTCGACACGACGATCAACAGGTGGCACACCTGCAAGGCGACCGACAGGATTCACGCCTCGAACCCCTGTTCGGAGTACATGTTCCTGGACGACTCCGCCTGCAACCTGGCCAGCCTCAACCTCATCAAGTTCCTCGAACCTGACGGGCGCTTCGACGTGGAAGGGTTCAAACACGCGGTGGCTCTCCTAATCACGGCCCAGGAGATACTGGTTGACGCCTCCTCGTATCCGACCGCCGAAATAGCGAAGAACAGCCACGACTTCAGGCCGCTGGGGCTCGGCTACGCCAACATGGGGACGTTGTTGATGGTCAAGGGGCTACCGTACGACAGCGCGAAGGCGCTTGCCTGGTGCGGGGCGCTGACGAGCCTGATGACCGGCCACGCGTACACCGTCTCGGCGCACCTCGCGGAGAGAAAAGGGCCATTTCCCGGGTACTTCAAGAACCGCGAGTCCATGCTCGAAGTGATCAAGATGCACCGGGACCAGAGCCATGCCGTTGATTCGAGTCTCCTTCCAGAGGAGCTGGCCCTGGCGTCGCGCCAGGTCTGGGACGACGCGCTGACTTTCGGCCGCCAGCACGGCTACAGGAACGCGCAGGCGACCGTGATAGCGCCCACCGGAACGATCGGCCTTCTCATGGACTGCGACACGACCGGCATAGAGCCGGACTTCGCTCTCGTGAAATTCAAGAAGCTCGCTGGCGGCGGCTACTTCAAGATCGTCAACCAGTCGGTCGAGCGCGCGCTGGCGGCCCTCGGCTACACTGATTCCCAGAGGCAGGATATCCTTGAATACCTGCTGGGAACGGGCAAGCTCTCCGGGACCCCTCACGTCAACCCGACCTCCCTCAAGGCGAAGGGGCTCAACGACGAGGAGATCGCGAAGATAGAATCGCAGCTTTCGCGGGTCGTTGACCTGCCGCAGGCATTTTCGCCTTTCGTACTCGGCGAGGCCTGCCTGAAGAGGCTTGGCGTTGACCTGGTCAAGGCCAAGGAGAACGGCTTCGACTTCCTCTCGTTCCTCGGCTTCACGCGGCAACAAGTGGAAGAGGCCTCTCTCACCGCCTGTGGCCGAATGACCATGGAGGGGGCGCCTCACCTGATGGAGGAACACCTCCCGGTTTTCGACTGCGCCAACCGCTGCGGGAAGAGCGGCAAGCGGTTCATCGCGCCTCTCGGCCACGTGAAGATGATGGCCGCGGCGCAGCCCTTCATCTCGGGTGCCATCAGCAAGACGGTCAACCTCCCGAACTCGATAACGGTCGAGGAGATCGAGCGCATTTACGCCGAGGCGTGGAAGCGCGGCCTGAAGGCGCTTGCCGTTTACCGTGACGGGTCGAAAGTCACTCAGCCGCTTTCCGACGCCTCCAGCCAGACTACGCAGGCGGGCGCCACGGCGCCGCGTGCGCCGCTAGCCGCCGAAGTCTGGCGCACCCCATTGCAGAGAAGGCGGCTGCCGAAGAAACGCGGTGGCTTCACGCAGGAGGCGAGGGTCGGCGGACAGAAGGTCTATCTTCGCACCGGCGAATACCAGGACGGGCGGCTCGGCGAAATATTCATAGACATGCACAAGGAGGGGGCCGCCTTCAGGTCGTTGATGAACTGCTTCGCCATCGCGGTGTCGCTCGGCCTCCAGTACGGCGTGCCTCTCGAAGAGTACGTTGATTGCTTCACGTTCACGCGCTTCGAGCCGCAGGGCCCGGTAAGCGACCACCCGAACATCAAATACGCGACCTCCGTCATAGACTATATCTTCCGAATCCTCGCGCTCGAATACCAGCAGAGGACGGACCTGGTTCAGGTCAAGCCGGAGGATTTGCCGGAAGACGCCGAGAAGACGCTCGCCTCGCCGACGGCATCCAAGAAGGAGATCGAGGAGGCCGAGAAGGCGCTCTCCTCGCC
>JBBINO010000002.1:26467-90439 GCA_037443845.1 Acidobacteriota bacterium
GCGCTGGGTTCAGGCGCCGGAGTCGTCCTCTTCTGGCTTCTGGCCGACTACTTGCCGGCCCAGCCTTTGACCCACGACCCGATGCTAGCCGGCATTTTCGGCGGGCTCATCAGCGGGCTTGGCGCCGCGATCGCCCTTAGAAGCGGCGCGTCGCTCGGCGGGTTTGACATTCTTGGAGTGGTCCTCAACCGCCGATTCAGCCTCGGCGTCGGCGAAGCCGGGCTCTTTCTCAACGGCGCCATCATCGTCGCCGCCGGCCTGCTTGAAAGCCCCGAGATGGCTATGTACACGCTCATCGGGATCTACGTGGCGAGCAAGACCGTTGACGCCATTCAGTCCCCCCGCCCCCGGAAGGCCGTACTAATCATCTCATCGCGCTCTATGCAGATCCGGGAGAAGATTCTCTTCAAGATGGGCAGGGGGCTGACGGTCCTGAAGGCGGAAGGCGCCTACGAAGGCGCCCGGCAGGAGGCCCTCCTGTGCGTCATAACACGCTTCGAGCTCAGAGAGCTGCGGGATCTCATACGAGAGGAGGACCCCGGCGCCTTCGTCACCGTTCTTGAAGCGAGCGACGTCATAGGCAGGTTCAAGAAACCGACGGCCTACGCCCTATGGCAAAAACTCCGCCTCGGCGGTGTGGCACCCCCGGCGGCCAATAGCCTCCCTAAAGAATAAGCCCCGCCTTGCGGCGGGGCCGTTTCAACCTGGTGGTGGGCGATGCTGGATTCGAACCAGCGACTCCTACCGTGTGAGGATAGTACTCTTCCGCTGAGTTAATCGCCCACGGAGGGTTATTCTAAAGGACAACGCCCGGCGCGTCAAGCGTCCTGCTGACAGCGTCCTGCTGGCACGCTTCCAGTTTAGGCATTACAATTTCCTCAGGAGGTGATTACGATGCCGCGCTGGGAAACGATTTTGTGCCCGGTTGACTTTTCCGATGTATCAATGACGGCCCTGCGGTACGCCGCGGACCTCTGCCGCGAGTGCCAGGGCAAGCTGGCGCTCATCCACGTGGTTGAGCCGATCGTCGCGCCTTCGGACTTCTCCTTCGGCCCCATGACGCTGACTGAGGTCGAGGACTCCCTGCTTAGCCGAGCCAAGACGGCAATGGAAGAGACCGCCTCGAAGCTCGGGCTTCAAGGCCGAACAAGCGTCATCGTCTCCAGGGGCAGAGCCTCCGACGAGATCGTCAGGACCGCCCAAGAGATCAACGCCGGCCTCATAGTGATGGGCACCCACGGCAGAACCGGCTTTTCCAGGACGCTTTTGGGCTCCACGGCCGAACGGGTCGTGCGCAAGGCGGCCTGCCCGGTCTTGACGCTCAAGGCCTGACAGGATGGACGCGACTTCTCGCTTCCCAAGAGTCAATCGCGTGGTATCATTGTGCCCTTAGCCAAGCTGCGCGCCCGCATTCGCCGGCGCCGGAGAGGCGTTAAGGAGCTCACATGGAAGACGCGATCGTCATAGCTGGCCGGAAATTTCGTTCGAGGCTTTTCCTCGGAACAGGAAAGTACAAGGATAACCAGACGATGGCTAGGGCGCTCGACGCGTCCGGCGCAGAGGTCATCACAGTGGCCGTCAGGCGAGTCGAGCTCGACAGGAGCAAGCCCTCCCTTCTTGACGCGGTAGACCCGAAGCGCTATTTTCTGCTTCCGAACACGGCCGGATGTTTCACGGCCCAGGAGGCCATTCGCGCCGCGCGGCTCGGGCGTGAAGCGGGCCTTTCGGAATGGGTCAAGCTTGAAGTCATCGGCGACCAGAAAACGCTCTTTCCCGACAACGAAGGGCTGCTGGAGGCGACGAGGGTGCTGGTGAAGGAGGGATTCACCGTCCTGCCTTACACCAACGACGACCTCGTCAACGCGAAGAAGCTTGTTGACGCCGGGGCCAGCGCGATCATGCCGCTGGGGGCGCCGATAGGCTCCGGACTCGGGCTCCAGAACCGCCATTCCATCGAAATTATGAGGGAGTTTATCTCTTTGCCGCTCATTTTGGACGCCGGCGTCGGCACCGCCAGCGACGCGTGCGTGGCTATGGAACTGGGCGCCGATGGCGTGCTGATGAACACTGGCGTCGCGGAGGCATCTGACCCGGTGGCGATGGCGGAGGCCATGCGAAAGGCGGTAGAGGCCGGACGCCTGGCTAGAAAGTCGGGCCGGATGGCGGCTCGCAGGTACGCCTCAGCCTCAAGCCCCGCACACGGAAAAGTCCAGTAGGCAGCCAGGTCGAGCTGGCCTCGCGGGCCGGTTGCCGCCGCGGGCCGTCCCGCTACATCTTTTTCAGGTAGGCGCCGCTTCTCGTGTCCACCATCACGGTGTCGCCGACGTTCAGGTGGAATGGCACGTTCACCACGCACCCGGTGGAGCACTTGGCCGGCTTGCCACCGGTCACCGTGTCGCCCTTGAAACCAGGGTCGCATTCGACGATCTGGACGAGAATGAAATTCGGAAGCTCGATGCCTAGCGCTTCCTCGCCGTGAAACAGCACATTGACCTCGGTGTTGTCCGGCAGGTAAAGCGCGGCGTCGCCGACGACTTCCGGCGATATCATCGCCTGGTCATAGGTCTGCTGGTCCATGAAATGGAAGCCGTCCGCGTCGCGGTAGAGAAACTGCATCTTTCGTTCTTGCGTTTCGGCGGTCTCGACCTTGTCGCCAGCTTTGTACGTTTTCTCAAGGACCTGGCCTGTGCGGAGGCTCTTGACCTTGGCGCGTGCAAACGCGGAGCCCTTGCCCGGCTTCACGTGGTCCACGTCAACGACTACGTAGGCCTGTCCGTCTATGAGCAGCTTCGTGTTTTTCCGGATATCGTTCGTGTTGATGACGCCCATTTATCGTCTCTCCTTAGTTTCTAAGCTAGTTGGGCCATGAATAGGTGGGCAAGCCTTTTTATCTCGTATCGCGCCTTGCCCGTGGGTTGGGATGCATCCGTAATGGCAAGGATGAACAGCTCGGGGGAGAGGCGGAACATCAAAATGTTCTCCTCCGTCGTCCTGATGGTCATTTCTTCAAGCGCCCCGATGCCGATCTCGGACTGCAACCGGTCAAGGTTTCTCAAGACGCCGTTAAGTTCCGCGCCAAGAACCTCGTGGGGAAGCTCTGAACGGATCCAGGATTCTATCTCAATGCCGTCGCTGCCCACCACGGCCGCGGCGCGAAAGCCGGGAAGCGCCCCTTCGAGGCGCTGGAATACGTCGTCAAACATGCCGCTCATACCGAACCCTCCGAAGCCATCCCTCCAGCAACTTAACCCTGCGCTGCCTCAGCGCCATGCGGACATCCTCTTGGCGCACCTCGGGAATTTCTGGCGCGTCCCCGTCCATGCGCCGCATCAGGCCGCGAATGCGCTGCTTCACCTCTTCATTTTCCGGGTTTGACAGAAGAATCCTCTGGTATATCTCGACCGCCTTTTCCGGGAAACCCTGCTTGGCGTAAAGTTCAGCCAAGGTTGCGGTGTTGAGGCCGGACGATCCTTCCTCTCTCAGAGGCTCGGCAGGCCGAAGAACTTCCGTCACATGAGGCGCCGCGGCCACCTCGCCGGGCGCCACCTCCTCTTCCTCCGGCGCGCCCGAACCGCCAGTCATCGCCTCCCCAACATCCGTGGTGCGACCTGCGGACTTATTGTCGCCAAGCGCCTCCCCGGAAGAAAGCGATTCTTCCGAAAGAACGGAGAGCTCCTTGCCGTCACCCAGCGTATCGAGAAGATCCTCGCCCCCCTCCTCCATCAAAGGCTCGCCTTCAAGCGGCAACTGGGAAACGGTCCTAACAGTCTCCTGCTGATGAGGCGTCGCTGCCGGCTCTTTCCAGGCCGTCATTTTGATTGTACCGGCCGGATCAATGCCACTCCCGCCCGCCTTTTCGAGGGATGGTGCGTCCTGGGACGGGAAAATATCCTCCGGAGTGCCGGCACCATCGGGCTGCTTGGCTGGCTCGCCCGGAATCCCGGCATCATCACCAGCGATTGGCGCTGCGGCTGCCGGGCCCTCCGCTGGGGCCACGTTGAGCACGGCATCAAGGGCTTCAGATGCACCGCCTGCCGGCGAAGTCAACTCCTCGATCTTTTCGGAGACGCCCGGCCTGCCCGGCTCAAACAACTCGACAATCTGGTAATGCCTCAGCGCCTTTGGCCTCTCCTCCAGCGCGTAATAAATATCGCCGGCCAAGTGGTTCGCCGCGACGTGGTCGGGCAAGGCCATCAGGATGCGGTCAACAGCCTCCCTCGCTTCCTGAAGCTTTCCCTTCGCTACGTAGATCTGCGCGAGAAGCAGCCTGGCCTGCCACTGGTTCGGGTACCGCGCCAGCCCCTTCTGGCAGAGAGCCTCAGCCTCTTGGAGCCTGCCAACGCGCTGGTACTCCCGCGCCAGATCACCGAACCTCCTAGACCCCGGATCGCGCTTGAGCTCGGCTTCGAGGGCGGCGAGGTCCGATGCCATTACTGCCCCTGCAAGGTAAAAGACCAGGTAACTGGAAACGTCTTCTGAAAGCCGTCGCTGTTTCGATGGGCCTTGAAGGTGACATTGAGCGTAATCGTAACGATATCGCTCGTGCCGACCAAGCTCTGCACCTCTGGTGCGGCCATCCAGTCTTTGGAGACAAGCGTCACGGAGTACCTTGTTGACATGGAGGAGGTCACCTGGGTAGGGGCGGTTATGTTTATGGCCGGCAGCGGCGCTATGTTGTGGCCGTTAGGGTCGCTGATAGTGAAGCCTCCCGTGCAACTGTCTATCGTCCAGGCGTCTTTCGGCAATAGAGAAATATTCGGATCGTTGATCGTAATGTGAAAGTCAAAATACTCCAGATGCGTGAGCGCGGGACTGACGACAATAGCCTGTGTCGCCGGGTCCGGCCCGTCGTAAATTAAATCCGAAAGCGGGTCCAGCTTTTTATCGTGCCCGCAGCCCAAGCAGAAAAGAAGGGCCAGGGCAATCGCCCCGACCCCTAGAAACTTTGATGTGTGCGTCATAGCCTACCTTACGATTTTGGGCGTGAGGAAGATCAGTAGCTCCTCGTTCGTCCTTGTCTTTTGCCTGTTCTTGAACAGCCAGCCAAGCACCGGGATCTTCGAGAAGAAGGGCAGGCCGTTCTGCGAAATTCCCTCGTTCGTAACAAATATTCCGCCTATGACCGCCGTCTGCCCGTCCCTCACCTTCAAGACCGTCTTCGCTTCCTTCTTTAAGATCGGCGGTGGACCGGTAGGAAGGGCGTTCTTGAAGTCGACCGAATCGTTCGTGATGTCAACGGTCATGTTGACGTTGCCGTCCGCGCTGATTTGAGGCGTTACTTCCAGCTTCAACGTCGCGTTGACAAAAACTACGGTGATTTGCGTCGCCGTGGCAACCTGGATCGGTATCTGCCGGCCGGACTCGATGCTGGCCTTCTCGTTGTCCTGCGTGAGAATGCGTGGAGCGGAGAGGATTCGTCCGCGGCCCTGGTTCTCCAGTGCGGCCAGTCGGACGTCAAGCAGGAAACTGCCAGACAGGTTGCCCAGCATGAGATCAATAAATCCATTCGAGGCCGTTGGAGGGAGGTTCACGGCGAAGTCGCCCTGGTAGTAGTTTGGCCATCCGTTTGCCTGCAATGGCTTAACGGGATAGCCGCCGCCGCCGGGCGCATTGGAGTTGGTCCACGTCGTGCCGGTTCCGGTCTGCCCCAGCGTTCCGGGCCCGGTGTACCAGTTGCCGCTCCAAGTTATGCCAAACTCCTGCGTCCAGCTTACGCTCGTCTCGACGATGCGCGCCTCGATCAGAACCTGCGGCGTCGCCGTGTCAAGCGTATCAATCAGCTTCACCAGAGAATCTTTCTTCGAAGGGACCTCTTGAATTATCATCGTGTTCGTGCGGGCGTCGGTAATGATTTTCCCTTTCTTGGACATGAAGGAATCGACAATTCCCTTCATCGTGTCGGCTTTAGCGTAAGAAAGCCGCTTTGTGAAGGTGATGGTGTCCTCGGCCGCCAGCCTTTCGTCCTGGAGTTTCTGCTGCTCGGAGAACTTACGCGAAATCTCCGAAGCGGGGGCGACCCAGATGACGTTGTTTTCGTAAACATAATCGAGCCCATTGTTCTTGAGAACGATGTCCATCGCCTGGTCCCACGGGACGTTGACCAAGTCAACCGTCACCTTCCCTGAAACGGCGGGATGGACCACGATGTTCATCTTCGAGATATCGTGGAAAACGCGAAGGACATCCTTGATGTCGGCATCTTTCAGTGAAAGCGAGATCGGCTCTCCAGTGTATTTGCTGGTGCCTCCCGATATCGTCCTCTCCTTGAAAGAGAGCGGAACTACCGGGGCGGCGGCCGTCTTTCCTTCCGCGGCAGGTGCTGAACTGTCCTGTGCCACGAAGAGGTCTTCGTACCCCTTGAACTCCTTGTTTGCAGAGGGATCCAGAGGCTTCAGGTCAACTTTGACCTGATCGGCCTTGGGCTTGGAAAGCTCCGGCTGTTCGGCCTGGACGGGAGGAGGCTCCGGCTGCGGCGTTTTGGCGGCGACCTCCGCTGTGGCCTTGCTAGGCTCTTCGGCGGGCTTGGCGTCTTGCGCCACGGCTGGCGCCGGTTGTTTGTCGGCCGTCTCGGCCGCTGAGCCCAAGCGCACGACGATCTCATTCCCAGACGCGGCGACGTTCCACTTCGGCTGGTTCCTCGCGAGATCCACAACCACCCTGGTAACAACAGGGTCAGACTGGAAAAGGCTGACACGGACCTGCTGAACCTCGCCTTGCCCAGGGACACGCGCCGGAACGGTTCCCTTGCCAACTCCGGGAAGGTCAAGAACAATGCGCTCTGGGTTTGGCAGCGAGAAGTATTTGGGCTTGGCGGTCCCATCGGTGCTTATGGTGATCGCCGAGCCGTCGGGCGAGACGGAAACGCCCACCACGTTGCGCGCCAGCACCACCGGACTTTGGGAGACGGCAGCATGTTCCGCGGGTCGGTCTACACTTGGAGCGCTCTGGGCCGGCGCCGCAGTGGTGGCGGCCTTAGCCTGAGGAGCCGCTGCAGGGGCGGGCGCGGGCGACGGCACTGGAGCGGAGGCCTGTGGAGCCTCTTGGGAGCCCACCACGCGCACCATCAGCTTGTTGCCCTCAGTCGAGACCAGGCACTTCGCAAGATAGGCTTTGTGGATCTCGAGCTTGGCGAGCGAGCGCCCCTTCGCCCGGTTCACAGGTTCCACGTTGACCGTGGAGACTGCGCCGCTATTGACGTCCAGCACCTTCGGAATCTGCGACACGTCCACGTCGGCCAGGTCAACGACGAAGGTCTCCGGATCGTAGTCGTAGTAGGTGTAATCAAGGATCGGGTAGGTGCCAGTCAGACCGATGACCACGGACCCGTCCCGGTTGGCGCTGTTAAGCTCCTTCAGGACGTTCAGGGTCCCGGGCTGCGCCTCTTCCGCCATGGCCGGGGCCAACACGGCCAGGCAGAGCAACACCGTCAGCAGCATGACTACGCGCTTGTTCATTGTCCCTCCCCTTCTTGGCTCCTGATCTTGAGCGGCAGGTCACGGTAGGGTTTAATGGCAGTTGGGTCGTTCAGCTCCTGCTGGACGACGACTTCTCCATCCTCATAAGAAATGCTCATCACGACGCCGTCGGCGAACCTCTCGCCGGTGGCCGCCTTGTAAGGCTTGGCGTCAGGCCCCTGGAACCATGCGACGGTCCCCTGGGAGGTCTTGATGATCGCCTCCAGGGAACATGACTCTACCGTGAACCTGGCAAGGCCAGTGGTGCCAGGGTTGACTTTGACCAATCCCCCCTCCGCTGTCGCTCCCCTGACCAGAGGCGAAAAAGGATCCCGCTCGCCCGTGTGGCGGTAGAGGCTCTCGCCCTCCTCCAGCATGTTGTCGTCGCTGGGAGTGACAGGGGCGTTCGCCGCCGGCTGTCCGGCCGCAGCCTGCGGCCCGGAGGCCGGAGGCGCGGTCTGTGCCATCATTGCCAGCGCCAGCCCTAGGGCGAAAGCGACTAGCGCCGCAGCATAAAGTGCCCTGCGCTCTCTCATGGCTTCTTCTCCATCGCCTGGAACGCGTCCGGGTTTTGCATGTATACGATGGACTGGAATTTCGCCGTTATAGTGGCGCTTCCCTTCGGCTGGCTTATACCTTTGATATCCAGGTTGGCCACGTTGACGATGCGCCTCATGTGAGCGAGCTTGTCAAAGAACATGGCGAGGTCGTGGTAGCCTCCTGCCACCTCCACCGTGTACGGCTGCTGGGAGTACAACTCCCCCTTCGTCACGTTGGCCGGAGATATGGCCTGGATGTCGAGGTTCTGGTCCCTCGCGAAACTCTGGAAAACTCGCAAAAGCTTGCCGGTCTCTGGCTCGACCGGGATGATGGACTTCACGACCTCCAACTCGCGGAGAATCAGATCAATCTGGCGCTGGAGCTCATCGGCGCGGCGCTGCGCCTCCTGGCCCTGCCTGATTTGAGTCTGAAGATCCTGGCTCTGCTTCGTAAGCGACGCCAGAGTCTGGCGCTGCCCTTTAATCACCCCGTACCAGGCGGCCACCACCAGCACCACTCCCAGAGCAAGGGTGGCCAAGTACTGGCCCCAGCGTGGAAGCTTAGCAAACTGCTCCATGGCTCCCTCCTTACCCTATATTCCGGCTCGCGCCGGAGCCTTGTTGGCCTGGGCCGGCTGACTCCCGGCAGGCTGATACGTGAAGGTCATCGTGAAGCTGTAAACCTCCGTCTTACTGGACGCCTGCTTGATATTGCCCATCTGCGGGTTGACAAAGTCCGGAAGGGCGACCACGTTGTCGTAGTAAGTCGAGATCGTCTTGATGCTGCGCGCCATCCCGTCAACCTTGATCTGGCCGCTTCCCGCCTGGCTCACGGACGTGTACCAGGCGCCATCCGGGAGAACCTCGACCAGCCTGTTCATCAGGCGGACCGGCAGGCTCTGCTGCTCTTTGAGCTGCCTGATCTGGTCCAGCTTCTGAGAAAACTCCGCTTTCTTCTTCTCGAGGTCCGCCACCTTCTGGCGAGCGTTTTCGTATTTCTTCAGCTCGATCTTCTGGGCGGCGATAGTGTTCTCCATTTTGGTGTTGCGGATGAAGTAGTAGGTCATGGTCAAGAGGGCGGCCGCCACGAACAAGAGAAGTATCACCCCAAGCAGCACGTATGGCGGCGCTCCTTCAGCCGATTTCGGCGCTCCTGCAGCCGTAGGGACGAAAGCGCCTGGCTTACCCTTCTTAACCCGCTCCTCGCCGAGCAAGTTGATGCGGATCATCTATTCCCCCATCTTTCGAAGGGCCAGGCCCACGGCGACGGCAAAACTCGGGGCCAGGCGGTTAATGGTGTCGACCGGGAACTCCCGCTCTGAAACCGTTATATTCTGGAACGGGTTCATGATTTCCACTGGAATCCCGAAGAACTGCGAGAGGTAACGGTCGAGGTTAGGGACTTTGGTCCCTCCGCCGGACAGAATGACTTTGTGGATGGTGTTCTCGCCGGTAGTCACCCTGAAAAAGTCAATGGTCTTCTTCAGTTCGGCGCCAAACTCCTCGGTCACGGCATTCAGAATGGGTACCGCCTGCTCGGCGCGGACGCCTTCCGATCCTTCGCCCTTCTTGATCGCTTCCGCCTGGTCGAAGGTCAGGCTCATCTCGCGCTGCAGGGTATCGGTGTAGTTGTTTCCACCGGCTTGAATGTCGCGCCAGAAGAGAGGCGTCGTCCCCTTCATGACGCTGAGGTTCGTCGTGCTGGCGCCCACGTTGACGAGCACGGTAACCTCGTTGCCATTGATGGGATAGTTGTTTTCGTAAGCGTTCTGGACGCAGAAGGAGTCAATGTCAATCGCCGAGGCGTTAAGCCCGGCCTGCCCCAGGATGGAGGAATACTCGCCGATCAGATCCCGCTTGGCGGCCACCAGGAGGACGTTAAGATTGCCCGTGGCGGGATCACTGTCCAGGACCTGGTGGTCAATCTTGACCTCCTCCAGGTCGAAGGGGATGTACTGGCCCGCCTCCCACTGGATGGCCTCGGCAAGCTCCGCCTCGCTCATGGCGGTCATCGTGATCCGCTTCGTGATCACGGAGTTGCCATCCACGGAGGTCGCGGCATTGAAGTTCTTGACCCCTCCCTCCCTTACGAGCTTCTGGATGGCGGCTATGACGGCGCCGGAGTCCATCACGGTCCCGCCGACCACGGCTTCAGGGGGAAGCGGCTCTATGCCGAACGCCTCCAGCTTGAAACCCTTGCCCTTGCCTAGATCCTTGAGCTCCACCATCTTGACGGCGGAAGACCCAATGTCCAGTCCCAACAGGTTCTTGCTTTTTGAGAAGAACACCGTAGGCTCCCCTTCCTAAGGCGTCTAAGCGCCCCCGAAAACTAATCCACTACTTTAAGATATCCCTCTTAAAGCCAAAAGTCAAGTGCAAAAACAAGCTACCCCTTTCCAAGCCGCTTACCTCCCGCTCCACGCTACAGTGGCAGCTGCCCTGAAACTCCCGCCGGTAAAGCATTACAGCTATCGGAGCCGGCTCTGATTGAGCCTTTTGCGCAGCCGGCGCCGGACCCTCTGGAAGTAGTGTACCCCACTTCCGGGGAGGCTTGTCAATGCCCCCCCCGAAGTGGTACCTTTATCACCTCGCCGCAAACGGCGGTGACACCCCCGGAGGCCCCTTTGGCGCACCAGGAACCTTACCACGCCCCGCAAGCGCCTTCGCGTCACATTGACGACCTGCTCGCCAAAGAAGGGTTGCCGGCGAACTTGGAAGCGGAACGCGGGCTATTGGGCGCTATCCTTCTCAACAACGCCCTCCTTGATGAAGTGGGACCGGCCCTCCACGAAGATGATTTCGCCTTCCCGGCCCACAAGAGGATCTTCAGGGCGCTCGGCGACCTGCGCCAGAAGCAGCAGGCGATGGACCTGGTGACCGTCACCGACGCGCTCCGGCAGAGAGGCGAACTTGAAGCCGTTGGCGGCGCCGGCAAGCTTGCCGAGCTGATCGAGGGGGTGCCCCTCCTCGAGTCGGGGGAGCACTACAGCAGAATCATCAGGGACAAGGCGATTCTCCGGAGGCTCATCCAGCAGGCATCAACGATCATCTCCAACGCCTACGCCTCGCCGGGCGACGCCGAGGGCGTCCTTGCTCAAGCCGAGCAGGCCATCCTTGACGTCGGCGAAAGAATGGTCACGCGCAGTCTTGTCAGCCTGAAAGACTTCGCGCCCCAGGCGATGGAGACTCTGCTCGCCCTCAGCAAGAGGGACGAGCACGTGACCGGCGTCTCCACCGGCTTCGGCCAGCTCGACAACCTGACGTCCGGCTTCCAGAAGTCCGACCTTATAATCGTCGCCGCGCGCCCATCCGTCGGCAAAACCGCTTTCGCGCTGAGCCTCGCGATTAACGCCGCGCACGCCGGCCATTCGGTGGCGCTATTCAGCCTCGAGATGAGCGCCGAGCAGCTCTTCTTCAGGCTGCTGAGCATGGACAGCCACGTCGAGCTGAGGAGGATCAGAACCGGCCGAATACCGAAGGAGAGACAGACGGAAGTCTCGAAATCGCTCGTGCGGCTGGAGCGCCTGCCCATATATATAGATGACAGCCCGCTTTTGAACCTGCTTGAAATGGGCGCCAAGCTGAGGCGCCTTAAAGCCTCCAAGGGGCTTGACGTGGTGATAGTGGACTACCTCCAGCTCATGCGCGGCGCCGGCAAATTCGAGAACAGGAACCAGGAGGTCTCCTCGATTTCGCGCGGGCTGAAGGCCCTGGCGAAGGAGCTGAAAGTTCCGCTCATAGCGCTCTCCCAGCTTTCGCGCGCTCCCGAGAAAAGGGGCGAGGGAAAAGAGCCAATACTCTCCGACCTTCGCGACTCGGGCTCTATCGAACAGGACGCCGACCTCGTGATGTTCCTGCACAGGAATACAAACCCCAGGGCCGAGGAATCCGAATCCAGGGGACGCGCCAAGCTGATAGTGGCGAAGCAGCGCAACGGCCCGACCGATACGGTCACCCTCACCTTCCTTGAAGAAGAGGTCCAGTTCGCCAATTACACTCCCGGCTTCGGCGAGGGCGAAGCGGATGGCTGACCCTCAAATCAAGACTCGTCCCACCGTCCTTGAAGTCAATCTGGACGCGATCTGCAGGAACGCCGAGAAGCTGAAACGCCACGCCGCGGGAGCCTCCCTTCTGGCCGTCGTCAAAGCGGACGCGTACGGCCACGGCGCCGTGAAAGTCGCCTCGGCCCTGGAACGCTCGTCCCTGGCGGAGTGGTTCGGCGTGGCGTTGCTGGAGGAAGCGGCCACACTGAGAGAGGCCGGCATCAAGAGCCCGATCCTTATGCTCGGCCCGCTGCACCCCTCGCAAGCCGAGGCGGCCCTCCGCCAGAGGCTCACGCCGGCGATCTACAACCTGGAGATACTGGAAGCCGTCGCGCGAGCTTCGAAGGGAAAGCCAACCTCCATCCACCTGAAAGTTGACAGCGGCATGGGGAGGCTCGGCTTCAGGCCGGACGAACTGCCCGCCGCGCTCGAAGCCTTGCGATCGAGCCCGTGGCTCAAGGTCGAGGGCATTTTCTCGAACCTCGCCAGCGCGGACGATCCGGGCTCGCCTCAAACCGCGTCCCAAATCGCCTCGTTCAAGCAGATGCTTTCCCTGGTGCGCGCCTATGGCCACGACCCCGAGTGGATTGACCTCGCGAATTCCTCCGGGCTCCTCGCCCATCCGGAAAGCAGGTTCAAGATGGTCCGTCCCGGCCTGACGCTTTATGGCCTCCGGCCGTCCACGAAGCTACCGGACATCTCCCTGGAGAAAGCCGCCACGTTCAAGACCATCGTCATCCAGGTGAAGAACCTGCCGGCCGGCGTCCCGGTAGGCTACGGCGCCTCTTACGTCACTCCGAAGCCGCAGAAGATAGGCATTCTCCCCGTAGGATACGCCGACGGCCTGCCAAGGTGCGCCGGGAACGGGCGCGGCCACGTTCTCGTGCGCGGCAAGCGCTGCGCGCTTCTTGGAAGGATCAGCATGGACCTCTGCGCCATTGACCTCGGCCCGGCGGAAGACGCGGCCTATGGCGAGCCGGTCATCCTGTGGGGCAGGGACGGCGACGAAAGCCTTACCCCCGCGGATTGGGCCGACTGGTCGGGGACTATACCGTACGAAATCACGACGCACGTCAATACCCGCGTCACCAGGCGTTACCTCCTCGGCGGCCAGTGGATATGACGCGGTAGGAAACGGGCCACTGCTGCCGTGCCTTGCCGTGGCGGGGAATCCTCCAACGGATGGAACCAAGCTGTTTTGTCCGAAGCGCGCGGATGGCCGCCGGGCCAAGCCCGCCTTCCGCTGGCTCTCAAGAGTTCGCTGGCTTATACTATGGGCGTGGGAGGTCGGCCATGGAATTGTCGCGCCGCAGTTTTTTCGCGCTTGTGATCGCCGCCGTGCTTGCCATTCTCGCCGCGGTTGGAACGCTGGCGGCCCCGGCCGCCGTCCTGGTTGACACCTCCAGATCGGTCCCCAAGGCCCGTTTCGAGGAAGCGAAGAAGGCACTGTCGGAGATGATGCCAGCGTTGGCGGCGCAAGGGCCGGTCTGCCTTTACGCCTTCAACGACTCCCCGGTGAAGGTGACCGATTTCACGACCGACGCCTCCGAGCTTCAGGCCGGCATATCCAGGCTGGAACAGGGGGGCGACTACACCCTCCTCTACGACTGCGTTTTTTTCGCCGTGAAAGCGCTGGCCGAAAAGAAGGAGCCCGGCGTCATCCTCCTCGTGACCGACGGGAAGGACGAGAATTCGGCCGTGACGCTGGAGGACGCAGCGTCTCGCGCCGTCGAGGCCCACGTGGGCATAGTCACCGCCGGGCTTGGCTCGTCGCTGGACCTCAAGGCCCTGAGGCGGCTTGCCACTTTGACGGGAGGCCAGTACGCCGGTGAGATCCCCGGCGCCGATTTGCGCCAGCCCTTCGCCCAAACCGCCTCGTCGCTGGTGCCGTTCCCGCCTCCGCCCGCGCCGCCAAAGCCCGCGCCGGTTCAACCCCCGGTCCAGCAGCCCAAGCCGCAGGCGGGCAACATGACGGCGATCCTTCTGGTCATCTTGGCCGTCCTCGTCGTCGGGCTGGCGGTCCTGGCGGCGATCATCCTAAGAAGGACCAAGAAGCCCGAGGAGCGCGCCTGCGAGGAGTGCGGCCACCTCCTCAACATCTGGGAAACGGAGTGTCCCGTATGCCTGGCGAAGAAGCTCGCGATAACCAACCCGGGCGTGTCGCCGCAGACGCCGGCGGCCCCTCCGCTTCCCGACATTGACCCGGCGCTGATGAAGAAGGCCCCTCCGAGCGAGCTTCTGGACCACACGATGGTGCTGGACGAGATTCCAGTTCTGGTGCTGAAGAGGCCCGGCGGCCCGCCACGCGTGTTTCAGCTTCCTCCTAACCAAGTCGTCTCTGTGGGAAGGGATAAGGTCAACACGATCCAGGTCGCCGACCAGACACTATCGGGACAGCACTTCAGGGTCATTCCGAAGGAGGGCACCTACTACGTCGCCGACCTCCAGTCCACGAACGGCACCTTCCTGAACGGCGAGAGGGTCACCCTCAAGGAGCTCAAGCCCGGCAGCGTCATCCACGTCGGCCAGTGCGAGTTCACATTCCGCCTCGAACAGAAGAGGCTCAACTAGCGACGCATAAGTCGTGAGCAGTGAGACGTGGGACGTGAGCAGTGAGACGTGAAGGATGCAAGAGAGGCGCGGCGCGAAAAGAATGCTCACCACGAAGTCCACAAAGGGCACAAAGGGAAAGATTGAACCACCGAGGCGCCGAGGCACGGAGGGAGGATTATGGTTGCGTCACATGCGCGAAGGTCACGGAGGAAAGGAAGTGTTTGGTGTTTAGTGTCTGGTGTTTTGTCGGCCCGTCGTTGGCTTGCGCCGCCCGTAGTTCGCGTGGTAGGCGGGCAACAGAGGCGAGGCGGGTTTTGAGTTATGAGTGAGGAGTTTTGAGTTTTGGGTTGGGGGAAACTGACGCGGCGCAGCGACAGGCGCCTTCTGGTTCCGGAGAACCCTCCTACAGACGATCCATTTGCAAAAACCACGGGCCGCCGTTGTAGGAGGCGTCTCCAGACGCCGATGCGCTGGGAGTGAGCGGCGAAGTTCGCAATTCAAAATTGGGCCGCGCCTCGGTGTCTCCGTGGTTCACACTCTTTTCTTTGGTGGCCTGGATGAATCGGATCGGCGCTTCACCCGCCCCAGTCGCGCGGATAGCGGAAGTCAATGCCGACGGTGCGCTGGGAGAGCTTCGCGATGATCGGGAGGCGGCGCTTGTACTGGCTGCGCTCGACGCGCTTGATGATCTCCTTGACCTTCTCAACCGAGAAGCCAAGCGCGGCGACCTCCTCGACGGTGTAACGCTCGTCAACGAGGAGATAGAGGACGGCATCGGCCTCGGCGTATGTCAGCCCCATCTCGCCCTCGTCGGTTTGCCCCGGCCATAGGTCCGCGGAGGGTGGCTTGTTAATGATCTCCTCCGGGAGGTTCAGGTAGCGCGCCATCTGCCACACCTGCGCCTTGTAGAGGTCGCCTATGGGATTGAGCGATGAAGCCATGTCGCCGTACCACGTGCCGTAGCCAAGAAGCAGCTCTGTCTTGTTGCTGGTCCCGAGCACCAGGGAGCGGCGCTGCATCGAAAGATCAAATAGCACGGCCATGCGGACGCGCGCCATGAAGTTGCCGCGCCTCAGGTGCGTCGCCTTCTGGTCCGGCTTGAAGTAGCTTTCCACCATCGGGGTGATATCAACCCGCTCCAACGGAAGGCCGAAGAGCGAGGCCATTTTCATGGCGTCGCCGGCCGAGGATGGGTTGCTCTTCTCGTGAGGCATGGCGGCGCAGAAGACTTTTTTCACCCCAACGGCTTTCGCCGCGAGCGCCGCTGCGACGGCCGAATCAACGCCTCCAGACAGCCCGACGACGAACCCGTCAAGGCCGGTCTTCTCCAGTTCCTCCTGCAAGAACCGCGAAATCATCGTAAGCGCGACGCCGGTGTTCACGAGCGGCGGATATCCCTTGGTTTCGCTCATGGCTTTTCTCCCGCCATCCGGGCCAGATGCTCCAATATGAGGTGTGGTTTTTCGTCCCTCAGAAGCGGCGTTAGCGTTCTCGCCCTGCGCAGGGCCGAGTATGGCGTCTCGACCAGATAGACCGCCTCCGTGTTTTCGGCGCCGTCCAGAAGCAGGTTGCCGAACGGGTCGGCGACGTAGGAACCGCCCGCGAAAGCCAAACCGTCCTCGTATCCAACCCTGTTGACGTAAACCCAGTAGGTCGTCAAAAACTGGCTCAGCACCTGTCCAGCTCTCTCCCACGTCTGCACCGAAGCGACCGGGCCGCCTCCGGCCCATCCGCGCCCGGGGCTTCCCGACAGGACCAACAGGACGCGCGCCCCTTGCAGCGATAGCAAGTACGACGACGAGAGATGCCAGGCGTCCTCGCAGATAAGAATGCCTATCTTCCCGAAGCGGGTCGAGACGACGTCAAACCTGTTGCCGGGGGCGAAGTAGCGCCCCTCGTCGAACATCCCGTACGTCGGGAGGTAGACCTTGCGGTGGACGTGGCGCACCTCCCCGCCCGAAAGGTAGACCGCCGAGTTGTAGAAGAGGAAGTCGTTGCTCTGCTCCACCAGGCCGACCACGATGTCGCGCTCCCTGCTCTCGTTCAAAAGCGGCGCAAGGCACGGGTGATTTCGCACCGGCGCTCCGACTTCGGCCACGAGGTCCTGCAAGAGGTATCCGGTCAGAGACAATTCCGGAAAGACGACGATGTCCGCCTTTCGGGCCTCGGGCTTCGCAAGCCACTCTAGGTGGGCTTCGAGGTTTCTCTCCACGTTCCCCAGCGCCGGCGCCATCTGTACCAAAGCTATTTTCGGAGCCTCTTCCATCATGCCTCCTTGAAGGAATATACCACCATGAGAAGGTGAGGCCAAGGCCTCGGCCTGGAGACGATTGGCCACAGCCGCCGGTGAAGCGTGTTGGCGGCAAGCCGTCAGGACCGCCAGCAAAAAAAAGCGGCCCGGGTCGCCCCGGGCCGCAATGCTTTCAATCCAAATATTTCAGCGGAGCCTGCCTTCTCAGGGCCACAGGCGCCGCTTTATCTCGTCACACCCAGCCGCGCTTCTTGCAGGCTTCGGCGACGCGGCCAATGGCGATCATGTAGGCGGCGTCCCTGGTGTAGACCTTCTTTTTACGGGCAAGCTCCGAGACGGCGGCGAAAGCGCTCGTCATCTTGTCGTCGAGCTTCTGAAGAACCTCTTCCTTCGTCCAGAAGTAGTTCATGTTGCACTGCACCTGCTCGAAGTAGGAGCAGGTCACGCCGCCGGCGTTGCACAGGAAGTCGGGGATCAGGAAAATGCCCTTCTTCTTGATGACCTCGTCGGCCTCAGGGGTCGTCGGGCCGTTCGCGCCTTCGGCGATGATCTTTACGGAGGACTTGATCTTGCCAACGTTCTCGGCGTTGATCATGTTCTCCTGGGCGGCGGGGACGAGGACGGTTACATCCTGCTCGATCCACGCGTCGCCGGGGAGCTTTTCCCAGCCGTACGACTTGGCCTTGGCCTGGTCAATGGTGCCGAACTTGTCAACGGCGGCCATCAGCTTGTCGAAGTTGATCCCGTCCTTGCACTTGTAGGTGTAGGCCTTCTTGTCCTTCTGGTCCCAGCAGGCGATCGCCACGACCTTGCCGCCGAGCTGCGAGAAGAGATCCAAGGTGTACTGGGCGACGTTTCCCGAACCCTGAATGGCCGCGGTCGCGCCCTTGATCTTGATGCCGCGCTCTTTCATAGCCTCGCGGATGTGGTAGACGACGCCGTATCCGGTCGCTTCGGTGCGGCCGAGGGAGCCGCCGAGGCCCACCGGCTTTCCGGTGATGAAACCGGGGAGGTGCTCGCCGCGGATCTTTTCGAGCTCGTCCATCATCCAAACCATGTGCTGGCCGTTGGTCATGACGTCGGGCGCCGGAACGTCCTGCAGCGGGCCGACGTTGCGTGCGACCTGGCGCACCCATCCGCGGCAGATTCCCTCCTGCTCGCGGTCGGAGAGGTTGTGCGGGTCGCAGATGACGCCGCCCTTGCCGCCGCCGAGCGGGATGTCAACCACGGCGCACTTCCAGGTCATCCACGTGGCGAGCGCGCGGACGGTGTCAACGGTCTCCTGGGGATGGAAGCGGATGCCGCCCTTGGCCGGCCCTCTCGCGTCGTTGTGCTGGACCCTGAATCCCCTGAAGACCTTCACCTTGCCGTCGCCCATACGGACCGGGATCGTGAAGTGGTATTCCCGCATCGGATTGCGCAAAAGCTCCCTGGTGCCCTGGTCCAGGCCGAGCTTCTCGGCCACGTTGTCGAACTGGGCCTGCGCCATCGCGAACGGGTTGAAGTTTTTCTTCTCCATAACCGCTCTCCTTTGATATCTTGCACCGGAGGCCTTGCAGAGGCCATACCCAAGACGGGCAGGGACTCCCCTGAAGGCTTGCTCCGAAACTTGCGGCTGCCACCCTAACGCCCGCGGAATTGTATTATAGAACCTTCTTTCCGCCGGTTCACCACAGGTGATAAAGATAACAAACGCGCGCTTTGGCTGTCAAGAAACCGGGAAGCACCCCGCTTACGTGGGGCATTCCACCCAAGAAGCCGCGGTAGCCGTTCGCCGACCCGTACTCTTCATTTTGTGACCTTCGTCATGGATTATTGACCTCCTGGTTGCTATACTTGGCCGCGAGAGGAGGACGCCATGCGCAAACGAAACTACCTGGCGCTGGCAGGATTGGTTCTGGCCCTCATCGTGACCGTGCTCGCTCAGGACGAGGGACCGTACCATCCTTACCGCCAGAAGCTGCCGGATGGAACCGTAAGCTGGTACGAGGGATGGATCCAGACGCGCGCCGAAGTCCCGCTGATGAAGGGGATGCCGCGCAACCAGGCGCAAATCGAGGCGCAGCGCGTCGCGCTCATGAAGGCGCAGGCCGCCGCGCTCAGAATAGCGTTGAAGGTGCCGATGGACGCCGACCGCCGCCTCGAGGAGTTCGAAGCACTGAAGGTGAGGGTCAAGGGCGTAATCAGGGGAGGCAAGGTCATCAACGAGGGCCTTTCCGGCGATACCTACGCGCTGACGCTGGAAGTCCCAATTTCAGGCGTCAATGGAATAGTCTCCGAAGCTTACCCGGTGATGGTCCCGGCCGAAGAGGCCGCGGCGCCGGAACAGGCCTCAACGGCGAACCCGCCTCCGCGAAACGAGGTGGCCGCGCCCAGCGAGGCAGGCGCCTCGGCGCCGCCTGAGCCGCAGACCAAGCTGCCTCCTGTTCATCCATCGAAGCCCGCCCCGGAAGGCAAGCCCGAGAAGCCCAAGGTCTCCTCCTTGAGCTCGTTCGCCGCCGTCAGGATAGATGCAACCGGCGCCGGCGCCAAGCCCGCACTGTTCCCAAAAGTGAAGGATGACAAGGGCCAGGCGGTCTACAGCGTGGCGAGCGTGCAACCGGACGTTGCCAAACGCCAGACGATCGCCAGGTACGTGAGCCCCTCCGGCGGCTCCGAGAAGACCCAGTCGCGCCCCTCCATGATGCCGTCGTTTCTGCCCCTGGCGGTCGTTGATCCGAGAAGCTTTCTTCTTGCCCAGGGAGCCCCGCCTCCAAAGAGGCCTCACGGAGAGGAAAATGTCCTCACGATTCACGCCGTCCGGGCGGAAGGAAAGCTTCAAGCCGACCTCGTCATAACTCAGGAGGACGCCCAGAAGCTCAGGGAGGCGGAGGCGGCCAACGGCGTGCTTTCTTCTGGAAACGTCGTGGTCGTGGTCAGGTCCGACGTGGGCGGCGTCGAGAGCCGCAAGCTGACCGACAAAGACGGCGGGGAATTCCTGCTCGGCAGGCGATGAACCAATGAAGTATGGCTCGTGGCGCCCCCAAAAGCCGTTGGCACTTTTGGCGCTGGTGCTCCTGCCGGGCGCGGCTGTGGCGCTCGCCCTGGCCGCGGGCCTCGCGGTTCCGGCCGAGCGCGTGATATACGACCAACTTCTCAGAGCCAGGCCCCTTCCGCCGGCTCCACCCGTGCTCATCGTCGCCATTGACGAGAAGACCTTCGCCTCGTTGAACCACCGGGCGCCGGACAGGGCGGAACTGGCTCGGGCGATTTCTTCCATATGGGAGAAGCACCCCGCTCTCATCGGCATTGACCTGCTTTTTTCATCCACGAAGGATGAAGCCTCGGACGCCGCGTTTGAAAAAGCGCTCGCCTCTTCGGACTGCGTCCTGGCTTGCAGCCCCGCCCAAAGCGCCTATCCCATTCCCCGCTTCCGCAAAGAGGCCGCTGGACTGGGCTCCATAGACCTACTGCTGGACCGCGACGGAATACTGAGAGGACTGCCGCCTCCATACACGTCGCTTCAAGACGGCCGCATGGTCATCGAGCGCCTTCCGTTCGCTCTCGAGTGCGCCAGCCTCGTATGGTTCCCCGCGGCCCAGCCGCCGGCCGAGGCGGCCAAAGGCGGATTGAATATCGGCGGCCACTCCTATCGGTTGAGCGGCGGACGGTGGCTTATTCCCTACCGCGGCGGAGACGGGACGCTGCCGCGCGTTTCTTTCATTGACGTGCTCAACGACCCCTCCACTGCTCTGGGGGACCTGTCGGGCAAGATCGTACTCATTGGGAACACGACGGCGGCCGGGCAGGATTACAAGTCGGTCCCCCTGCCGGCCGTGGTCCGCCAGATCGCCGGGATGAAGACGGTTTCGACCCATTCCATGGCCGGAGTGGAGATTCATGGCCAGGCCGTCGCGGCGTTGATGCAAAATATCTCGATCGCGACGCTCCCTTCGAGCGAGTTGGCGTGGCTCTTCTTGATTCTCGGCGCGGCCTCCGCCTCGGCAGCCCTTTTCCCGCTTCGCCCCTTGTCCGCGGCGCTGCTATGGTCAACAGGGGCGCTGATTCTTCTAGTCATCGGCGTCGTTGCCATGAGGCACGGCCTGGCGCTGCCGCTCTTCTCCATGCTCCTGCTGTGGGGCGCCTACGCCGGAAGCTCGTTCGCCTACCACCGCTACAAGGACCTCTCGGCGCGCCGGGACATAGAGAGGCTATTCGGGCGCTACGTCTCTCCCAACATCGCCCTAAAGCTTCTGAGCGACCCGAGCCTGGTGCACGCCGGAGGGCGAAAGAAAACCCTGACCATACTGTTTTCCGATATAAGGGGGTTCACGAGCCTTTCCGAGCGGCTGCAGCCAGAGCAGGTCACCGAGATATTAAACCTCTACTTCACCGAGATGATGGAGATACTGTTCGCCCACGACGGCACCTACGACAAGTTCATAGGCGACGCCCTGCTCGCCTTCTTTGGCGACCCGGTGGACCAGCCGGACCACGCCGCGCGCGCCCTGGCGTGTGCCGTCGAAATGCAGGAAGGCGCGGCCCGCCTGAGAAAGCGTTTCCAAGAGAAGGGGTTGCCGCCCCTTCACATCGGCGTGGCCATAAACACCGGGCCCGTGGTGGTGGGCAACCACGGCTCCAAGGAGAGCTGGACCTACACCGTCATCGGCGACGCGGTCAACCTGGCCTCAAGGCTCCAGGGGCTCGCGCAGCGAGACGACGTCATCCTGTCCGAGCAGACGGCGTCTGCAATAGGCGGAATCGAGCTCGAATACGATACGGAGAAGATGGAACCGGTCATGGTTAAAGGCAAAAGCGCGCCCGTCCCAATAATAAGGGTGTCGGGCCGAAAGAAGGAGGCTGAAAATGCGTAAGCTCGCAGTGTTTTTTGCAGTCATCGCCATGGCCTGGACCGCAGCCGTGGCCGCCCAGCAGACCATCACCGCGACGGGGAGCGCCGCGATCCTGAACAACGACTCCGCCCAGGCGCGCGACCGCGCGATCGAGTCCGCCCTGCGCTCCGCCGTCGAGCAGGTGATGGGGACGATGGTGGACTCGGAAAGCCTCGTCAAGAACAACGAGCTGCTATCTGACAAGATATATACCCAGACGGCCGGCTACATCTCCAGCTACAAGATCGTCTCCGAAAAGGCCGACAAGGACGCCAACATCTACAACGTCACGATCGACGCCCAGGTCAACGAAGGGAACCTTGAGCACGACCTCAACTCCCTGGGCATCCTCATGCGGCGGATGAAGATGCCCAGAGTTGCCGTGGCAATCAATGAAAGCGGCCAGGAGGCGTCAGCCACCCTGTTGCGGATGCTGAAGGACAAAGGCTTCAACGTCGTTGACACGGGCGACATCCAGGAGGGCTTCTACGGAATGCAGGAGGGAGCCCAATCGGACCTCTTGAAGAAGTACGGGGCGGAAGTGGTGATCCTCGGCACCTTGAAGGGCGGGCCCGGAGGCAGCGTCGGCAATTCAAACCTCATCTCCTTCCAGGCGAGCCTTTCGCTCAAGGCCATTCAGACGGACACCCGCCACGTGCTAGGGACGTCGAGCGGCAGCGGCAAGGCGGTCCACGTCGGCGACGAGGGCATGGCCCAGGCCGCCCGCCAGGCCGCCACGGTGGCCGGCAACGACATCATCCGCCAGATTACCGCCCAGTGGTCGAAAGAGGTCTCCTCGACGAGGCAGCTGGTGCTCGTCCTCCAGGGCGCCTCCGCCGACGAAGCTTCGCAATTCGCAGCCAAGCTCCAAAAGGAGGGCCGCGGGATCCAGGACGCAGTTGTTCATTCGGCTTCCGGCGACAACGCCGAGCTCGAAGTCTCGATGCAGGGCGACGCATCCGACCTCGCGCAGGAAGCAAAGAAGCTCTTCCCCGGATGGCGCGTCGTTTCACAGACAGCCGCCCGTTTGACATTGTCGAGGTAAAGAAGTTATTCTTGGAACGTGAGGGAGCAGACCATGAAGAAGACGATAGCTTTGGTTGCTTTGGTGGTGCTGGCGCTTGCGGCGGTCTCGGCCGCGGCCCAGCAGAAGCCCAGGATCGCCGTTATCAAAATGGAAAACAAGTCCCCTTACGGCGGAGCAAACCTCGGGCCCGCCCTCGAAGACTGGCTCGTCCAAGGGCTGGTTCAGTCGGGTAAATTCCGCGTCATGGAGCGCAAGGACCTGGACACGGTCCTGAGCGAACAGAGCCTGTCGCTCTCGGGAGCGGTTGACGAAAAGACGGCCGTTCAGGTCGGCAAACTTTTGGGCTGCCAACTGGTGGTGATCGGGGCGATCACCGACTTCTCGAAGCACAAGACCGAGGCGCACGGCCTCTTCAAGCTCGGCTTCGACGTCGGCAAGACCACCGCTGAAGGGACCGTCAACCTGAAGCTAATCAACACGACCACGGCCGAAATCGTCTACACTGGACAGGAACAAGGCAAGCACTCTTTTGCCAACGTCTCGGTCGCGAGCTTTGGCGGCGGCGTCGAATGGGACGAATCGCAGGCCCGCCAGATCTTCGAGCCCGCCGTGAAGCGCCTGGTTGACGCCATCGTCCAAAAGGCCGGTGACATACAAGAGAGCTTGGGCTCCGCAGGAGCGGTTTCAGGCAAGGTTGCGAAGGTCGGCGACGGCAAGGTTTACATCAGCCTGGGCTCCGTGGACGGGATCAAGGCCGGGGACACCATGACGCTGACCCGCGTCGGCGAGACGATAACCGACCCCGACACCGGCAAGGTCCTGGGGCAGGAGAAGACCAGCCTCGGCACCTTCACCGTCACCAAGATCGTCGGGGACCACCTTGCGATCGGCGTGGCGAACAGCAGCGTTCACCCGCAGGTCGGCGACGTGGTCGAGAAACAGTAGCCTCATGGAATCTCATCGGGCGCTCCGCGCTGCATCTGGCGCGGGGCGCCTTCGGGCGTCAATCTCAATGGCATATTTGGCGAGGAGAGCTTGACCGTAGCCAATTTTCTCAGCATCCTTCGCATGGGCCTCATCCCATTCTTTCTCATGGCCATGGTTTATGGCCACTACGCGGTTGGGCTCTGGATATTCGCCGGTTCCGGCATAACCGACGCGCTAGACGGCTTCATCGCGCGCTTCTTCAACCAAAAGACGCCGCTGGGGGCGTTCCTCGACCCGATGGCCGACAAGCTGATGCTTACTGCCACCTACATCGCCTTGGCGCTTCAAAACATAGGCCTGCCTTACACGATTCCCGTTTGGATTCCCATCATTACGATCTGCCGCGACGTGGTCATCGTCTTGGTGGCCCTGCTTCTTTATCTCCAATCAAACGTGACGAAGTTTCCGCCGAGCTGGCAGGGCAAGCTCACAACTTTCTTCCAGATAGCATTCGCGGTAGCCTGCCTTGTCAAAAACGCCTACGGTTTTCCCGAAACTTTTCTGGAAATCCTTCTCTGGGTGGCGGTCTTTTTCACGGCATATTCCGGGATTCACTACCTGTGGCGGGCAAAGTCACTCATCGGCGCCGACGAGACATGAGAATCAATATACCGGCGGTTCTTGCCCTGATTCTAGTCGCGGCTTTTGCCGCCTGCGGCGAATCAACGGCGCCGGCGGCCAGCGCGGAGTCCCCCGTCCAGGCGCCAGCGCAAACCCCAATCGTGATTTTCCCGGACGGCCACAGGGTGAACGTCGTCCTGGCGACCGATCCCGAGTCGCAGGCGCGCGGCCTGATGTTCGTCGCCCGCCTGCCGGACGACCAGGGAATGCTCTTTCTCTTCAACGACAATTCCATCCGTTCGTTCTGGATGAAGAACTGCGAGATGGCCATAGACATGATCTGGCTCGACGGCGCCAACAAGATCGTAGACATCACCGACAGCGCCCCGCCGTGCCAGAGCGACCCGTGTCCCGAGTACAAGCCGAAGGCGCCGTGCCGCAACGTCCTCGAAGTGCGTGGCGGCCTGGCGAGGGAACACTCCCTCCACCCCGGCGACACGCTTATCGTTGTCAATGCAAATGGATGACCGCACATGAAGCCAGGCAAGCTTCACGTCTACACCGGCGACGGCAAAGGTAAGACGACCTCCTGCATAGGACTGGCCGTGCGGGCCGTTGGCGCGGGCAAGCGGGTCATCATCATTCAATTCGACAAGGGATTCGACGGGAAGAACGAGCACTACTCCGAGCGGAAGGTCTTAAGGACGCTCGGCGGGCTACGCCTTGAACCGACCGGCCTCGAACGAATCAAACCCGACGGGACCTTTCGCTTCGGCGTCCTTCCCGGCGACGTGGAGGAGGCCACGCGCGGCCTCGGCCTCGCGGCGCGCGCGGCCGCATCCGCGGAATTCGATCTCGTGATTCTCGACGAGATTCTTTCGGCGCAGCAATACCACCTGATAAGCGAGAATGACCTTCTCAACGTCATCGAGCGTTGGGAAGCGGCCGGACGCCCCTGCGAGCTCGTCCTTTCCGGAAGGACGCGCCTGAAGTCGGTCGTGGAGCGCGCCGACCTCGTCACCGAGATGAAGAAGGTCAAGCATTACTTCGACCAAGGCCTCGAGGCCCGGGAGGGAATCGAATTTTAAATGGCGAAATCTAGGCTCCAGGAATTCTTCTTCCCGAGCCTCACTCCCAAGTTCATTCTACGGGCCGCGGCCGTCGCGCTGGGCGCTTACCTTTTTTTCGGCCACCTCCTCGTGCCGATGTTCATAAAGGGCAGGAGCATGGAACCCACCTACAAAGACGGCGGTTTCACCTTCTGCTGGACCATGAGCTATCTCTTCCACCAGCCCGAGCGGTTCGACGTTGTGGCCGTTAAGCTGGCCGGAAGCAAAGTCGTCTACCTGAAGCGCGTCGTGGCGCTGGAAGGCGAGGAGGTCGAATTTCGCAACGGCCTTCTTCTCGTTGATGGAAAACCGCTCGATGAGCCTTACGTGAAGTACCGTTTTCCCTGGGATCTTCCGCCTCGAAAAGTGGGAACAGGCTGCGTCTATCTCGTCGGAGACAACCGCGGGATGCCGATCGAGGAGCACGACTTCGGCCAGGCGCCGATCTCCCGAATCCTCGGCAAGCCGGTATGGTAGGAATTGTCCGGCCTTGACGAAGGCTGGCCGTCTATCGGAGAAGCTTATGCAACCACCAGCAGCCCGAAATAATAAGAGGCTCCTGGCCGGGGCGGTCCTGGCCCTCCTGGCGCTATTTTCGCTCTACTGCTTCGCCCACATCGAGGAGTGGCGCGTGAAAGGACGCTTCAAGGCGCTTGCCGAATGGGTGGACAAAGAGCCGGGCGAACAACCGATGGATGCCCTCTTGAAGGCCGCCGGCGCGCGAAAGATTTTCGCCGACCCGTGCGAATTCGAGATCGAGTCATACAAAGTCTCCGCGAAGGTGTCGCTGCAGGAGATCATGGGATACGCCGCCAAGGGGAGGGAGCGTTTCTCCCAACTCGCCTTGAAGTTCTACGACATCACCGTCGTCTTCCCCCAAAAGGGCGAGGCCTCGGTGACGGCCACCGCCCGCCTGACGGGCAAGAAGGCCGGCGGCGAAGCGGTCAACGAAACACATGAAATCGAGTGCAACCTCAAGAAAACGGACGACGGCTGGCGCTTCACCAAGATCAAAGCCGTCGAGGTGCTAGTGAAGTAGCATCCGAAAGATGGCACTTTACGCCGGCGCCGCCATCTTCCGCTCTATCAGTCCCCGCCTTCCATGATGGCGCTGACGAGGGAGCGGGCGAAGTCGCGGGCGATCACGTCGTAGGCGGCGGCTTCATCGGATATATAGGCCGACGGCAGGGCGGAGCGTTCGTAAAGCTCCTCGAACATGAATCCGTCGGACTTGAAGAGCACCTTCCCCGCCGAATCGGTGACGGTGACCCTCGCGGCCATCTGGACGCGGTAGCGGTTCGCCAGGCCGGTCGCCGGGTCGTATGAAACCGGGGAGGACGAATAGGCTGTCAGCGTCCCTTTCAGCACCGCGTCGGCGCCGGCTGAGGTGGACTGGACCTTTATTCGAGCCCGCTGCACGAGTTCTCGCGTTACCGCTTCGGTGACTCGCTGGTCCAACTCGAGAACTGGAATCTGCCTGTCAAAGGGAAGAACGGCCATCGTCTTGATGGCTGGCGGAAGCGCCCCTCCCCTGCCCTGTAAGTGGTAGCCGCAGGCGGCGAGAAGAAGAAGGGCCGCGGCGCAAACCGGAGAAATCACGAAATGGTTCTTAAAGAAGGTTGGCAAACCGAGGAAACGACCTTGCCTCTCATCGGGTCTCAACTTCCCGCCTCCTTGCCCCTCTGAAAAGTTCACCCCTTCACCACCAGGTTGACGATGCGCTCTTTGACAACGAGTTCTTTCACGATCGCCTTGCCTTCGATGTGGGCTTTGACCTTGGGATTCTCTTTGGCCGCGGCCAACACCTCTTGGTCGGAAAGGCCGCGAGCCACCGTAATCTGCCCCCTCAGCTTTCCATTGACCTGGACGGCCAGCGTGACCTCGTCTTCCGTCGCGATCTTGGCGTCGAAGGAGGGCCATGGCCCGAGGACGAGAAACCCTTCGTGGCCGAGCTTCTCCCACAGCTCGTCGCAGAGGTGCGGAGCGAACGGCGAGAGCATTGTGACGAGGGCCTCCACCGATTCCTTGAGTGCGAAGCGCTCTTCCGGCGTCTGGCGGAAGCCGGAAAGAAAGGCCTGCTGGGCGTTGCAAAGCTCCATCAGCGCGGCTATGGCGGTGTTTAGTTTCAGCCGCTCGGCAAGCTCGGCCGTCACGCGCCCCACCGTCTGGTGCGTCTTCCTTCTGAGCGCAAGCCCCTCGCCGTCACGGGGCGGCGTCACTGGCCCGCCAAGGTAAGGGAGCGCCTCTTCCACGACGTCATAAACCCTGTTCAGAAAGCGCGCCGCCCCTTCGGCCCCGGACTCCTTCCAGTCCAGCTGGTCCCACGGGGGCGAAAGGAAAAGGATGTTGAGCCTTACGGCGTCGGCGCCGTAGCGCTCTATCATGGCGTCCGGGTCAACGATGTTGCCGAGGCTCTTGGACATCTTGGCGCCGTCCTTGATGACCATGCCCTGGCACATGAGCCTCCTGGCGGGCTCTCCGAATGGAATCAGCCCCAGGTCGCGAAGCACCATGGTGAAGAAGCGGAAGTAGATGAGGTGCATCGTGGCGTGCTCGATGCCGCCGATGTAAAAGTCTATCGGCGCCCAGTAGCTGGCCGCCTCCTGGCTGAAAGCCCGTCCTTTTTCCTTGGGGCTGGTGTAGCGAAGGAAGTACCACGAAGAGTCAACGAAGGTGTCCATCGTGTCGGTTTCGCGCTTGGCTGGCCCGCCACACTTGGGGCACTTGGCGTTCACGAAGCCGGCGACACGCGCCAGCGGGCTTTCGCCTTTGCCCGTGAGCGGGACGTCGTAGGGGAGAAGGACCGGAAGCTCCTTTTCCGGGACCGGGACGGTTCCGCACGATTCGCAGTTGACCACGGGAATCGGCGTCCCCCAGTACCTCTGGCGGGAAATCCCCCAGTCCTTCAGCCTGAAGGTGACGGCGGCCTCGCCAAACCCTTCGGCGGCCGCCTTGGCGGCCATCACCTTCATCGCCTCCCTGTTGTTCATGCCCGTGAACGGGCCGCTCTCTTCAAGAAGCCCGTCCAGCGGGGAAGCCTCTTTCATCCCCTCAACTGTAAGCCCGCCAGGCTGCACGACGACTCTCACGGGCAAACCGTACTGGCGGGCGAACTCGAAGTCGCGTTGGTCGTGCGCAGGGACGCTCATGATCGCGCCCGTGCCGTATTCCATCAGGACGAAGTTGGCCAGGTAGACCGGTATCCTCTCTTTCGAGAACGGATTCACCGCGAACGATCCGGTGAAGACGCCCTTCTTCTCCTTGGAAGTGGCCCTATCGTGGGTGCTCTGTCCCCTCATGGCCGCCTTGAAGGATTCGACCTCGCTCTTTTGCGCGGCGCTCGCCAGCGCCGAAGCCATCGGGTGCTCCGGCGCGAGGACGACGCAAGTGGCGCCGTAGATGGTGTCTATCCTCGTGGTGAATACCTTTATCTTCTCCGGACGCCCGTCAACGGCGAAGTCAACGTAGGCTCCCTCCGAGCGGCCGATCCAGTTCCTCTGCATCGCCACGACTTCCGCTGGCCACTCCGGCAAAGAGGCGAGTCCCCCAAGAAGCTCGTTCGAGTAGTCGCTGATTCTCAAGAACCACTGTTCCATCTCTTTCAATTCGACGGCGCTGTGGCATCGCCAGCAAGTTCCGTCCTCCACCTGCTCGTTGGCAAGCACCGTCTTGCAACCGGGGCACCAGTTGACGCGGCGCTTTGCCTTGTAGGCGAGGCTGCGCTCGAACATCTTGAGGAAGAACCACTGGTTCCACCGGTAGTACTCTGGCTCGCAGGTCCTGACCTCGCGCCCCCAATCGTACATGAGGCCCATCCTGTCGAGTTGGACTTTCATGGCCGCGATATTCGAGTCGGTCCACTCCTTCGGGTGCGCCTGGCCCTTGATGGCGGCGTTCTCGGCGGGAAGGCCGAATGCGTCGAAGCCCATCGGGTGGAGCACGTTCTCCCCGCGCATCCTGTGAAACCTCGCCACCACGTCGCCTATCGTGTAGTTGCGGACGTGCCCCATGTGAATCCGCCCCGACGGGTACATGAACATTTCGAGGCAATAGTACTTCGGAACCCCCGGCTTTTCTTCCATCTTGAAGAGGTTCGCGCCGCGCCATTTTTCCTGGACGCGAGCCTCCGTGTCGTGCGGATCGTAAACCATGACTCCTTCCCCTTACTGTCCAAGAAGCGACCGGGCGATGACCATTCTCTGGACCTCGCTGGTCCCCTCGTAGATCGTGGTCACCCGGACGTCCCTGTAAAACCTTTCCACGGCGTACTCGGCGCTGTAACCGTAAGCGCCGTGAACTTGGACGGCGGCGTCGCAGACCCTCTTGGCGGCTTCGCTCGCGAAAAGCTTCGCCATGCTCGAGGCGCGCGAGAGGCCATGCCCCTTCGCGTCCCTCAAAGCCGCGGCCTTCATGGTCATCAGGCGCGCCGCCTCTATCTCCGTCCCCATCTCGGCGATCATGAAGCCTATCGCCTGGTGTTCCTTCAAGGGCTTTCCGAACGTTTCGCGCTGCCCGGCGTACTTCGCCGCCTCCTCGAAGGCGCCTTGCGCAATACCAACCGACTGCGCGGCGATGCCGATCCGCGACCCGTCGAGCGTCGTCAGCGCCACGCGCAGCCCCATGCCCTCGTTGCCGAGCAGGTTCGCGGCCGGTACTTCGCAATCCTCGAACGATATCCCCGAGGTGACCGAGGCCCTGAGCCCCATCTTGTGCTCGACCGGAAGAAACTCGAAGCCCGGAAATGACGGCTCGACGATGAAAGCCGAGACGCCCTTCGGCCCCTTCGAGGGATCCGTAGCGGCGAGGACGACGAAAACCTTCCCGTAATGGGTGTTCGTTATCCAGGCCTTCGCGCCGTTGAGGATGTACTTGTCCCCCCGCTTCTCGGCGCGCGTCTTCAACGCCCCGGCGTCCGAGCCGGAACCAGGCTCGGTCAGGCCAAACCCGCCAATCCGCTCGCCCTTCGCCAATGGTGGCAGGTATTTCTTCTTCTGCTCCTCGTTTCCAAACATCAGGATCGGATCCTGGCAAACGGAATTGGTCACCGATACGGTCACCGCCGTCGAAGGGCAGACGCGGGCAAGCTCCTCGATGGCCAGCGCGTAAGTGACGTTGTCCAGACCCGCCCCGCCGTATTTTTCAGGGACGAGCATCCCTAAAAGGCCAAGCTCCGCGAGGCCCGGGAGCAGCTCTTCAACGAAGCGCCCCTCCTGATCACGCTTCATCACGCCCGGACGGATCTTCGTTTCGGCGAAATCGCGAACCATGCCGCGAATCATCTGTTGGTCTGAATTGAGCTCGAAATCCATCCTTTCTCCTCCGCGCGCCCGCCAACCCGCGCCATCGCGCCTATTGTACACGCGAACCGATTGCGATGCACACCCGGCCCGGCGCGCAGGCTACGGGGCGCCGCGGCCTCGTGGGTGACTTTTGTCTTGCCCGGAGCTAGAATCTGCTCTTCCGGCGCCGCTTTTCTGGCGCCGCAGTCCGGCAGTCGCGGCCGAGGGATCGCGGCATCGAAAGGATGGATCGAGATGCTCAGGAGGAAATCTGGAATCCCGCTGGCCGGCGCAATGGCGCTGGCGCTGGCGGCCGCGCCGCTTTTGGCATTCGGCCAAAAGCCGCCCGAGGCGCTCTCCAAGGTCACGGCCGAGGCATACCCGGGCGCCGGCGCCGTCATCGTCAATGACGAGACGAACGTTGACGTCGAGGAGAGCGGCCTCTCCCACGTCACGAAGACGAAACTCGTGAAGGTTCTCACGGACGCAGGGGCGGCAAGCTATGCTTCGATCAGAACCGACTACGATCCGGCCTCCTCGTTCGCCGAGGTCAAGAGCGCCACGGTTTACAGGGCGGACGGCAGGATCGAGCACCTTCCCCTCTCCACCGTTCTCGACCTGCCACAGCCACAGGATATGATCTATTGGGGGCCCAGGATGAAGCTGACCCCCGTCCCTAAGCTGGAACCGGGCGACGCCGTCGAGATCACCACCGTTTCCAAGGGGTTCGTCATCGCCTATCTTCGCGACGGAGGCGACGGTAGCGACGAAAGGTATATCCCTCCGATGCGCGGCCACTACTACGACGTCGTGCTCTTCCAGGCCGACCTTCCCATAGTCCGCAAGTCGTACACCATAACGCTGCCCAAAGACAAGCCCATCAACGCGAAGGTCTACCACGGCGAGCTTGGCTTCAGCTCCTCCTTCAGTGACAAGGGACTGACTTACTCGTGGTGGAAGAACGACGTGCCGGCGATCGAGCGCGAGCCCAGGATGGTTGACGACGGCGATGCGATGCCCAAGCTGGTGCTGGCGACGGTCCCGGACTGGCCGGCGAAGAGCCGGTGGTTTTACAAGGTAAACGAGGAGGCGAAGGCGTTCGAATGGAACGATGCCATAAAGCGCAAGGTCGCGGAGCTTACCGCCGGCCTCAAGACCGACGACGAGAAACGGGCGGCGCTTCTGGACTGGGTGGCGAAGCAGATCCGCTATTCAGGAATCTCGATGGGCAAGGGGGAAGGCTACACGCTCCATCCCGGAATCATGACTTTCAACGACCGCTGCGGGGTCTGCAAGGACATCGCCGGGATGCTCATAACGATGTTCAGGGCCGCGGGCTACACAGCCTACCCCGCCATGACGGAGGCGGTGGCCAAGGTCGAGGAGGTTCCGGCCGACCAGTTCGACCACTGCGTCGTCGCCTGCGAGATCAAGCCTAACGTCTACAAGCTCTACGACCCGACCTGGTGCCCTTTCAGCTCCGAGATATGGTCCAGCGCCGAGAAGCCGCAGGACTATGACATCGGCTCGCCCAGGGGCGAGGAACTGATGCAGACGCCACCGGCGCCGCCAGAGGACAACTTCGTCAAGGTCGTATCGAAGGCTGCACTCTCGGTCTCCGGCGATTTGGAAGGAACGTTCACCATTACCGGCGGCCACTACAGCGAGACCAACCTTCGATGGAGCGTCGTCAACAACAACGCCCGCAACGTAGGGCCAATGTTCGAGGAGTGGCTGAGCCGCCTGTCGCCAAGGGCCGAGTTGGTCTCCTACAAGACGACGGACGCCGTTGATGTGAAGACGCCATTCGTGATAACCCTTGCCTACCGAGTGCCCGGCTACGCCATGGCTTCAAGCGGCGCCCTGTACTTCAAGCTCCCCGTCGCCCAGAACATAGTCAGCAACAGGCGGCTGACCGACTTCGCCGCGGCGGCGACTCCAGTGAAAAAGAGAAATTACGGCCTCTTCCTCAGGTCTTCGAGGCAATTCATCTTCGAGGAGACGCTCTCGCTTCCGCAGGGGTACAAGCTCGGATCGGTTCCCAAGGCCACGGCCAAGGACGGCGCGGCGGCCTCGTTCGATGGCTCCGCCGCCTTCAAGAACGGTTCAGTCGTGACGAACGAGAAGCTCACCGTCAAGAAGAAGATAATCCCGGCCGATGAACAGCCGAGCCTTGCGGAGGCGTGGGAAGCCATGAATGCATTCGGCGGCGAGCTTTGCGCCGCGGGAAAGTGAGCGGGGCCAAGATGAGAAGGAAAGCGTTCAACCTGATCTTCGCGGCGGCTGCCGGCATGGCTCTTATGGCTTTCGCCCAGGCCTCCAAGTACGCCGGCGCGCCCGGAGCCAAGGAGTATCCCTCCAGCGACGCGGTCATCCTTTCGGAGACGATCGAATACACGATGGAGCCGGACGGCCGGGTCACCGAGAACTATTTCAGGGCCGAAAAGGTCCTCACCTACCAGGGAATGGACCTGATCGGCGATCCGAAAGTGGCGTTCAACAAGGAGAACCAGGAACTGAAGGACTACTCGCTGACGACCTACACCCCGGACGGGCGCATCGTCGAGGCGAAGGCAAACTCCTTCAACGAGATGACTCCTTTCGAGCTTGAGAAGGCCCCGGCCTACATGGCGTGGCGCCAGATGGTGATGACCAAGGTGGGCCTAGACCTAGGCGCCGTCGTCGAAACTCGCTACGTGCTCAGCGACAAAATACCCTGGCGCCATTTTTTCGAAGGCGAAACCTATTTCGCCGGCCCATTCCCGTGCGTCAACCGGGTGGTTAAGATCTCCGTCCCGAAGGGAACGGTCTTGAACTACGCCTTTGAGAACGGCCATCTGAAGCCGGAGGAGAACGATTCAGGCGCCTTCACAACCTACACGTGGAAAATGGAAGGGGCTAGACAGTACACCCTGGCGCGCTCAACCGCCGCGGAAATCGCCGCGCTGCCGCACCTCGTATTCACCACCTGCAAAAGCTGGAAGGAGGCGAACGAGTACGCCGGTGGCCTCGTTGACAAGGCCGTAGGCCAAAGCTCCAGGGAGCTTCGGAAGAAGGCCGCCGAAATTACCGCAAAGTCGTCAACAGCATTCGAGAAGGCCAGCGCGATAGAAGACTACGTGGCGGATGACATTCCGCAGGTCGAGTGGCCCGTTTACCTGACTGGCTTCGTCCCGCGAGCCGCCGCCGAAGTTTTCGAGAGCGGGTACGGCACGCAGCTGGACAAGGCCGTCTTGCTCTGCGCCATGCTGAGAGAGGCCGGCATCGCCGCCGCGCCCGCCGCCTGCGGCTTGGCCATCCCCGGAATCGAGGAGGCCGGGGACGCCCCTTCGCTTTCCAGGCTCGACCAGATCATCGTCCGAGCCACCGTTGACGGGAAGGCTCTCTGGCTCGACCCGTGCGCCAGGCTAAGCGAAAAGTCACAGCGGAATTTTCAGGACTGCAAGGTGCTGCCACTCACCGCCGGCCATGGCGAGCTTGAAGCGCTGGCGCCCGCCGGTGACACGAGCAGCCTCGGCTCCGACCTTCACGTCACTCTGGCGAAGGATTTCTCCTACTCCGGCGAAGGCACCTTCGTCTTCTCTGGAAACTACTCCACCTATTACGCCGCGCAAGGCTCCGGCAAGGCGCTGAAAACAGCCGTGGAGCGGTGGCTCGCTTCCGCCCTGCCGGGAAGCGAACTGGTCTCTTCGAGCGTCAACACCATGTCACCCGAGAAAGTGAGCGTCAAGGTCACCTTCAAGGGAGAGGCGAAGAAGGCGGGCAAGGGGCTGCGCTCGCTGGAACCTGGCCTCCCTCCAGGCTCCCTGCTCGCCTTTGCCGGCCGGATGTCAAGCCAGGAGCGCGGCCTTCCGCTACTGCTCCCTTTCCCCGGCCACGAGGAAGCCGTGTTCACGCTTGAGATTCCCGGCGGCCTCAAGCCCGCCTACGTTCCCGGCCCCCTGAAGAAAGGCGGCGCCGGCGCGGCGGCGGCGCTCGACTGGACCGGCGGCGGCAAGGAGGTTAGAATGCGATTCGTGGCCGACGTTCCGGCCCGGGTGGTAAGGCCGGGCGGTTACCCGGCGTTCAGAAGCCTTTGCGCGGCCCTCTCGGCCGAAAGCTCCAGGACGCTCCTTTTCAAAGAAACCGATTGACGCCGCCCGCGCAGCGGGCGCGATGAGGAGCAGGAGGCCGGCGGCGGCAGCCCGCCGCCGGCCTCTCCGGAATTGAAATGGCCGCCACCCCCGATCTCAAGCGAATGGTGCGCGAGCAGATTGCGGGCGGGGGGATACGCTCCCGCCGAATCATTGGCGCCTTTCTTCGCGTTGACAGGGCGCTCTTCGTGCCTCCGGAAGCTGGAGCGCGCGCGTACGCCGACGGCCCTCTCGCCATAGGTTATGGACAGACTATAAGCCAGCCGTTGATGGTGGCGGAGATGCTGGAATCCATCGGCCTGCGTCCCGGGCAGAAGCTCCTTGAAGTGGGCGCCGGTTCAGGGTACCTCCTCGCCCTGGCGGCGGCCATGGGCGCCCGCGTCTACGGCATCGAGCGGATCGAGGAGCTCGCCGCTCAAATCCCGGCGCGATTCAATTTGCTCGGCCTTCCCCCGCCATTACTGCGGATTGGAGATGGAAGCCTAGGCTGGCCCGACTGCTCGCCGTTCGACCGGATCGTCGTCTCGGCCGCCTGTCCCAAACCGCCGCCCGCCTTGATCGGGCAGCTTTCGGACGGGGGCGTCCTCGTCGTCCCCGCGGGAGGCCGCCGCCTGCAGAGGCTCCACCGCATTCAGATGCTTGGCGGCACGGCGTCAATCCAGGTCTCAACCCACTGCGTCTTCGTCCCTCTGATCGGAGCGGGCGGATACGAGGAAGGATGACCGGCTTCGCTCACCACCCGGCGCCGCGCGGATCTTTGGCCAGCGTGATGCCGAGCTCGACGAACGAGGCCAGCGCTTCGGGATTATCAATTTCCTCCCCCAGCGAAAGAACCATCCCTTCGTCGCTCCAGAGGACCCAAAGCGCCCTTGCCCTGATTCGCCCCCCCATCGTGGCTGGAATGTATTGCATGAGCGCCCGGCGCTTGTCGGCCGTGACCACGCTCTTGGCGATTGACTCGTCCGTCGCCAAAACGGCGAAGCGCTCTTTGAATTCCCCGTCGCCCAAATCGGGCTCGCAAAAGTTCTCCATGAGCCTTTTCAGCGGACCGGTCCCCAAACCCAATGCATCGCCGATGTTCCATCCCCACCCGGCGACCGTGCGGCCCATCGCGGACCTGAATATCTTCGCCATGTCGGCCGCGCAGATATACGCTATGCCTCCGCCGGCGGCCGCGCCCTTGCAGAAGAAGGTGGTCTGGCCACCGGAATTCTTCCTCCTGAACCGGCACTCCACGCGCCAGCCGCCCACGCCCTCGTCGCCCTCGACGTTGTACTTGACGCCCCGGCCGCCGCCTCCGCCGTAGCGCCAGCCCCTCAACAAGGCCATCTGAGCACGAGCCGCCGCGCGCTTCTTATCCTGCCTCGCTATCATAATGACGAGCGCCAGAATCCCGGCGACCACCAGCCCGGCTATAAAGAGACGACCGTTTTCCATGACGGCACCCCCGCTTCGAGTATAGCACGCGGCGACCCAATCCACCGCCGCGAGCTTCCGGCCCTATAGAGCCTTGAGGGCCGAGAGTAAACGGTGCCTCGCATTTTTATTCTACCTACGGCTACCGCTCCTTGAGCTCTATTCTCTTTTCAGCCGCCCTTCTGGCCGTGGGACCGAAAGACGAGCTTGTCCATGGCCAAAAGAACGCAGAGCGCGACGAAGGCGAGCGCGCAATAGTAATACCAGATGTAATGGGCGTGGCCGTATAAAGCCGCCAGCTTGCCGGGAGCCAGCGATGGAAACTTGGCCGGGTCCGGACAATACCTGTCCAGGAGGTATCCAGACGAGACGAAGGCGACGATGGAAGCTATGGTCGTGTTGAGGTTCGAATAGCCCATGTAGAGCCCCTCCTCCCCTTTCGGGGCCTGGAGGCTGGCGAACTCGAGGTACCTCGGGCTCATGAAGCATTCGGCGACGCCCTGAATGGCTATGCCAGCTACCATCATGAGGGTGACCGGATGGACGGCCACCGAGAAGATTGAGACGGGGGCGTTGAACAGAGCCGAGAGTGACATAGTGAAGGATGAAATCATCAGCAGGACAAACGAGACGGCTATCGAGCCAACTGGGCTCACTTTCTTCGCCAGGGCGGTCAGTGGCACGACTGCGAGGACCACTACGAGCGGGTTGACATTGGCGTACCATTCCGGGCTCGCGTCCTTTCCCATGAGCCTGATCACGTACTTCGGAAGCGTCGCGTAAAGCTGCTGCTGGATCGCCCAAAAGGCGCCGGTTATCACGATAAGCGACGTGAACTTGAGGTTTTTAAGGACGCGCGCCATCCCGCGAAAAGTCTCGGCGACCCCCTTGCCGGGGCCATCGCCGCTTCGCGCCGCCGGGAAATAAAGCGCGCTTACAAGAACGAGGGCCAGCAGCGCGAGCGCCGCCGAATAATATGGGATGTACTCGATCCCAAGGCACGTCCTTAGGGGCTTGGCTATGCTCTTGCCGGCGAAAGAACCTATGTTCACCGTCATGTAGAAGAGGCTGAAGGCCCTCGCCCTCATCTCCTCGGAGCTGCTCTTGGCGACCGTTCCAGTGACGACGGGCTTTACGAACGAGCCGCCAACGGCCACCAGCGCGAGGAAGAATAGGACGGAGATCTTGTAAGGAAACGCCCCAATGCCGAAGTATCCGGCCGACAGAAAGGCGAAGGCGAGGATAAGGGAGAGCCTGAAACCTATTTTGTCGGCGATGGCGCCGGTGAAGAGCGGAAGAAAGTAGATGAGAGCCGAAAAGAGCCCGCCGATCCACCCGGCTTCAATGTCGTCAAAGCCAACGATGTTCGTGAGAAACAGCACCAGCGCTATGAAGGCGCCGTAATAGGCCGCCCGCTCGAACAGCTCGATCCCGTTCGCGACCCAGAACGTCTTGCCGAAGCTCCATTTCCCCCGCTCCACCGGTTCCCCCATGAGGACAAGTATAACCGATTTGCGGCCGCCCATCCCGAGGCGAGACCGCAATCGCTCCTGCGATCGCTCCTTGACAAGCTGGAAAGCTGGGGATAGATTCATTTTAGGGCGGTTTCGCCTGGGAGGATGCCATGAAGGGAATCGCCATTTGCATGGGCGCTCTTGTGATTGGCCTGGCCGCGGCCGCTCAAGATGCCGCACCGGCGAAACCTTTTCCCCGGTACGAAGGAAAAGTCCTTTTCCAGGACGTCGTCCCGGTTGACAAGGCTTCGTCGCCCAAGCTCTACGCGAGGGCGAAGGCGTGGATCGGGGCCGCGTTCTCCAAATCCGCCATGGCCGTTCAGATAGACGACCAGGCGAACGGCGTTCTGGTCGCGAGGGTGACGCACGACGAATATTACGGCGGCAGGCTTCCAGTCGGGTTCAACTTCACGATAACGATCGAAGTGCGGGACGGCCGCTACCGCTGGAGCTTCGACCAGATCGAATACGACCCGGGCACATACAGCGCTCCGATCGAGGCCGAATTGACGCCAGGCGGCACCGGTGTTTATGGGCGCGAAGAGATATTTGAGTCCTTCCGCCAGTACCTGGCCGCCCTGGCCACCGACCTTGAGGCGGCGATGAAACGGCCTCCTCCCGTTCAAGCTGGCGGCGCAATCTGACGAGGCTTTGCCGGCGGGATCTCTTTCCACGAATCTCTTGCACGGTTTCATGGCGGCGCCGCCGTGCTAAAATTGGCGAAGGAGGCGAGGTGGAGAAAGTTACCGCCGTCATCCCGGCAGGCAACGAGGCGCACCAGATAGTGGACGCGGTTCGTTCGGTCCTTTGGGCCGACGAGGTCTTCGTGGTCGTTGACGCCGCGTCGAACGATGGCACCCTTGAGGCCGCCGGGACCGTTCGCGAGGCTAACGTCCGAATCGTCTCTCACGAGTTCAACTACCCGGCGGCGCAGAAAAACTGGGCCATCCCGCAGGCCTCTCACCCATGGGTCTTTCTTTTGGACGCCGACGAGCGGCCGGAGCCGGAGCTGGTTTCGTCAGTTAAGAAGCTCCTCGAAGGGTCCCCGAAGGCCGACGCATATTGGGTCAAGCGCCGAAACATTTACTTCGGAAGGGCAATGCGCTTCGGCGGGCTGGACAACGACAAGGTGGTGCGCCTTTTTAGGCGGGAATGCAGGTACGACGACGTGAAGGTCCACGAGGAGATCGCCCTCAACGGATTGAATGTTGGCGTGATCGGCCAAGGGCGCCTCGTTCACGACACCATCCGTGACTGGCCTCACTACCTAGCAAAGAACGAACTCTATTCGCGCTGGGGAGCCGAACAGCTCTTCATGGAAGGCAAGGGCGCGGGCCTGGTCTCAATCCTCCTGAGGCCACTGCACAGGTTCCTCAAGCAGTATTTTCTTCGCCTGGGATTTCTGGACGGCGTACCCGGCGCAATCGTAGCCTTCACGTCCGCCTACTGCGTCTTCCTCAAATACTCGATGCTCTGGACGATGCGGAAGGGATGGCCTGCCGGCGAGGAAGATGCCGCGGATGGGCAGACGAGGCGCTAGCAGGCTGTTGAAAGATTCGCATGGGCCGCGCGCAAGAGGCTTGGGGGCCATCTGCGTTGTTCCGGCTCCTAGAAATGGGATCCACCCTGTCATCGCCCCCCGTCCCCTCAACGCTCCGCCAGCTTGACAGGCGTTCGCCCAATCGCCATACTAAAGCCGTTAGAGAAGGGCGGAAGGCATGAAACGGCTTGCTTTCGCGGTTTCCGTGGCCACTCTCCTGCTGGCGTCGCTGCCCGCGGCGGCTCAGGCCGTTTATAGAATTATCCTCGACCAGCCGATCACTCCCGTCACGCAGGAGTACGTCGTCAAGTCCATTAACAAGGCCAACTCAAGCGGCGCCGCCCTGATTATCTTGCAGATAGACACGCCTGGCGGCTTCGTCAACAGCGTCGAGGCGATCCAGCGGGCGATTCTCGAATCGAAGGCGCCCGTCGCGGCCTACGTGGCTCCCGTCAACGCGAGAGCGGCTTCGGGTGGGGCGCTCGTGGCGCTCGCCTGCGACGTGATCGCCATGGCGCCTGGGACCGCGATTGGGGCGGCTCACCCCGTCAGCGCGATTCCCTTCGTCCCCATGCCCACGGCGCCGGAGCAAACGCCGCAGCCAAGCGGCGAAGCGCCGAAGCAGGGCCAGAAGCAGCCGGGCGAGGACGTGATGCTGCAGAAGGTTCTCAACGACCTCTCGGCCCACGCGCGCTCCCTTGCGGAAAGGCGCGGGCGCAACGCCGCGGCTTTCGAGAAGATGCTTCGCGAGAGCATCTCCCTGAGCGAAAAAGAGGCCCTCGACCAGCACGTCATCGAGCTTGTCGCCAACAGAGAGAGCGACGTTCTCGGCTACGTGAGAAGCCACCAGATCAAGCGGTTCGACGGCGCGGTCCAAACCGTCGCCCTGCCGGTCAGCCCGGAGGTCATTCAGATCAATCCGACGCTTCTGCAGAAGTTCCTTTTCGGACTGGCCAATCCCAATTTGACTTTGGTCCTGTTGCTCCTCGGAATCGCCGGGCTCTACGTCGAATTCAAGGCGCCGGGGCTCATCTTTCCAGGAATCATCGGAGGAATCTGCATCCTTCTCTTCGCCCTGTCAACCCAGATGCTCCCCATAAACATGGTCGGGCTCCTGCTCATACTTTTGGGCGTCGCTTTTCTAATCCTTGAATTGAAGGTGGTCTCCTATGGTATGCTTGGCATCGGCGGAGTGGTTTCCCTTTTGATCGGAAGCCTTTTGCTCTACCGCAACAGCCCTATTCCGGAGTTGAAGGTGTCTCTATTGTTCGTCATTCCGGTGGTTCTGGCCTTTGCCGCGATACTGATCTTCCTCGTGACCCTGGCCGTGCGGGCATTCAAGAACCCCGTGATGACCGGCGACAATTTGCTGGTCGGAAAGTCCGGGACCGTGAGCCAGCCGGTAGGCCCTGGAAACAAAGGCAAGGTCTTCGTGGCCGGAGAGTATTGGGACGCCGTCTCGGAATCGCCACACGGCGAAGGCGAGGGGATTGTGGTCACCGCTGTCAAAGGAATGGTTCTGGAAGTCACGTCCGCCCCGAATGGAGGTAATCCATGATCCAGTTGCTGAGTTTTCCGGCCCTTTTCGTGGTTTTCGTTTTCATCGCGTGGCTCTTCTCGTGCATCAACATCTTGAGCGAGTACGAGCGCGGCGTCATCTTTCGGCTGGGGCGCGTGCTTCCGTTTCCAAAGGGGCCGGGGCTAATCTTCGTTTTCAAGCCATTTGACAGGCTGGTGAGGGTGCCCCTCAGGACGGTCGTCCTGGACGTGCCCCCGCAAGACGTCATCACGAAGGACAACGTCTCGGTCAAAGTCAACGCGGTCGTTTACTTCAGGGTGTCGAACCCGCTCAACGCCATACTCCAGGTCGAAAATTACATCTATGCCACCTCGCAGCTCTCCCAGACCACGCTGCGCTCGATCCTCGGGCAGGCCTCCCTGGACGAGCTTTTGTCGGAGCGGGACAAGCTCAGCCAGGAATTGCAGACGGTCATTGACCAGCACACCGACCCGTGGGGCATCAAGGTTTCGCAGGTCGCCATCAAGCAGGTGGACCTTCCTCAGGACATGCAGAGGGCGATGGCGCTACAGGCTCAGGCCGAGAGGGAAAAGAGGGCGAAGATCATAAACGCCGACGGCGAGTTCCAGGCGTCGAAGCAGCTCTCGGAGGCGGCCGCCGTCCTGGCCAACAACCCGCTCACGATACAGCTCCGCTACCTTCAGACGCTCACCCAGATCGGCGCGGAGAACAGCACGACGGTCGTCTTCCCCGTGCCGATAGATTTGCTGAGCGCCTGGGTAAACAAGCAGCCGAAGCCGTAGGAGCCGAAGATGGAGAGGAGGGCCAAGCGCCCCTCGCAAGGGCTCGAACTGGCGCTGTACAAGGACTTGGCGCGCACCTTCCGCTCGTTCGACCTGAACACCGTAGCCGAGGAGATGCTCGACGTTCTGCGCCGCGACCTGGGTGTGAACTACGGCTCCCTTCTGATCCTTTCCGACCACGGCCAGTACGTCGAGAGGCTCTTCAGGACCGGCTTCGGCGCCGAGCGACACGTGGCCGACCGTTTCGGCCTGACGAAGCTCGAAATTGAAGGCCTCGTCAGGGACATGATCCCGAAATACAAGGATTTCGCGGCGACGAGCGCCGCCCCCGGCGCGCTGCCGCAGGTTGACGGGAACAAGATCGAAGTGCTGGCCATGTTCCCGTTCCAGCTCGTCTACGAGTACGATGGCCTTCTTCTGCTCGCCAGCATCACCGAGCGGCAGGCCGGGCAGGGGCTGGACAGGGACAGGTTCAGGCTTTTGGAAAGCGTCGTCCCCGAATGCGCCTTCGCCATCAAGAACGCGCTCACCGTGCGGCGGATGACCGAGCTTATCACTAAGGACGATCTGACCCTCTCGTACAACAGGCGTTTCTTCGAGGAGCACCTTTCCCAGGAGTTGGAGCGCGCCCGCCGTTACAACAGCCCTCTCTCGCTCATCTTCCTCGACCTCGACGGCCTCAGGGAGGTAAACAACCGCTTCGGTCACGCCATGGGATCGAGGACTCTCCAGGAGGCGGCGGCGCGCATAATGAACGCCGTCAGGACGATAGATAAAGTGGTTAGGTACGGCGGCGACGAGTTCTGCATCATCCTGCCCGAAACCGACTGGAAGGGGGCCATGGAAGTGGCCGAGCGAATCCGCCAGCGGCTGGCCGGCTCGCCGTTCCTGGTCGAGGAGACGGGCGGGATAGAAATCACCGGCTCATTCGGCGTCGCCTCCTTCCCCACCCACGCCCTGAGCAAAGAGGAACTCGTCAAGAAGGCCGACGAGGCGATGTATATAATCAAGGCTCAGGCCAAAAACGACATCCAGGTCGCCCAGCCTCTCAAGAGGTTCCCGTGATGGAATCCGCTACAGGCCGCTTGGGGACGGAGCCGTGAACGAGGGCCTCACCCTATCTGGCGACCTCTCTGAAATCAACCTGCCCTCTATTTTGATGTCGCTGTACCGAGAGCGCGAGACCGGAAGGCTGACGATCAACGACGGCCCAACGGTCAAGTCGCTCTACCTGCGAGACGGCAGCGTGGTTTTCGCCTCCTCATCCGACCAGGACGAGAGGCTCGGAGAATGCCTTCTGCGCAGGGGCGTGATAACGGTGGCCCAATACCTGGAATCGGCGCAACAGATAAGGCCCGGGCGCAGGCAGGGCGAGATTCTGGTGGACATGGGGGCCATCTCGCCGGAGGAGCTGGTAGAAGGCGTAATACAGCAGCTCTACGACATCATTTTTTCGCTCATTCCCTGCTCTTCCGGCTCATACAGGCTTGAACTCGAAGACTTTCCGACAGAGGACTTGATCACGCTCAACGTCTCGATGCCTGTTCTTCTCTGCAGAGGGATGGAGCGCGTCGCGAGGTGGAGCAGCATCTACCCGGTCGTCGGCGCTCCCGACAACAGGATACGAAGGGCGCCGCTCATGCCCGCCTTCTACCACGAGCTGGAACTGACCTCCGACCAGGAGCACGTGCTCGGGTTGTGCGGCCAGGGCATTTCGATCAAGTCCCTCCTCGACGCCAGCTACCTTAATTCGTTCGAAACCTACCGTCTTCTCTGGATCGGCATAACGTTGGGCCTAGCCGAGCGCCTGATGGAAGGACGGCAGGGCGCCGAGGCAGCCCAAAACCTCGAAAGCGTCATAGACCAGTATAACGACATGTACTCGTACCTTCACCACGCGCTCGGGGAAAAGGCCGCCGAGTCGGCCACCGAGGCCATGGCCGCCGTCTCAACGGCTTACCCGGCCCTCGCGGACAACCAGCCGGGGCTGGTCCAGTATGGGCTTCTCGACGTGGACAGGCTCCTCGACGCTCTTCGCACGGGAGCCGGCGGAAACGAGGAGGCGCTGCGGCGGTTCCTCGACGAAGTTCTTTACGCCTTCGCCTTCGCCGCCCAGAAACACCTCGAACCGTCGCGCCTGCAAGCCTTCCATGCTTACGTCCAATCGCACCGGACTCAAGCCTGAGGCTCACCGGAGGGATCATGTCCCCGAAAGCGGCTAGCGCCACCGCCCTGAGACAGCTTCTATGGATCGTCTGCGGAGTGGTCCTGCTGACTACGCTCGTGATCACGGTATCCTGGCTCTTTTCAGGAGGCTCCAGAGAGCCGGCGGCCGAACAGCAGGCGAAAATGACGACGACGGAAACGCAGACCAGGCCGGCCTTCCAGCCAGAGGCTCCCGTTCCCGGTTCACAGCGCGGCGCGCCAGTCGCCGCGCCCCAGGCTGAAGCGGAGCAACCGCCTTCGCCAACCCTGGCGGAGCCGGAGAGCGAGCCGGGGCAACAGGCCGCCGGCGTTCCAAGCCGAAGCGAGCCGCCTTCCGCGGCTACAGGTTCAGAGGCCGTTCTCCAGAACAGCGCGCCAACAGAGACGGGCGGCACCACGGAGGCGCAGGCGGCCGCGGCCAGCCCGCCGGACCAAGCTTCCCAGCATGGCTATGGCGTCCAGCTAGGCGCCTTCGGGGAGGCGGCAAACGCAAGGGACCTGGCCTCAAGGCTGAAGGCACAGGGATACAAGGCCGCGCTGGAACCAAAGGGAAAGGTCACGAGAGTGATAGTCACCGGCCCGAAGACGCGCTCGGAAGCCGAGGCTCTGCGCGACGCGCTGAAGAAGAAGGGATTCCCCCAGGCCACGGTCGTGCCGCTGCCATAACCTTTTTTGCTTCCCCCCCCTTCCGGCCCCATTACATGGTCACGGGGCCGGCGTGCCTAATCGCTCAAAAGCGAAAGATCGAACCAGGCCGCTCTATATTCCCTTGTTGAAGAAAACGCATCCCTCTACGCCGGCGCCCACCTTTCCGGCCTTCACTCCGGCGGTGCCTTTTATCCCGAACCCGCACTTGCTGTCATATACGAACTCGACCTTCTCGCTTATGCTGGCCGGGCTTTCAACGCCGGTGGCGTCCTTTATGACTGAAGCGGTGTCAACGCCCACGCCCACCGAAACGGCGTAGCTGCCGTCAGTGGGGTTGAACTCGGCCGAACCCGTGAACATCCCCTTGGAACCCTCCGCGCTGATCTTGCCTGACGTATCCACGTTGATGGAGTCCGTGCCGATCTTGGTGGTCGTTTCGTCCTGCGTTTGCACCTGGCCATCCTTGCTGGAGAAGGTCTTTGAAGCCTCCACGGTGACCCCTTCATGAGGCGACATCGAGACCTTGGTCTTGATGTACTCGCTGGCCGGGCACTTCTCCTCCTTGGGCTTGACGTACTTGCAGTCCGGCGTAATCGGATCGTTGCTCTTTACGATATAGGCCTGGTAATGAACCCGGCGGATCAGCTTGTCCCCCAGGTTCAGCCACTGGTCAACCCTGATCGCGGGCCCCGACTTCTTTTCGGTTGCGAGGGTCATATGAAAGGGCCCGCGCATGGCGGGGCCCGGGGCGTCCGGCGGCAATGGCGACCAGGTTTTGATCTTCTGGACCTTTCCCACGTTTATCAGGTCAAGGTCCTGCTCGGGAATTCCCCGGATCTCGACGTTGCCATCTGGGTCCACCGTGCCGCTGAAGCTCCAGTCCCTGATCTGGTATCCTCCCTTCAGGTCGGTGGCGAAGCCGCCCTGGCCTACCATCGCGAAGGTCGGCAGCAGCCCCATGGCGGGGTTGACCGCCTTTCCCTGATAAACGTACATGACCTTGCCGTGGCCGCTGATGTGCCCGGTGGACGAAATGTCCATCGAAAACTCCTTGGCGCAAGCAAGCGTCTGGAGGTTGACGTTCGTGCCAATCATTCCCTTCCCGAATTGGGTGTTCGCCTCCTTGGCGTTTTCACCAGAACGCGCTCTCACGTATTTGGCCTCGTAGTGGCCAACCCACTCGGGCGGGAACTGCCTCTGCTTCGCCCCGCCCGAATCGCGGTTACCCGGCTGGCCGCCATGCCCGCCCGGGCGCTCCGGGGAACCCGGAATGCCGGAAGATCCGCCAGGCGCCCCGCTCCCCGAAGAGCCGCTGGCTCCGGACCCGCTTCCACCGTTTTCGCCCTCCCCGGCTCCGGGCTCGCCTTCTCGGCCGGACCCTGGGAAGCCCTTTTCCCAGGCGGCGACGTAATACCGCTTGGCCTCTTGCTTGCGCCCCATGCAGGCGAGCGCCTTGCCGTAAGCGTATGGATAAATCCCGGTGTCGGGGGAGAGCCTCATCGCTTTTTCCAGAAGTGGCATGGCCTTGGAGCACTTCTGGCCCTTGACGTAGGCTACTCCAAGATTTCCCAGGGGCGCGTCCAAGTTCGGAAACCACTTCGTCACCCAGGTCAGGATCGAGACGGCGTCGTCGTACTTGTCAAGCTCCATAAGAACCATGGAGAGGTTGTTAAGGTAGACGGCGTTGTTGGGCTGGAGGCTTGAAGCCTTGGCGAAGCCATACCAGGCTTCATAGTAGTAGTTCTTCAGAAAGAAGATATTCGCCTGGACGTAGTACGCCTCGGCGAGGCCGCCCTTCACTTCGGGGGCCGTCAGTACGGCCAGATGGTCGAGGTTGCTTCTCTGCTGTTGGTTATCCTGCTGCTGAGATTCGCTCAATGTTCTGGCGATCACGCCCGCGATGTCCTGCGGCGCGCCGGGAGGATTTTCGTCGTTCAGGTCGGCCGCGCTGGTCCACGTCGAAGCGCCTGGGCCGTCGCTGAGCATCTTGAACGGCAGCGTCAGCACCGGGCCTTGCAGGGAGTACTTCTGGTTCATGCAGCCCTTGTCCATGGCCTCGAAGTGCATGGTCATGCGTCCGCCTGAAGCCCTGTAGGTGCCACTGTCCTGGAAAGTCTGGCCTGGCTGGACGGCCGAGAGCGAAACCGAGCCGTCTGCGCCGAGCATCAGCTTTATGACCGCCCCGCTCTTCGGCTTCGTCCCGTCGCTGTCCCCCACCAAGCTGTAGGTTCCCGGCAGGGACTGCGCCAGCAGGCCCATCGAAAACAGCGACAACAGAAAGACGAGCACCACCCTTCTCACCTTCATTGCGACCTCCCTACTTGCCTGGATTGCTTTCGGCTTCGCGCGCGAGCGCCTGGGCCTGTGCGTTTCCTGGCTCCAAGGCCAGCGCCAGCCTGGCCTCCATGCCGCCTTCCTCTTTCTTCCCCATGGCTATCAGAAAAGAAGCGAGCGTCAAATGGGCTTGCACGTTGCTTGCTTCCAAGTCTTTGGCCAGCCTCGCCTGCTCCACGGCCTTGTCCCTCTCGCCGAGCCCCCACAGAGCCCCGGCAAGATTGAGGTGGGCTCGCGAATATGACGGAGAAATGTCTATCGCCCTCTCCAAAAGGGACTTCGCCTCGGCAAAACGATTTTGCTCAAGGTAGAGAATGGCGAGATTGTTCAGCGTCTCCGGCTTGTTGGGCGACAATTCGAGGGATTGCTCATAACAGCGCCTCGCCCCTTCGCGGTCGCCCTTGCCGTAGGCCTCCACGCCCCTTTGGAAAAGCGCCTCTGCCTCTTTGGACACCTCCGGAACCTTCGCCGCGTCCCTCGCCGCCCCAGACTTCAACGAGGACATCAGCGGCCCGGCGCTTGACGCGGAATCCGGCGGGTTGCTCTGGCTGGCCGGAGGAGCGTTCTGGCTGACCGGTGGTCCGAGATACCTTACCGCGCCCGCCGTTCCTAGTGGTGGCCGCCCTTCGGCCGGCTTCGGAGCTTCACCGGCCTTGCTTTCCACCGGCGGCTTGGCGGTCAAAGGCGCCGCCTCTGAAACTGCCACCCCCGTCTCGGCCGGAAAGCAAAGGCCGTCCAGCTCGAAGGGGAAGGGCTTGTACTTGAGAAACTGCTTCTGAATCGTCCTCAATTTCAGCGTCGCGCCCCTCCTGCTGGAGGCCAGCGAGAAGCAGACCCTGTAACACGGAGCCCCGTTGTATTCCTTCTTTAGCACGAAGACCGGCGCGCCCTGGGCCTTTTCGAGCTTGGCTACGAGCGGCTCCACGGCCGCTTTGTCGCAGACCAGGGAGACGCTGACGCTCCAGTACGGGAGGCCGTTTTTCGCCTTCGGAAACATCGAACAGTAGGTACCCGCGGCATCGTCAAGCCTGCCAGCTTTCAACGCGGCCGAGGCTTTAGCGTACAACACCGCGTCGTACTTCGCCGCCGCGGCCACCCCGGAGGCTGAGGGCTTAGCGGCCGGATGCCGTTTCTTCACCCGCGCGCCCGGCGCGATCGCCGCCGATACGAGCACCGCAGCAACCAGGAACGCGGCGCCCCGCTTTCCGCCAGGCCAGACTCGCTTTTGGAGGCTCGCAGCCATCCCGCTCCCCCTTTTTGCCCGTACCAATCCTAAACCAGAGGCGCCCGCTTGTCCAGCAAAAACAATTTCTTCGCCGGGCCGTAGTACAATATTTTATCAGGAGGAGGGAGCGACCTCATGAATGCTCTGGCCTACAGCAGGGTTGCAAAGACGTTCGGCAACGTTGAAGCGGTCAAGCCGCTTGACCTTGCCATCCCAGCGGGTGGCATCTTCGGCCTTCTGGGCCCCAACGGCGCGGGAAAGACGACACTCATAAGGATGACGATGGGCATCTACCTGCCCGACGATGGAGAGATCACGGTCCTGGACAGGCCGCGCGGACAGGAGACTGGCGCCATGCTCGGCTACCTGCCCGAGGAGCGCGGGCTCTACCCGAAGATGAAGGTGGGAGAGCTCCTGCGCTTCTTCGGCTGCCTGCGCGGGCTCCGTTCACCGGAGGCCGCGAAGCTGGCCTCCGCCGGGCTCAAGCGTCTGGGCCTTTCGCAATGGGAGGAGAACAAGGTTGACGAGCTCTCCAAGGGAATGCAGCAGAAGATTCAACTTCTCGTCGCCATCCAGCACAGGCCCAAAATTGCCATCCTCGACGAGCCTTTCTCCGGACTCGACCCGGTGAACGTGGAGTTGTTCATGGAGGTCATTCAAGAGGCCGTCAGGGACGGGATGACCATAGTGCTCTCGACGCACCAGATGGAACAGGTGGAAAAACTCTGCCATTCGATCGCCCTGATCAACAAAGGCGAGATCGTCCTCAAGGGCGACGTCGGGGAGATCAGAAAACAGTATGGCGCGAGAGCCGTCAGGGCCGAGTTCTCCGACGGGGCGACCCTTTCCCCCGCGGACTTCGCCTCGATCTCAGAGAAAAGCATCCTCCATCCCAACGAAGCCCGATTCTTCCTCCGCCCCGAGGCGCACGCGGGCATGGTCCTGAAGCGGCTGTTGGAGCTTCACGTGAAGGTCTCGAAGTTTGAGGAGGCACAGGCTTCCATGCACGATATTTTCGTCAAGGTGGTCACGGGGGAGGACGACCATGCGAACTGACTGGGGAAATATCTACGCCATCGTCAAGCGCGAATTCCTCGAACGGGTCCGCAAAAAGTCGTTTCTCGTGACCACGCTTGTAACGCCGCTAATCTTCGGAGTCCTGATGTTCTTGCCGGTCATCCTGCAAGTCGTGCAGACGGGCAAGCCGGCTTCCGTCATGGTGCTCGACAAGACCGGGTGGGCGGGCAGCGCCGTAATCGCCGCCTCGGCGAAACCGCGTGGCGCCTCGTCCACGATCGAGGGCCAGGCAGAGCGCGGCGCGATGAACGCGGCCACCTTCAAGGCCGCGCCCGGTGATGCCAACCTTGACCAGATCAAAATTGAAATCGGGGACGGCAAGGTTGACGGGCTGCTCTTGCTCGAGAACGACCCATCGAACGAGTTGAAAGCAACCTATTACGGCCAGAACGTCTCCAACCCCCAGCTTTTGCAGATGCTTGACAGCCGCTTGAATTCAGCGCTCATGGAGCACCGCATCGAGGGCTTGGGCCTCGACAAGGCCCTCTCCGAGAAGCTGAAAGGGCGCGCTGAGGTTGAAACCATCAAAGTCGAGAAGGGGGGCAAGACGCGCAAGGGCTCGATCATGGACTTCCTGATGCCCATCGCCCTGGCGCTGGTAATCTACATGATGATTATCATGTACGGCGTCGCCATCATGAACGGCGTGCTTGAAGAGAAGAACAACAAGGTTGTCGAAGTGATCCTTTCCGCGGCCCGGCCCTTCGAACTGATGATGGGGAAGATAGCCGGAATAGCCGCCGTCGGCCTTCTGCAATACGCCATCTGGTTCGCCCTGGGCGCCGGCCTCTACCTGTCGAACCCCATGAACTTCCAGTCCCATGTCGAAGGCCCCATCATCAAGCCCCTCCAGTTGGCGCTGCTCGTACTCTACTTCCTTTTGGGGTTTATCTTCTATTCGAGCCTTTACGCGGCCGTGGGCGCCACTTGCACCACGCAGCAGGAGACTCAGCAGTGGCAGATGCCCATAACCTTCGGCTTGGTCATACCCTTCGTTCTCATGATGCCAACGCTCCAAACGCCGAACGCGTCGTGGGTAGTCTTCCTGAGCCTTTTCCCGGTTTCCTCTCCCATCACGATGCTGTTGCGCACTGGAGCGGTGGAAGTCCCCTACTGGCAGCTCGCGGCAAGCCTGGCGCTTTTGGTTTTTGGAACAGTCGCCGTAGCGTGGGCGGCGGCCAAGGTTTACCGCGTCGGCATCTTGATGACGGGCAAGCGTCCGAGCATACCCGAAATTATCCGCTGGATACGCCAAGCCTGAGGGCGGTGGCGACGGCGCTGTTGCCACGTTGAAAGCAACGCGTAACGATTGTGCCCGCTACTGGGCGGTACATGCTGCCCCCTCTTTTTGCTTCAGTGGTAAGCGCGCCATTTCCGCCGCGAGCGCCCCTCTGATTTTCGTTGTTTTGACAGATCGCCTCTTTTATTGCTAGCATATTCAGCCGGGCCGAAGTGGTGGAATTGGCAGACGCGATTTGGATGAGTGGGGAGGATCGCGGCGGTCGTTGGCCTGTTGAACCAAACAAGCGGCATGGAGCTTATGATTGAGTTTTGGAATCTGGTACTCTAGCAAGCTCGCTCCGCGGTCCGCGTTGCTCACGTGCTACGCGACTGCTCGCCTTCGCGGGCGGGGCATATCCCCCCCCCCCCGCAGGGGGGCCCTGTGGGAACCCACAGCGGCTCCCTGCGACAGGCTACGGGGAATAGGAAGTATCTCGTCCACAAATGGCCTCTCTAGGGGGCCCCCTTTGCAAAGTAGAAGCATGCGGGATCCCGTTGTTCTTCAAGAAAGGCATTCACCAAGCGAAAAAGGAGGGTAAATCATGAATTTAAAAGGACGTTCAATCTGGACTCTCTGCTTATGCTTGCTGGCTATTTCCATTCCCTTCTTGGCCATGAAATGTAGCGCTTCAGCAAGTGCCAAGGTTACACACGACTGGCAGTGCCACCAGGGAACAGAGGTCGGGGGGAGCGTTACTGGCAGCTGGCTTGTGGAGCCCAATCTTTCCGAGGTAGGTATCGTCGTAGTTCCTCCCAGTTGGTTGGAGTACCAGGACGTCAGTTCTCAAGCCACACTGTCGTTGCAGGGGCAAGACGCCTCCGGCAACACGATTATCCAAACTGTAGTAATGCCATTAGCGGCTCCAGGAAGGAATGTTGTGGCGCCGTCACCGGGCTCGCTCAGTTATGACTTGACACCTACCGCCGACCAGCAAAACAGCTATAACAGTTTCACAGCAGCCGTTGAGCCATCGAGTTCGGTTGATTTCACGTGCAATTTCTCTGTTGGGGATGAGCGAATTCTCCAACTGTCAAGGGCTGTGTATCAACCCTATAGCGTCCAAGTGAGCATTTACAAGGCCGGGACGGATGTAGGCGACTTCACTCTCACGCAATCGCTTTCCGCAATTTGGAAAGGGTATTTGCTTTCAGCAATTTCTCAGGTTCCCCCGCAGGCTTGGGCTACTGGCAAGCCATTCAAGCCCACGTACCAGACCTTGCTTCAAAACGCCGTCAGACAAAGCATGGCCGAATGGGATGGGGAGGATCCAGTTTCCGCTAACCGGAATCTGCTCATCGCTATGGATCACCTGAATCAATATATTTCGGATCCTGCACAGAGGGACAACTTGTACAGCATTTTCCTTAAGGTGCAGCAGCACGTGCAGAACGTCGCCAGTAGAGTGCCCGAGACCCCATGAATCCTTGCGTACATAAGAGTAGCCTAAAGGCGGGGGGCACGGCCCCCCGCCTCGTCTGGCAACCAATACAACTGCTCTTATGCCTCATTCTGGTTGGGACAATGGCGTCTTGCGCAACTCATTTTGCGCATCTTGCAGACAGGGGGCCCAAATCCATGGATGGCGAGAGTGGTTCAGCTTCCACCGACATCACCAAGCTTGCGTTGGAGAACTGTCACCCCGTTTATTCCGAGACAATGCGTAACGGCAAGGAGTTGAGGGTCTTTGCTTCGGATGGCTTTCATCTAAATTATCCGGCGCTATTAGCCGACTGCAATCGCATGATGGAAGTCCTCGCGGAATTCTCGCCTCGACCGCTTCAGAAAAACCTTGCCCTTTTCTATTTTGCCACCGACAAGGCTCCGGACGGCTGGCGCTGGTCCATGCCGGTGACTGATACGGTGAACTTCATATTGGTTTTTTCGAATGGCCAGGGAAATAGCGACAAGCCGAGTTTCGGCGCAGACAAGGGCCATGACTGGAACACCACCTCAGGGGAGTGCGCCATTGCGGGGTTCCTCTGCCATGAGTTGACGCATCTTGTTGCTCCGGTCTTCTTCATGAACGCTCGCGGGATGATGCACCGGCACGCGGGGAGTGGCTGGTTCGGGGAAGGCTTGGCGGAGTACGCAAACTACCTAGCTTGGGATGGAAGCGACCTTTGCACTTGGCAGAGGGCGGACGCTTCCTTCGCGCTTCTGGCGTTTGAAGATCGATCCCGGCGGAAGCATCTTTGGCGCTGGCAATCCGGGATCAAAAATGACTGGAATGCGTATGCGGCGAATAATAACGGAGAGGAACATCCGACTTGGCCGGATATCACGAGCGCCTCCCGAGCCACATTTATGGCCCCCGACTACACCACGGCACTCGGAGCTTTTCTCTTTATGGAACGGATAAAAGGGCGGAAGGAACTGCTGGAGAGCATTCAGCGTATCGTCGCCGGGCAACACTTCCAGGGGCAATCTTTCTATGACAGCCTCCATAGAGAACTAGGCTTTGATATACGGGAAATCACGTCAAAAGAGATACGTCAGATGGCCGCATGTGCCAACCGGGACGGTTCCTGCTCTGGTTCGCCAATATTTCCCGAAGGCGGCAAAACTAGGGAATGAAAATGCTATCCTACGCTCCGCCGCATTTTCGGGGTCTCTCTATACTATGCGGGATGGGAGCTTCCCTTTTTTCTTGTCAGTTTCTTTCTCTCTGGATGCAATATCTAACGCGCTACAAGCCTGCCATGACGCTTGGCAATTGGTTCTTATGGGGACGGGTTCTTAGCAAGGGATTCTTAGTGGCGAACATCTTTCCCAACACTAGAGTCTGGCAGGAAGCTTCACGAACGTTTTTCTTGGCAATCGCCTGCTTTGCTGCTTTCGTCGTATGGAGGCGCACCAGGAAGAATCTGGACTGCGTCTTTCTTGGAGTGTCGTTGGGAGCGGCCACATCTACCCTTGTGGATTTACTCCGTTTGGGGGCCGTAGTTGACTATTGGCTTCTGCATGTCCCTTCCCTTGGGTTTGCGGTCGCCTTCAACCTCCCAGACATACTCATTTCGATGGCCACCCTCCTGCTAGCATTTCGTCTTTCGTGTAAGAAGGTTGTGCCCAGCGATGATCACACCACCAGTGAATGAGGGTAGCAGAGGCAATGCTATGCCCTTGACTGCGTGTTTAGGGAGCGATACCTGTGCCGCAGGTGGGTTGTTTGAAAGACCGGTAGGTTGCTGGTGAGCGGGGGAGGCTCATTGGGGCGTTGCGTTGATGCGGTTGCAAATTCGCGGCGCTTGTCCGCCCTTGGCGGGAGGGGCGCGTCTCTCTTCGCGAGCGGTGCGCTTGGTGATCGCAGGGAGACGTCCAGCGCTCCTGGCCGCTCCGTCATGACTCCTACTCGTCGTTTCGTGATCTTTGCCGGCTTTGGGGCGGCTGGTGACGGCATGGCTGAGGTTCCTAACTGGCTTTCGGTTGTTCCGGCTTGTTCGTTCGCTCTTCCTACTGTAGTGTCTCTGAATCGAGTTTACCTGTTTGATCCACCATGTGCAGATATCTTAGGCTGTCATGCCGGTCAAGCTATTTGCGAGACACTACACTACCGGCCCGATTGAAGCTCCTACGCGGCCATCCGTTGTCCCTACGCGCCTTTCTATCGCTCCTTCCGGCTGTTTCAGGACTCCTGCGATGGTAGGAAGGGCGGGCGGGCCTGTAGGGATGATGGACGGCCTTGTAGGAATTATGAGAAGGTTCGTAGGAGCCATAAGCGGGCCAGCGGGAACACCAAACAGGCTTGTAGGAATGCCAGGCGTGCCGGTAGGAAGTTCAGGCTGGCATGTAGGAATGACGAAATGGCCTGTAGGACGCACAAACGTCCCGGTTGAAAGGTTGAACGTCCATCGAGAAATCTCTTATGTCTCGGCCCGGTCGGCGGGCTGGGGTCTGCCGTTTCAAGTCGTGCCAGAGGGTTTGTTTCATTGGGCCAGTTTTTCGGAGAGGAGGTTGTGCAGATGTCGAAACCGAAGTCGGGAATTTCGGAGAGGCTTGGCGGAGCGAACGTGGGGATATCGAACACGATGCCGGCTCCGATTCCGCTCTTCCTGATGATGGCGGCCGCGCTTTTCGACAACGCCAGCCACACCGAGGCCATCGCCGCGCGGCTCGCCGATTTCGGGTACACCCAGCAGAAGCTTTCGGACGAGCGGTCGAAGATAGCGGAGATGTCCGCCGCCGTCGCGGCCCACGAGTCGGCTTCGGGGGCGGCCCAGCAGGCCACCTTCGAGCAGAACCGCGCGATGGAGGCGCTCGGCTCCTGGATGAGCACCTTCGTGAAGGTCGCGAAGGTGGCCCTCAGAGAAGAGCCCCAGCTTCTCGAAAGGCTCGGTATTCTCAAGCGCAACGGCAAGACTGCCGCGCAGCGCAAGGCGTCCTCCAGAACCGCCGCGACCCGCGCGGCCAAGGTTTACCGCGTCGGCATCTTGATGACGGGCAAGCGTCCGAGCATACCCGAAATTATCCGCTGGATACGCCAAGCCTGAGCCGGCCGAGCCCATCCCCTTCCCGGGATGGGCTCTTTGCCCCGCCCTGTTTGGGCGCCACCCGCTCCGATTGACAGCGGCCCGCCCCGAAGATATATTTCGATCATAGGGGTTTGTTCGCTCGCAGTTCTGCCGGTCTTGTTTTGCCTGCGCGGGAAGACATTCAGGGAGGTGCCGCAATGAAGAGAGCAGTCTGGATAATCGTTGCCGTAGCCGTCGTCGCAGCACTGGCAATTCCTATCGTGAACCTCGTCAACGGCGGACCCAAGAACACGCCCATGGCCACGTGCGTTGACCCGAAGGGCGCTCCGGTGACGGCGCGCCTCGAAGCCAAGTGCGCCAACTGCCACGCCGACGGAACGCCGCTGCCGTTTTGCGCCCACTGGCCCATAGCCAACTCTCTCGTCTCCGCGGACGTGAGCAGAGGGCTCAAGTGGGCCGATCTGGGACGCGAGTTGAACAGGCAGGATCCTCCCACCGTCAGCGAAGCCACTCTGGCCAAGCTTGAAAGGGTGGTTTCCATGGGCACGATGCCCCCGGCGCGCTTCGTCGCGCTCCACTGGAGTTCCTCTCTCTCGGAGGCCGACAAGGCCGCCGTCCTGGGATGGATCCACGAAACAAGGCGCTCCATGGCGCAGGCCAGCTTGCCCGACTCTATGGCCACGCTGGCGGTCGCACCCATTCCCGCCCACGTCGAAGTTGACGCCGCAAAGGCGGCCCTCGGCGAGAAGCTTTACAACGACCGGCGATTATCGGGAGACGACACCATAAGCTGCGCCTCCTGCCACGACCTTGCCAAGGGCGGAACCGACAATCTGCCGGTCAGCGACGGCATACGCGGCCAGAAGGGGGGAATCAACGCCCCAACGACGTTCAACGCCCTTTGGCAGTTCAAGGATTTCTGGGACGGACGCGCCGCGGACCTCAAGGAACAGGCCGGAGGGCCGCCGCTGAACCCCGTGGAGATGGGCGCAACTTGGGATGGAATCGTGGCGAAGCTCGATGCCGACAAGCCTTTCGCCGCGGAATTCAAAGCCTCCTATCCGGAAGGTTTCAACTCGGACTCGATCACCGGCGCGATCGCGATTTACGAGAAGACGCTGTACACTCCGAACAGCAAGTTCGACCGCTATCTCGCCGGACAGAAAGACGCCCTTTCGGCGAACGAGCAAAATGGATGGGCCAGGTTCCAGGAGCTTGGCTGCGCGACATGCCACGTGGGCAAGCTGCTCGGAGGCACCAGCTTTGAACTGATGGGCAGGGAGGGTGACTATTTCGCGGACCGCGGGCGGCCGACGGACGCCGATCTGGGCCGGTACAACCACACGAAGAATCCAGCCGACAAACATTTCTTCAAAGTTCCCACTTTGCGCAACGTCGCCCTAACTTTTCCCTACTTCCACGACGCTTCGGCGCCGAACCTTGCAACGGCTGAGAAAACAATGGCGCGCTACCAACTTGGCGTCAACCTGTCCGAGCGGGACACGGCGGACATAGAGGCTTTCCTTCGGAGCCTTACGGGAGAGTTTCAAGGCAAGCCGCTTTAACGATTGTCGCGTCAGACGTTGCCAGCGCCGCCCTGGTCCTTCCGGGGCGGCGGTTCTTTTGGGAGGCTTTCGGGAACGGAAGGCGCCACCGGCGGCGGCTCCCCTTTCAGGACGGTCGTCTTTCCGCCCGTCTCCAGCGTGGCGGCTACCACTTGCCACGGTTTGTCCGGCAGCTTCTCGAGCGTGACAACCGCTTTCCCCTCACCCTTGTCGCCCTTCAATGAATAATGCAGCTCGGCCCTGCCGCTGCCGTTGTTGATGTTGACCGACCCCTGCGGAAAGAGGCCGAAGCTGCTTATCGTGCCCACTTGGGCCTGAACTTGCGGGTCGGCCTTGAGGAAGGCCTTGGCCGCGTCCTGCGCGCCGTTCTTCATCAGGAATCCGAACGGAGACATAACCACCGCCACTATGCAGCACAGGCAGAGCAGTACCACGAGGACTATGCCGCCGATCACGCCGAGAAAAAACTTGTCGGTGCCTTTGTTCATGCGCTCCCCTCCACCACCTCTTCCAGCCTCTTGCCGAAGGTACGGCAGAAGTGGAACGGGTCGTGCTGCGAGAATATATAGTGTTTGAGGTCCTCGCCGGACAGCTCCGCCTCGTTGTACGAACTGTAGAGCCCTTCCCCTAGCTGGAACCCGATCTGCTCGGAAAGGCCGTAAAGCGTTTCGACGTCCAGCTTAAGGTAGCGCTGCATCTCCATCCCGGAAAGGCGGGAGCAGCCGCCGGCCTTGTCCATGTCGCTGAAAAAGTCGAGCGTGCCCTTCAGCACGCTGAGGTGCCGCTGCGCGTAGGCCCGCTCCTTGGCCGTGCGAAGGCGCCCGAAGTCCTCGACCGCGCGGCGCATCTGCTCGCGCGTGCGGTAGTGGCGCATCGGGTTTATGAGCTTGGACGCGACAAACCCGCTGGCGAAATAGTGGAGCCGGCGGATGAACGCCTCCCCGCCTTTGCCCACGTCCAGATCAACCCCCATTAGGTAATGGGCCGCCTCCTGAACGGTTCTGTTCACGTCGAGCATGGGAATATAGATTATGTTTCCCTGCTTGATGAAGAGCGCCCGCCCGTCCTCGATGATCTTCGCCTGCGTGCGGCCGGGCTCCTTTCTGAAATAGGGCCCGTTCAGAAATTCCAAATCCCTCATCGTGAAGACCTGGAAGTCGTCATCTCGCTTCAGCTTCAACGCGAAAAGGTCCTTGAGCACCCTGATGTACTCGCGGAGGCTTTCGGTCAAGTCCGGCGCGTCGTCGAGGTCGCCGCCTCCGGAGCGGTTGGGCTTGCAGTACCCTTGCATCGCGCAGAGCCCCTCGCCGCCGTGCTCAAGCCAGGAAAGGTTCGTCTGCACCTTGATCCACGGAGCAGTGTTGTTTACAAGGTACCTGTTTTCGTCAATGCGGAACCAGCCGAACGGCTCCGCGCCGGCGCGCAGCCTCCGCATGATGACGGATTCGCTGTTTTGAAATAGGAGCACTGGATGGAAACCCCTCGCCTCGAGTTCCAGCGGCAGATGGCGCGGGCCGAGGTGGAGGTCGCCTGCCAGCGCGACGACCAGCGCCCCTGGGTTCTCGCTTTTGATCTCGGCGAGTCTTTTCGCCATGAAGACGTCCCGCGCTTTGAGCCCCCCGCTCGCGTTTATTCCATGGGCCTTGAGCTTGGCCGAACGGGCGAAGGAGAGTATGGGCTTGTAGTGGGAAAAGTCGAATCCCCAATGGGCGAAGAAGCCTATCTTTTCGAGGAAGGTCCCCTCGTCCTCGATCTCGCCGCTCAGGTATTCCGCCAGCGCGCCGTCGTGGGCGGCCTGGACCATCTCCAAGGCGAGGACAGGCCGGTGGCCGGCGTCGCAAAGCGCCCTTATGACTTCGAGGTACTGCCTCTGCGCCTGGTCAAGCGTGTGAAAGTCGGCGACGAGCGCCAGCCCGGCCGCGGCGGCGCTTTCGATGAATTCGTCGCGGCTGCATGGCTCGGGCTTGGCCCTTTCCAAAACGGAAGCGTAGGAACGGTAGTAGCGCCTCAAGTCACGGGGCTCTGGCCCCTCGATCTCGCGCACCTGCCTTTTGAGCCCCTTTAGGAGCTTTCTGAAGAAGGCGAACCCGGTCAGCTTGCGCGCCATGAGGACTCCCAAGGCCTGAATTATACTCCACCTTGAAAGCTCTCTTGGGACACCGTCGTACTTCAACGCTCGAAAACCGGCCTCCACCGAATATCATACCGCCGCGGGCGATTTTGGGAAAAGACTGGCTCCACGCGCTTTTCCTCTCGATGTGGTATCTTTGGCCCGGAGGGTGAATGGCTCAAGAACGCGTGGTCCTGGCCGCGGTGGCACTGCCGGGAGTTGGCTCCGCCCTTGTTGACGATTATCTTGGCGAGCTCGCGGAGCTGGTGGCCACCGCCGGAGGCGAAGTGGCCGAGCGCTTCGTGCAGCCCAGGGAGCGCCTCGACCCGGCGAGCTACATCGGCGCCGGCAAGGCGGCGGAGATATCGGCCTTCTGCCGCGAGAACGACGTGCGCACCGTTGTTTTCGAAGGCGACCTGACGCCGGCCCAAGTCCGAAACCTCGAGAAGATATTCGAGCGAAAGGTCATGGACCGCACGGCCGTCATCCTCGACATCTTCGCCCGCCGCGCCAGGAGCCGCGAGGCGAAGACGCAGGTGGCGCTCGCGCAGTACACCTACCTCCTGCCAAGGCTCACCCGGGCGTGGTCGCACCTTTCGCGCCAGGCGGGCGGCATAGGCACCAGAGGCGTCGGCGAGACCCAGCTCGAAACGGACCGGCGCGTCATAAGAAGGAAGATATCCCAACTCGGCAAGACGCTCGCCGAGATTTCAGCCCACCGGGAGGTGCAGAGGCGCAGGAGGCGCGAGACCTTTGAAGTGGCGCTCGTCGGGTACACCAACGTGGGGAAATCGCTCCTCCTGAACAGGCTCGCCTCGGCGAGCGCCCGCGTCGAGGACAAGCTCTTCGCCACGCTGGACACCACCTACAGGCGGCTTCCCCTCGAATCCGCCGGACGTCAGGCTCTGGTAATTGACACCGTTGGCTTCATCAGAAACCTTCCGCACCACCTCGTCGCCTCGTTTCGCTCCACGCTGGAGCAGGCCAGAGAGGCGGACCTGCTCCTGCACGTCGTGAACGTCAGCCATCCCCTCTTCGAGGAACAGGCCGCGGCGTCCAGAAAGGTCCTCTGCGAGCTTGGCCTCGACTCGGCCCCCGCGATAACGGTGCTCAACCAGATCGACCGCGCGCCTCAGGGGCTTATTGAAAGAGGACGAGGCCTATACCCGGAGGGCCTCTTCGTTTCGGCGATGACCGGCCAGGGGCTTCCCGCGTTGAAGGAGGCCATCGCCTCCCGCATCCGCCAGTCCTCCGATGGCACGAAGCTTTTCATTCCCTACTCCAACTGGCCCGATTTTCTCTCCATTCGCCCGGCGGTGCGCATCATGCACGAGTCGTACGGAGACGAAGGGGTTGAAGTGGTCATACGGGCCCCGGAGGGGATTATCGCCCAGGCTCGCGCCATGGCGGCCGGCAAGCCTTGATTTTTCGCGCGCTTGGCGTGAAAATGGCTCACTTGAGAAGCCGTGCCCGGCGCCTGGCCGTCAGCCCGATGGCGGTGCCATGCACCTTAAATCCGCCGCTAGAGGGGAGTCCGACATGACGGTTCAGATTGACGGGGAAAATCTTAAGATCGAAGAAGTGGTACGCGTAGCCAGGCACGGGGAGAAAATCGAACTGGCGCCACGCGCCATCGAAAAGATCAAGCGGTGCCGGGCCATGCTCGAAAAGAAGATCGGCGCCCACGAGATCATGTACGGCGTCAACACCGGCATCGGCGAATTCTCCGAAGTGGTCCTGACCGACGAGCAGGTAAAGCAGTTCCAGCGCTACCTCATATACAACCATGCCGCCGGGATAGGCGATCCCGCCCCAATCGAGCACGTCCGCGCCGCGATGACGAGCAGGATCAACGTCCACGCCAAGGGCTTTTCCGGCTGCCGCCCGGAAATACCCCTTACCTACGCGGCGATGCTGAACGCCGGCATCACGCCCGTCGTCTGCGAGAAGGGCTCCGTCGGCGCGTGCGGCGACCTTGCCCCCATGAGCCAATGCGCGCTCTCGCTTATGGGCGAGGGCGAGTGCTTTTACGAAGGCCGGAGGATGGCCACGCGCGAGGCGATGGAAAAAGCGGGCGTTCCCATACCGGGCCTGATGGCCAGGGACGGACTCGCCGCGATAAACGGCTCGAACCTCATCACCGGCATGGCCTGCCTCGAACTATACGACGCCGAGCGCTGGACAGCCCAGGCCGAGATAGCGTGCGCCATGAGCCTCGAAGCGCTCCTCGCGAACATGCGTCCTTACGAACCACGAATACACGAGCTGCGCGGATTCAAGGGAGCGATGACCTCGGCCACCAACATCAGAAAGGTCACGGCGGGCTCCGACCTCGTCACCGGAAAGCTCAAGGTCAAGGTTCAGGACGCCTACTCCATGCGCGCCACGCCCCAGGTCATAGGCACCCTGAGGGACCAGTTGGCCCACGCGAGAAAGCAGATCGAGACGGAGCTCAACGGCGTCGCCGACAATCCGATTTTCGCCCCCGACGAGGACAAGGTCTACACCGGAGCGAACTTTCAGGGAACGCCGGTAAGCCTTCCCCTCGACGTAGTGGGAGCGGCGGTCACGATGGTCAGCGTTCTTTCGGAGCGCCGCCTCAACCGCCTCCTCAACCCCGCGTTGAGCGTCGGCCTGCCCGCCTTTTTGACGAAGGGCGCGGGGATGTTCTCCGGCCACATGCTGAGCCAGTACACGGCGGACATGCTCGTAGTCGAGCAGAGGATTCTCTCCGCGCCGAGCTACGTGCAATCCATCCCCGCCGCCGCCGACCAGGAGGATTTCGTCTCGATGGGCATGAACGGAGCCCTGAAGACCAGACAGATTCTCGACAACGCCAGCGGCGTGCTGGCCATAGAGATGATCGCCGCCGCGCAGGGGCTGGACTTCCGTGACTTCAGCTTCGGCGCGGGCACGAAGGCGGCCCACCAAGCCGTCCGTAAGGTCGTCGCCCACCTCGAGACCGACAGGCCGCTTTTCAAGGACCACAACGCCATGAAGGCTGCTGTCTCCGCCTGCTCGGTGCTGGAGGCGGTCCAGGCTGAAATAGGCCCGCTGGCCACCTCGTGGTGAAATGATGCGGGGCTTCTCGCTTCTGCTTCTTCTCGTCTTCTTCGCGGGGCTGCGCTTCGGCGCCGAGACATCCGCTCCCCCAACGCTGGAGGAGGTCCGCAAGCAGATGGGCATCCCCTCCTCCGGAAGCGAGCGCGGCCAGGTGGATGCCGTGGGCTTCGCCTCCAACAAGGCTCAGATGGAGGCCGTCTTCAAGGCGGCCGAGGTGCCGCCCCTTCCCAAGTTATGCGCTAGCCTTGCGCCAAGCGCCGGGATCGGCGAGGCCGTGGCGGGCGTGATCTGCCCGCACGACGACTACGTTTACGCAGGACGCGTCTACAGGATCGTCACGCCGCGCGTCACCGCCCCGCTCGTAATAATCGCCGGGGTATTTCACCACTACCGCCAGTTCGCCTGCACGAACCGTCTGGTCTTCGAGGATTACACTACCTGGAGAAGCCCCGACGGCCCCATCACCGTGTCGCCTCTTAGAAACGCTCTGCTGGAGAAATTGCCTCCCGCCGATTACACCGTCAGCGACGCGATGCACGACTCGGAGCATTCCGTCGAGGCGATCGCCTACTGGATCAAGCACCAAAACCCGAAGGCCGAAATCCTCCCCTTCCTGGTCCCCGAGATGGGCCCGGCGAGAATCAACGAGGTCGCGGGCGAGATGAGCCGCGCTTTCTCCGCCATCGCCGCCGCAAAGGGACTCGTGCTCGGAAAGGATTACCAGGTGGTGATTTCGGCGGACGCCGTCCATTACGGCTCCGATTTCGACTACACGCCTTTCGGGGAGGGCGGCGCCGAAGCGTATACGAAGGCCGTCGCGCAGGACCTTGCGATCATGCAAGGGCCGCTCAAGGGAACCTTGAAGCCGGAGGCCGTCTTCGCGGCCATGAACGACCCCGAGAAACCGGAGCGCCGCCGCGTCACCTGGTGCGGAAGATTCTCCATTCCCTTCGGCCTCGCCTTTCTGCAACAGTTGGCCCAACGGTCCGGCGCGAACCTCGAAGCGATCCCGGTTGCTTACTCCACGTCAGTCGGCTGGCCCGAGCTGAAGCCCGGCAGCGGCGGCCCCGGCCGCACCGCCCCCTCGAACCTATACCACTTCGTCGGCTACCCCGGCGTCGTCATCACGATGACACAAGGCCATCCCTGACCTTCGCCCCGCCGCCGCCTCGAAAAGCTTTTTCACCAGGAAGCATGGATGGAAAGGATGAGATGGTTTGGGTTATGAGTCTTGAGTTGTGAGTTGAGCAAGACAGGCGCGGCGCGAGAGGGACGACGTTTTCTCCGCTTCGCTTCGAAAGCCAATCCGTCCCCGCCGCTGCACAGATTCTCGATACGAGCCTCTATTATTTTGGGGGTGAGTACTATTGCGGCCCTCCGGCGGGCTTTTTCCTTACCGAAGGTCCCTGCTCAAGGGCGCGCACCGCTTCTTTAAGGTACTCCTCCGCGAGTTTTTTCTCGGCCTCGGGATCCTCAGCTTCGCCAAGGGCTTCGGCGGCCTTGGCGGTCTCGCCCTCTTCCAGCGCTACAAGTACGACGAGAAGGCAGCGCTTCTTCACGGCGGCGACGGAGCGGGCAACCGAAGCGTAGGCCCGCGCAACATCAGGAATCTCCAGCCCGCCGACGCCACAGCCGAGAAAGGGAACGGCAACGGAGGAAACGCCGCGCTCGATGGCCGTTTCGAGTACCTTCTGGAAGGCGGCCTCCACGCTGCCTAATTCGGTGCGGGTCATGTGGTGCTGGTCAATGACAACCGCGTGGTAGATTTCCTTTGCCCTCAGGCGCCCGGCGCCGGTTAGGACTATTTCTCCCTGAGGGGCCGGGGCGTGCATGCGCGCCTCCTTTTCCAACTCGATTCCGCCGCGCCCGCGCAGGGCGCCGGCCACGCCACCACCCATCCAAAGTCCTTCGTTTGCGGCGTTGACGATGACTTCGGTAGCGCAATCGGCGATGTTGCCCTGCGCCAGCGCGATGATGATGTCGCCGGCGCAAAGAAGGGCTTGCGCGGCGGGCGGGCCTTCGCCGCCTCCTCGCAGCGGAAAGCCAGCCGCCGCAAGCTTCTGGCGAATCTTCGGCAAGTCGCTTTTTCCGGGCTTGCCGAGGATGAACGCGGCATAGAGCCCGCTCATGAGGTGATAGATGGCGTCTTCCCTGCCCTTGAGAATGGCCACCTGCGAGCTGGGAAAACAGGGCAATTCCTCCCCTCTCGCTAAGGTGACGCCCAGCCCGGCCAGGTCGCGGGCGAGCCTGATCGTCGTGAGCTCGAACATCACTAATCCTCCCGTTTTATTCTACCATGCCCGCGCCTTTCGCAAGAAAATAGGCTCGCCGCGACGGCGGCAGGCGGACGGCGGAGGGCAGGCGTGGCAAAACGCCCTGGCATACAACAAAGAGG
>JBBINO010000003.1:0-82266 GCA_037443845.1 Acidobacteriota bacterium
GAGTTGTGGGTTGCGCAAGCTCTCACGCCTCTGTGGCCCCAGTACCATGCAAACTGCGGGCGGCGCAAATCACCGACGGGCCAACAAAACACCAGACACAAGACACCAGACACCTCGCGCCGTGCGTGCCCTGTGCTTATGGCGGCTAACGTCGCTCGCTCCAGACGACCGACCGCCGACGACCGACCACCGACAGCCGGCGAGCGCAATCATTGCTTCGTTCGTCGTCCGTCCATCGTCGTCCGTCGTCTTTTCATTGCCACCGTCTCACGTTTCACGTCTCACGTCTGCGGTTCAACCCTTCTTTCCTTCGTGTCCTTTGTGGCCCTCGTGGCAAACGGTTTTTCTCTCTTGCCAAGCGCCGCCATCGGGTTCTGGAGAACGCTCCTACGAAGGATGGCCGTTCGGTCGCGACGAACCAGCCCCACTAGGAGGCATCTCCAGATGCCGATGCGCCGCGTGTTATTTCAAGCTGCTGGACATCTTAGGCAATATAGAAGGAGGGCCGCCCTTTCTGGCGGCCCTCCCGAGGGTAGCCGAGGCGCCGATGAGGCTTGAAGGAGGGGGGCGGCGCGGGCCACCCGTCCTTGCATCTTGGCCTGCCATCAGCAGGGGGTTTCCGTTGACTGCGAATAATAGCCGTTAGCGGCGTCCATGCCGGCTTGAGCGGCTGACATGATCGTCCAGAAATTGGTCCAATTCCTCTGCGCGTAAGGCAGCGCCATCTGGCTGTCGTACTCGGTCCAGGCGGATGAGAGCTGGGTGTAAACACTACCGATCGCGGCGGCCGCCTGCTGAAGAATGGCGAGCTGGGTAGCGCAGGCCGTTGTTTCAGCCTGGCTGATTATCGTGTTGAGGTTGCCGGCCGCGCTCTGCGTGGAGGTCAGTGAAAGGTACGCCTGCACTTCCGGGAGGGGGACCGCCGGAAGAGGGGTCGGCTGGGTGGGCAGGGGGGTTATTTTTGGCGGGTTCGTGCCTCTGGGCATCACCTGTCCAAATGCGAGGGTTGAGGTTAGGACGAGGACTACGGTGACTGCGGCAAAGAACATTTTCTTGGTCATGGTGCACCTCCTTCGCCAAGGGACATTGCAACCGTGATGCCAACAATTCGGCGCAAATATCGCCAAGGTTCTTGACAATTCTTGCCTCGGCCGAATTAAGCGCCATATCTCTTGGCGTTTTGCGCTGGCGACTCAAATTGGAGCCTCCCCTTTTTAGGGATTGGGCCCCGGCTGTCTGGTGCTTTGGATCACCGGAGCAACCTTCGGGGGACGGCCCCAGCACTCCTTTCAGCTTTCTTCGTTACCCTCTTGACAACGTTTCGTGTATACTGGCATCCCCTAAGTTGAGGGAGGCTGCAAATGAGCGGATTGCCAGAAGAGGAATGGGAGGCGGCGCGGGCGCTCCTCAAGGCGCTGGCTCACGACCTCAACAACCTCCTTTCTCCTTTGTACTTGTACGGTGAAATACTTGAGGAATCGCTGGCGGACCCGGTGCTCAAGCAGAAGGCCGCCTCCATTCTTCATCGCTCGGAGGCGATGCGAAAGCTGGTGGAGGATTCTCGGTGGCTCTATCGGAGCGACGAAGACGCGGAACTGAGGAAGCCGGGCCTCTTCTGCGGCCAGATGGCCGCCCTGACCGGCCATTTCTTCAGCGGCGGCTCGGTAAAGGCTTGCTGGGCCGCGCCAAAAGGAGGGGGCGAGGTCCCGGCGAATGTCATCGCCAGAAGGCTCCTGCTTGTTTCCAGGGTACAGCGGCTTGCCTCGGAGCTCGAGCAAGGGGCGACGGTTCTTCTCCTGTTCGGCTTCAGAGATGTCCCGGCAACCCTGCGGGCCTACTCGGGACATGCCGCCGCCGAGGCTATAAAGAAGTTCGGCTTCGGGCCCGATAAGGCGGTTTTCCTGGATGACGCCGCCTCTTCGGCCTTGCTTGCTTCCCTTTCGCTCGCCCAACCCAAGGATATCGGAGTCTGACATGCCGTCAAGAATCCTTATCGTGGATGACGATCTGATGATACTCTCCGCGTTGCGAGAGACCTTGAGTGCATTGGGCGACGAGATCGTGACGGCGGCGCACGGGTCGGAGGCGATGCTCCAGCTCGACGAGCAGACGTTCGACGTCGTACTCACCGACCTCGTTCTGCCGGACTTGAGCGGCATTGACATCATCAAGCACGTCCAACAGGCCAATATTCCTTCCCTTTGCGTGGTCATGACGGGCCACGCCACCGTGGACAGCGCGGTGGAGGCGCTCAAGCTGGGCGCTTACGACTACATCACCAAGCCCTTCAAGGCGGTGGAAGTGCGCCACGTAGTGGAACAGGCGCTCTTCCGCCAGCGGCTGGCCAGGGAAAACCGGGAGCTTCAAAGCGAACTGATACGCCACGGGGCTTTTCAGAACATCGTTGGCCGCTCCAAGGCCATGCAGGAGATATTCAAGATCGTCGAGCGCGTGAGGGACATTGACGCTACGGTCGTCATCACGGGGGAATCAGGCACTGGCAAGGAAGTCATCGCGCGGGCCATTCACGACACCGGGCTGGGAAAGGGCCACCCTTTCATCGGCGTGAACTGCGGGGCGATCCCCGAGCATCTGATCGAGGACGAGCTCTTCGGCCACGTTAAGGGCGCCTTCACCGACGCGCGCGCGCCGCGCCAGGGCGTGTTCGAGCAAGCATCCGGCGGCACCCTCTTTCTGGACGAGGTCAGCTCGCTTCGCAGTGACTTGCAGGTGAAGCTTCTTCGCGTCTTGCAGGAGCACGAATACAAGCCGCTTGGCTCTTCCAGCGCCCGCAAGGCCGACGCGAGGATCGTGGCGGCCACGAACAGCAACCTGCGCGCCCTGGTCGCCAAGGGCTTGTTCAGGGAGGACCTGTTCTTCAGGCTCAACGTAATTCACGTGGAGATCCCTCCCTTGCGCGAAAGAAAAGAGGACATCCTGCCGCTTTCGGATTTTTTCTCGAAAAAGACGGCCCGGCGCATGGGAATCCAGTTTGGGCAATTCACGCATGACGCGCTTGAAGCCATGTACAGGTACGGGTGGCCCGGAAACGTCAGGGAGCTCGAGAACGCAATCGAGAGAACTCTAGCTCTCTGCCATGATCCCTCCCGGATCGAGGTAAGCGACCTCCCGCCGGAAGTGCGCGACGGCGAACCTAGTCCAGGAGCCGGCGGCCAGCGTCTTCCTGAATACGTCGAGGCGTGGGGGCTTGATGCATATCTCAAAAGGATGGAGCGCTCGGTCATCACTGGCGTGCTGGAGAAGTACGGGTGGCGAAAGAGCCTGGCCGCCAAGGCGCTGAAGCTGAATCGCACGACTCTGGTTGAGCGCATGAAAAGGCGAGGCATCCAGCTTAAGCCAGATGAGGCCATCGCGCGAAAGAAACGGAAGGCGGCCCCGCGAGAGCCGGCTGGCCACGGGCGGAATTCAGCCGAATGTGCAAGATCAAAGAGAGAGGACCAAGCATGAACAGAAAACTGTTGGTCGTGGATGATGACAAGTCAATCCGAAATGTCCTGGAGGCAAGCTTCGGCTTTTTGGGGTACCACGTCACGACCGCGGAGGATGGCGATAAAGGGGAAGCGCTCGCGAGAGAATTGCGCCCGAGCCTTATCATTCTCGACGTCATGATGCCCGGCAAGAATGGCTTCACCGTCTGCCGGGACTTGAAGCGGGACCAGGAGACGGCGAAAATCCCGGTAATCCTCTTGACGGCGAAGAATCTCCGGGCTGACGTCTACTGGGGTTACGACTGCGGCGCCGATGCTTACGTGACCAAGCCGTACGAGCCCAGGGAGCTTGAAACGTTGGTCGAGCAGCTTATCACGGACGCGGAGCAAGGGTGCCCCAAGATGGCCTGGACCGGATTGCCTCACGCCAACCAGGTAATCAGGGAGTTTCATGCCCGCCTCGAAGCTGGAGGAGAAGCTCATCTAGCGGAGATCGCCTTCCCAGAGGAGCAGAAGGAGGTCTTCGTGAAGAAGTATGGACAGGCCAAGTTCAGGGACCTGATTCATGCCACGTCATGGAAGGCTTACGAGGTGGTTCGCGAAGAAGCCCCTGCCGGCGTAATCGGCCAGCGCCCGGATGACGCGCTCGTCCTGCTCATTCACCCTCTTGAGACGGAGAAGGTCCAAAGCATGGTCCTTATGGTCACGAAAGAGGCCATAAATGGATATTATGACGAGAAGGATCAAGCGGCCGGGGGCATCGTAGTACGCGACAAGGAACCTGCCAAGGGCGGAGAGGACGTTTTCAGGACCGTGCCCATGCTCGGGCTTGAATGGAAGACGATTGATCCTGACTAGGCCGATTTGGCCCCGCTTAAAGACTTTCCCATTCCCTCTATCTATTTTTTCGAACTGTCTGGCCACGGGGGGGTGGGCGCCCCCGTGGCCAATGCCTTGCTGGCCCTCCACAAATCCATAGCTGTTTTCGGCAGCAAGGCTTGTGCCAGACGCCGGCCAAGCAGAAAAAAGCCGCTAACTTGTTGATATCACGAGTGTTTTGCGTAATTGGAGCGAAGGAGGGTCACAAACAAACTGGACCATATAGTCAATTTTATCAACTATTTCATCAATTCAGCCAGGCCTCGCCGATGCCGAATTTTTTCATCCGGTACCGTAAGGTCGCGCGGGATATGCCCAGGAGTCTCGCGGCCTTTGAGACGTTCTGCCCGGACCGTTCAAGAGCCTGTTGGAGGAAAGTCTTTTCAAGAGCCTCCCATTCGACGCCTTCGGCCGGCAGGGTCCAGGCGGCGGATGGCGAAGGGCGCTGGCGATTATCCTCCTTAGGAAAAATGTCCCTCGGGCCTATGCTGCCACCCTTGGAAAGGATGCAGGCCATCTGGAGCTTGTTGCGGAATTCCCTGATGTTGCCTGGCCATGGATAGGCCGCCAGCGCTTCGAGCGCGCCCTTGCCCAGCACCGGGACCTTTGACTTGCCCTGAGACGCGGCGATCTTGTTCAGAAAATGGCTGGCTAGAATAGCCATGTCGCCGCGTCTTTGGCTCAGAGGCGGAAGGTGTATCTCAAAGCCGTTGATACGGTAATAGAGGTCTTCGCGGAATTTCCCTTCCGCCACCCAGTCTTCGAGCGGCTTGTTGGTGGCGGCCAGGATTCTCACGTCGCACCGCTTCAGCTCGGTGGCGCCCAGCGGCAGGTACTGCTTTTCTTCGAGGACTCGGAGCAGTTTGGCTTGAAAAGCCGGCGACGTCTCGGCGATCTCGTCCAGAAAAACCGTCCCGCCGTTTGCGGTGGCGAGGATGCCGAGCCGGTCGCTTTCCGCCCCGGTGAAGGCTCCTTTCCTATAGCCGAAAAGCTCGCTTTCCAACAGCGTGTCCGGAATGGCCGAGCAGTTTATGGGGAAGAAGGACTTCATCTTTCTGGGAGAGTTGAAGTGTATGGCCCTGGCGAAGAGTTCCTTCCCCGTTCCCGTCGCGCCTGTGATCAACACGGTGGCGTCAGTCGCCGCGACTTCGCCTGCGAGCCTAAGGGCGTTGACGAGGGCGGGCGACTCGCCAACTATGTTCGGGACCATGAAGCGGCGCTCTATCTCTTCCCTGCTTTCCAAGTCCCGCGCCATCAGCGACGCGACCCGCAGCGCGCGCTGGAGAACCATGTCCAACTGATCGGCCCCCGCGGGCTTCTGAAGGACGTCGAGCGCTCCCAGCCGCACCGCCTCCACCGCCAGAGGCACCGATGCGTACGCGCTCATCAGAACAACTTGCGAGCGCGGGCTCTCGGAGAGTATTCTCGGAAGCAGCGAAAGGCCGTCCTCGTCGGGCAGCTTGTAGTCCAAGAGGATCACGGCGGGCCGCCTCGCCTGAACGACGCTGAACCCTTCGGAGGCCTTTGAGGCTGTTAGGACTTCAACGGGGTAGGCAGAGAGAAAATCCTGGAGCAGTTCTATGGTGTCGGGATTGTCCTCTATTACAAGGATCTCGTTGCCCATGAACTGCTCCTCAAGCGCCTTGTCGCCAGGCTGGAGACTGTAAGGAGCAAGTATGAAGCTTGAAAGATGAAGGTCGAAGCGCTGTGCTTTCTTCTTGACTCAATTAAATGTAAGTACATCCCTTCATGCTTCTGCCTTCATACTTGATACTTTCCCTCCTGACAGCCTGCAGTCCGTCCCTGCTTATAGCCTGTTCTTCCTAAACCCTTCGTCCTTGCTTCTTCCTTCGTGTCCTTTGTCCCCATCTTCGTGGTGAATGTCTTTCTTTCACAGCTGGTGGAGCGGCTCACCCGCCGCCGCCAAGAGCGCCTCGTGGACGGTCTCGGAAAGCGTCGGGTGCGCGAAGATCACGTGGCGCATGTCCTTCAATCTCGCCCCGGCGCTCATCGCCGTCGCGACGGAGTGGATCAGCTCTGACGCCGACGGGCCGAGTATCTGGGCGCCGAGGATATCGCCGGTGGAGGGGTCGGCGACGACCTTCACGATGCCCTCCTCGTCCGCGGCCGTTACGGCGCGGCCATTTGCACGGAAGGGAAACTTCCCTACTAGGGGCTTTGGGATGCCCTGCGCCTTGGCCTGGGTTTCGGTGAGCCCCACCAGCGCAAGCTCCGGGTGGGTGTAGACGACGTTGGGGATGTAAGGCTTCTCCATCGGCGACGGCTCGCCAGCCCAATGGGCGACGACGGCGAGCGCTTCGTGTGCCGCTTTGTGAGCGAGCATCAAGCCGCCGCAGACGTCCCCGGCGGCGTAAATGCCGGGCGCGGAGGTGCGCCAATTTTCGCCGGCCTTGATGAATCCGCGCTCGTTGGTCTCGACGCCGGCCTGCTTCAGGCCGAGGCCGCCGCTGGCCGGGTCCCGCCCCACCGCCACTAGGACCCTGTCCGCCTCCAGGGACTGCTCCTCTCCCTTGGCGTTCTTGAAGACGACGGCCAACGCCTCGCCACTTCCGCGCAGGCCGGTAAACGCCGCCTTGAAATTGAAGGCGAGCCCCTGCTTTCTCAGCGCCGCGGAGGCGTGCGCGGCGACGTCGCCGTCGCAGAAGGTGAAGAGGCCCGGCAGCATCTCGATGAATGTCACTTTGGACCCGAGCCGCCGGTAGAGCGTCCCCAACTCCAGGCCGATGACGCCGGCCCCGATGATGACGAGCCTTTCCGGCACCGATGGCAGGGCAACGAGCTGGTCGGAGGAGACGACCCGCTCCCCGTCCTCGGGCGCGACGGAAAGCGCGTGGGATTTGGAGCCCGTGGCTATGAGCGTCCGCTCGGGGGCAAGCTCCGTGACGGTTCCGTCTTTTGCGGTCACGGCGACTTTGCCAGGCGCCGTGAAACGGGCCTCGCCGCGAATGACTCTCACCTTGCGCTTTTCAAGGAGAAACTCGACGCCGCCGACCAGCTTGCCGACGCATTTCGACGAGAATCTCCTGAGAGCTTCGATGTCGAGCGACAGCCCATCTAGCTTGAGTCCCATTTCGCGCCAGGCTTCTTTTCGGTCCATGGGCTCGGTGGCGGAAAGGAGCGCCTTCGTCGGAATGCAGCCGCGGTTGAGGCACGTTCCGCCTATCGCCTCTTTTTCGGCGAGCGTGACCGAAAAGCCTTTGCGGGCGGCTTCGAGCGCCGCGGCGTAGCCGGCCGGACCGCCCCCGATGATCAGCACTTCGCACGATTCAGCCATCATTCCCCCTGGGCGCCACGGCCCCCTTCTCCATCAAAAGCCCCCGCGTGGTAAGAACTTCGGACCAGAGGCCCCGCCAGGACAGCTTTTATCCCGCTGGCTTTCGCTTCGATGCGAAGCTCGCCAAATTCTGATTCCTCGTAATACTTGACGACCGGATGATGGAGCCGGGAGGGCTGAAGGTACTGTCCGATGGTCAGCCGGCTAACCCCCGCGGCCGCGAGGTCGCCAAAAGTTTCGCGCAGTTCCTCCCGCGTCTCGCCAAGCCCAATCATCAGGCCGCTTTTGGCTGGGATGCCCGGCGCGATCTCGCGCGCCTTCGCAAGGACGCGAAGCGACCTGTCGTAAAGAGCTTTTGACCGCAAACGAGGCGTCAGGCGCCGCACGGTTTCGACGTTGTGGTTGAAGACGTCGGGCCGCGCATCGAGGACGGTGCTCAGGCACGCATCCCTTCCGGAAAAATCGGGCGTGAGGACCTCAACTCTGACGCCGGGGGCGGCCTTTTTGAGCGCGGTGATCGTCCGGGCGAACGCGCCCGCGCCTTCGTCCGGCAGGTCGTCCCTGCAAACCGACGTCACGACGACGAAGCGCAAGCCGAGCGCCCGCGCGGCCTCGGCCAGCCGCTCCGGCTCTTCGAGGTCTTCTCCGGCCGGCCTCCCCGAAGCGACGTTGCAGAAGCGACAGGCCCGCGTGCAGAGGTCGCCAAGGATCATGAAGGTGGCCGTCCCTTCGGCGAAGCAGGCCCCTTTGTTGGGACAGGCGGCCGATGTGCAAACCGTGTTCAGTCCCTTTTCGCGGACCGCGCGCATGACGGCGCTCGCCGTCTCGCCGACGGCGAGCCGTTGGATCTTCTCGGCGAACCACTTGGGCTTTCTGGCGTATTCGGGCAAGGAGCCTCCCAAGGCGTTATAGAATATGCCACGCGCCTCGCCAATTCAAGCGGCGGCGCGCGGCAGCCGGTAAACAGGGGCGCCCAGAATTGGAGCCTCGTTGCCTTCGGCCATAGGTGCCATGACCATGCTTTTGCCGGGGCTCCGTCACTACATTCCTTGGCGCGCGAGATAATTCCTTGTTGACCCCGGCGGGGCGCGCCGGTAAAATCGCGGCTGGGGGAGCGATGAAGAATCCCGGAAATGACGGACAGATCGGCGTTCGGGATTTGGCGTGGACCTTTTTCAAAATAGGCGCCACCTCCTACGGGGGGCCCGCCATCGTCGGGCGCATTCGAGAGGTGTGCGTCCTTGACAAGAAGTGGCTCTCCGGAGAGGAGTTCGAGGAGACGCTGGCCTTCTGCCAGACCCTTCCCGGCCCGATCGCCGTTCAGACCGCCGCCCACATCGGATGGCGGAAGGCGGGCAACCTGGGGCTTTTCGTCTCCCTCGCCACCTACGTCCTTCCGACCTTCCTGCTTATGCTCCTGCTGTCGTGGGCCTACTTCCGGTTCGGGGGAGTGCCGCTCGTGGCCACCATTTTCAAGGGGCTCGGCGCTGCGGTCGCCGGAATCGTCGCCCAGGCCATCCTTGGCTTGGCGAACAGCGCGCTCAAGGATTGGAAAGGCATTCTCGTCGCCTGCCTCGCCGCTGGCGCGCTTTTCCTCGGAATGAGCGCCTTGCTGGTTCTCTTGGGAGCGGCCCTGGCGGCGGCCGCATTAAGAATGGGACGCCCCTCATCCAAAATACAGGGCGCCCAGCCGGGCAACCGCGGAGCGCCGGGCACATGGGCCTGGCTCATTGGCGTGGCGCTTTTTTTTGCGGCGGCGGCTTGGCTCTCAGGGCGCCTTAACCCAAAATTGCCGGAACTCGCCGTAGTCATGGCGAAAGTTGACCTTCTCGCCTTCGGCGGCGGATACACCGCCGTGGCGCTGATGTTCGACCTCTGCGTACACGCGCAGGCATGGTTGACGCCAAAGGCTTTCGTTGACGGGCTTGCGCTGAGCCAGGTGACGCCCGGACCAGTCATTGTCAACGCGACCTTCATCGGTTTCGCGGTAGGCGGCTTTTGGGGAGCGATAGTCGCCACCGTGGCTGTCTTCTTGCCGTCGGCGCTGCTTCTCGCGGCGCTGGCTCCTTTTTACGAAAGGCTGGTCGCCATCCCAATAACCGGAGCGCTCGTCAGGGGGCTGCTAGCCGCCTTCATGGCTCTTCTCTTCCAGGTGCTCTGGAAGGTGGCCTCTGAATCAATCACTGACATTCCGGCGGCCGCCATCGCCATCGTAGCCTTTGTCCTGCTCGTCAAAAAGACGGATCCGCTCTGGGTAATTGGCGGCGCCGTCGTGCTTTCTCCATTTCTCTTCAAATGATTTGGCGCGGCAAATAAAAAGGGGAGAGGGCGAACCCTCTCCCCCATGTTGGCTTCTCGCCGTATTCCTTAGAATTTGTACGATACGTAAGCGCGGAAAATGTTGGCGTTGTAATTTGGCACCGTGGCCGACAGGTAGAGCGACTTGTTCGCCGTCGGGTCGAGCCATGCCATATATGGCTGCATGACGTCGGTCGCCCAGTTGGCCGCGTCATACTTCTGCCACCAATACTGGAAAGCCGCCGAAAGGTTCTTGTTGAATTTCCACTGGAGCTTCGTCTTCCAGATGGTCAGCTTGTTGAAGACCTCCGGGTAGCCGAAGTATTGCGTTCCGGCGGCGTTCGGGAAGTAGCCGTCGCCCTGGTAGGCGCCGCCGGGCACTATGGCAAAAGCCGAGTCGCTGGTGCCCTTTGAATAAGTCAAATCGGAGGAAACTTCAAGCTTGTCGGAAATGGGCTTGAAGAGGAGGCCCAGCGTGTAGGTGTCAACCTTGTCCTCGGTGCTGTTCCACCAATCATCGAGCGCGTTGCCCGGAACCGTGACTCTGTATTGGCTGGCCATGTCGTAGTTGTACTTCTCGTACATGTAGGAGCCGTAAATGGAGAACTTCTCGCCCAGGGCGTAGCTGACGTCAATGCCGTAGTTGTCGTACTTGCAGCCGGTGCGCCCGAAGGTGGAGTCGGGATATTTGTCCTTCGAGTACTGGGTGGAGAGCGTGACCGCCAGGTCCGATGTGGGCGTGAGCGTCAGCAGTGCGTTGTACTGCGTCGTGTCGCGGCGCCAGATGTCGAACTGGGAGGAGTAGTCGTTCAGCGCGGCGTCCTCGTTGACGGCGCCAACGTCGTTCTTGATGTCTGAATAGGAGGCGCGGAAGGTGACCCACTGCGAGAAGGTGAGGTCGAGAGTGCCCTTCCAGGTCTTCACGGTATTGTCTTCGTACTCCCTGAACTGGTGGTCCATCTTGTCGTGGGTGTACTCGAGGCCGACTCGAACCTGCCTGACCGGGTCAAAGTGGACCTCTCCGCCCCAGGTCGTCTTCTTGTAGCCGATGATGTCGTTGGAGTAGGGCCCATTCAGTTCGGCGACGCTGTCGGCCGCAACGTAGTTCGGGAAGTCTATAACCGGAGACTTGTTGTCCATCTCGTAGCTTCTGTAAGTGACGCTGTAGCCGAACCACTCGATGGGATCGCCGGTGAGCTTGACGGAGCCGAGGAAGGTGTCAATCTTGCCGTTGAAGCTGTTTACCGGCAAGACCGGGTCGAAAGTGGCAAGAGCGTTGATCGCCGTGTTTGTGGTGTAGGGGATGAAAGCCGCGTCCTGGGTCATCTCTCCCCATGAAATGTTGGCGACCACCCTGTGATGGTAGGGAAGGTTGACGCCGCCGGCCAAGTTGAAGCTGTAGGCCTTGTTGTCGGGCGGAAGGGAGGCGCGCCAGAAGTCGGCGCCGGCACCGGTGCTGTCCTGGTAGCGGGCCGGGTTGTCCACGAGGACCGAGGAGAGGCCGTTCGTGAACTTGCTGTAGTCGAAACCGCCGGAGAAGAACCACTTGCCGTCGCCGTATTCCGCGGAGCCGTTGAAGGTGTTCGTCCGGTAATCAACCGGAGAGGCGATCTCCACGGTGTTGTTGCCGACGGAGAAGTAGGACCCTAGGCTGAGAGGCTGCGTCCCAGACCGCTGTTCGTTCTGGTACGACGCCTTGAACAGCCAGTGCTCTATGCCGGTGTACTGAAATGCGATCTTGCCGGTTTTGCGCTCGTACTTCAGGCCAACGGGCTGGGAGCCGTTCAGATAGTTTCTGATGTCCGCTCCGCCCTGAATTCCTACGCTCATGGCGGTTGGCAGCAGGAAGACTCCGGGCTGAGTCTCTGCGTAGAGCGTCGTCGCGGTGTTGGAGAACCACCTCGGGTTCTGCGAAAAGTCTATGTTGAGTTTCCACTGGCCTTTCTTGGCCCATTCGAGAGTTGCCCACTGGTCGTCGTAACCGAAATTCTCGCCCTTGAAATCAACGGTGTAACCGGACTTCGAGTCCCACGCGAAGGCCGTGCCGAAAAGAACCAAGCCGCTTGGGATCTCTTCATACTGCTGGAACTTGGATGAAGAATGGTCGCCGGTAACGGTCTGGCCGCCGGCTTGAATGTCGCCGCTCGTCGTCGAATCCTGAGCGAACAGGGCCACCGAGGCCAGGGAGGCCATCGCTGCGCCCAGGACGAGGTACTTTAACGTTCTGGTCACGTTCATAGCGTATCCCTCCCTTACCTTTCGAACCGCTGGCCCGACGGGCTGTTGGACCCGTGGATCATGGCGTGGCAGTTCACGCATCCCTGGTTGAAAGCGAACCGGTCAGCCGGCGTGTGTATCTGGCTGGGGTGGCGCGTCGAAGTATGGCACTGCTGACAGAGGATCGGCGGCCTCATTCTGAGCAGGTTGTCCTGGATGGAGCCGTGGGGATCGTGGCAGGTCAAGCAGTTTTCCCGGACGGGGGCGTGTTCCCAGAGGAATGGGCCCCGCTTTTCGGCGTGGCAGGAGTAGCAGTTTTCATTCACCGAATTCTGGAGGAGCATCGCAGGGCCGGTCGAGCCGTGCGGGTTATGGCAAGAGGTGCAGTTCATCTTGCCTTCCCTCATCGGCATGTGGCCGGAGCGGAAAAGCTGCGCCTTTCGCTGAAGGTGGCAGGAGGTGCAAAGCTCGAACTCGGGCTTTCTCAAAAGAGCCTTCGGAACCGCGCCCTTGGGGTGCGGATCGTGGCAGGTGACGCAGGCGAGCTTGCGGCTGTCGTGCGTCGAGCCTATCCACTGGGACTGCATCCCCTTGTTGTGGCACTTCAGGCAGACGGCGGATGACTCGGAGGGAGTCAAATTCTCGAATACCCGAATCTTGGTCTTGTCCCCGCCTCCGTCCACGTGCGCCTGGCCCGGGCCATGGCAACCCTCGCACCCGAGCGCGCTCTGGGCATGCGGAGTGGCGGCGAACGCCTTGACCTGGTCCTCGTGGCATGTGCCGCAAGTCTGCGTGCCGACCATGCCGGAGGGCTCGTCAGCGAGCGCCGGCCTGGGCGCGGCAAAGCAGACGAAGGCGGCCGCCGCGGCCAGCAGAATCCATGCTCTCTTTCCCATGCAAAGCCTCCTTTAAGTTACCTTAACAGACAAACCTTCCCTGGCTGCGACCACAAAATGGCTCGCAGTACTCCCGTACGCCGGGTATTATAAAATGCTCGTCCAGGCAATTACCCATGCCGGCATACACTTTAATTGTAGCGGGGCTTTTCGCCCACATAGCCAGCTAACATGCTAATATTTCAAGATAATACCAATGCGTCAATATTTGTCATTATCTTTAGCATCACCTTAACCATCCTCCAAAAGCATAGCGCCGGCCTTTAACAAGACCGGCGCACAAGATGCTAAAGCCGGCAAAGCAAAGCTACTGGCACTGTGTCTGGTCGTCCTGCTGCGTGTACGCGGAACAACCGGCGACGTTTTCCCAGCCGGTGAAGTTACGATCGTATCCCGAGCTGTCCTTTCCGAATGAGGCGACGATTGCGGGCGAGGATGTGCCGTCGGACGCTCCGGTGATCACGAACCAGCTATTGTCAGGAATGGCCAATCCGTTTGCAGTTCCGCTGTTGCCAACCTGGCATTGGCCACCAGTGATTGTGGAGTAATTGCCGATGTTTCCCCAGTAGACGTTGTTCTGAACGTTGGTACAAGCCGTCGGATAAGTCACGTCCACCGCGCTGCCGTTCTTCGCGGCCGACATCGTGTTCTTGACGGGGTAGGGCAGGAAGCCGCCCGAGGAAGGCAGCCTGATCGCGTAAGTTCCACGCCCGTATGTAAACGCCGCCAGCGTGGTTGGGTTGTATGGGTTTGCAGACGGTCCTCTGTCAACGGTCAGGTGCTCGATGATGGTGGTGGGCAGGCCGTAATCGTAGAGGTACCAGACGGGGGGCTGCGCATTAATGTTGTCGGTGTAGTAGAAGCCGAAATCGGTGCCGACAAACGCCTGCGCGATGTTCCAGGGGTTGATGACGATCGATTCGGCCGGGACGTTCGGGAGGTTGCCGGTCTTATTGGTCCAGCTCCACGTCCCCGCGTTGTTGACGCAGACGAAAACGTGGCCGGGTGTTGTGGAGGTGTTCTGGTCAAAACCGCCGACGGCGGCGTAGACGCGGCTCGTCGTGGTGGGGTCGAAAGCGACGCCGAGGATCGCCCGCTTGGGAAGCACGGCGTTGCTCTGCGTCAGGTTCGTCCACGTAGCGGAGGTATTGACCGTGCAGGCGAAGCTGGAGGTGTTGGCCGCGGTCTTGGTACAGTTTGTTCCACTTAACACGTTGGGGGACCACCAAACGGCGCCTTGGTCAGAACCCGTCACTGCGGCCTTGGGATCGGAACGGCCCACGTCAAGCGTAATCACGGAACCTGTGTTGGCGGTACCGTTCACCGCGAGATCCGTCGAAGAAGTTCTAGATATTGTTCCTCCCGAGTTGACCGAGGCATAAAAATACTGAGAGGCAATGAAGAAGTTTGGGCAACTGCCAGATGCACAATTGAAGGTGTCTAACGTATAGGGAGTGCTCCAGGACTTCCTATCTCCAGAGCCGCCCCAGTTCTTACTCTGGAAAGCGCCTCCAGCTCCAGACGTGGAGCGGGATAGAGCTCCGCCGTAGTACTCGCTGAACCAGTTACCGGCCGTGAGCGTTCCCGCTATGGGGTCGAAGGCCGAGAAGAAGCCGTCCCCACCGTTGGATCGCGCCTGCCACGTGAAGTCCGAGCGGGAGCTGTCCCAGCTGGCCGTGCCGTTGTCCTGCGCCCCGGCGAAGAGGTACTGCGTCGCCGCGTTCGCGAAGTTCGCGCTGATCTGACCCGCGTACCACTGGGTTGAATTGATGGTGTCGTTCAACTGGGTGAAACCACCGACGCTTCCGTTCCCCAAGTAGACCCCGCCATCATTTCCGACAAGGAACTGGGATGACGTTCCGGTTCCGCTCACCCAGACGCACGCATGCTGGTCAGGATGGAGGCTCCCATAACCCGGAGATCCAGTACTGTAAACGTTACTGAGGTTGGTCTTCGTGACGCTAGTATAAGTGCTGTTGACGGTCTCCTTGTAGAGGTTGACCCTGCCGACGTAGATCGTCTTGTCGTTGCCTGGGTCGGCGGTAACGAAGAGGTCGTACCAATCCTGGTTCTCGGAGCTGTCCGCCCCGTCGATCTTGGTCCAGCTTTGTCCGCCGGTCGTCGTCACCCATGTTCCGAGCTGGTAACCGTAGTTGCCATTCGCGTCATAGGCGTACTCCACCTGGGCATAAATCGTGAGGGTGTGGGCAGCATTGCCTCGCGATGAAGTGAGCTTTATCCACCCGACCGTACCACCGTTTGTCCCGTTGCCCGTTCCCGCCGGCCAGCCGCTGTTGAGCAACGTGAAATCAGTCGGGATACCCGAGTCGGGTATCGTGCACCTGTAAACACCATTGTTTCCATTGTAGCTCTGTGAGATATATCCCACAGCAATGTAGGCAGTCGTTGGGTTCGTCGTGGGATCCAAAACAATGCCACTAATTCTGTTGATGCTCTTGATCGTTCCCGACGTCGGGTCGGTCGGCTTGGCCCCGAAAGGAACGCGCGTCCAGGTCTGGCCACCATCGTGAGAAATGTACAGATCGAAGCGGGTGCCGACAAGGACGTTCTGATTGTTGTTGGGGTCAACCTTGACAAAACCGGTGTTCTGGCTTCCCCACATAGGCGTGGCTGGAGCGTAGGGGCAGAAAACGTTTGTGGCGTATTGCGCCCAAGTAGCCCCTCCGTCGGTCGACTTGAGGATGCCTTCGCCGAATTGGTCGCTCGCATCGAAGTCGCCCGTCCCCACGTAAACCGTGTCGGGGTTCGTCGGGTCTATCTCTATCGCTCCTACCGCCTGTGTCACATAGGGAGTGTTGTCCCAGACGGAAGTCCAGGTCGTACCGCTGGTACAGCAGTTGGTCGTGACCCAGAATCCGCCTGAAGCCCCTCCGGCGAAAACCTTGATGGAGCCGGGGGTGTTCGCGGTGCGCGGGTCAACGGCAATAGCGTTGAAACGCCCCGTAACATTTCCGTACTTGTAGCCGGAATACTGCGTGGTCATGTCAATCGGTTTAGGTCCCAATTTGACCCAGTTGCCAGTCGGCGTGACAGAGAGCGTGTCGGCCAGCGGCCCTCGAAGCAGGCCATCTTGCGCGAACGGCCAGGGTTCCGCCCTGGGCACCTTCTTCTCGACCCATTTCGCGGCATCGGTAAAAGGGTGGCTGGGGATTTTGCCCGTGGGATACGAGAGAAGGTGCCATCGCCATGCGGTCGAACCTGCAACGACTTCTGAATCGCTATCCCCGCCAGGCAGAGGAAGATACCGTCTCTCCTCACTTTCAGATTTTTCCTTGGGCTCGCGATCGCGTCCGGCGTGCTGTTTTGCCGCCGCGGCGGCGTCCGCCTTCGGAAGGCGGGAGTCCAGCCGCTTGTTGCTCTTTGGCTGGATGGCCGCGCCAACGCAGAGCGCCACCGCCAAGCAGGCGGCCAGCCCCAAGATAAAGTATCTGCGCAGTTTCTTTCCGGAAGGGGAAAGGTGGTTTGTATCTTGCCTCTCTTGATTCATGTCGCTCTCCATCGGCCGCTTGAAAGGTTTTGCCGGACGGGAGGAGTACTCCCGTCCGCGCGGCGCATCCTGCATTATGCCATTTATTGCAGATAAATGCACGTGGGCATGGAGCCCGATTTAACGAGGGACTCCTTCCGCTGCAGGCGCTTGATCCCCGCGCCGTCTTGAGCCTGGCCCCGCACCGACGGTACGGCCCACCGCCCTTATTCTGGCGACAACGGAGACGGCGGCTGCCTCTCCGTCCTCCTGCGAAGCGGCCTTGCCCGGATAGATTTCATAGAGGGCTCGATATTGCCATGGCGTCAACTCAGGCATGACGACGTTGGCCCCACAGCGAAGTGCCCTCTCGTAGCCTTCTCGCCCGTCGAGCGTCGCGATCGCCGTGGTCGCGGGAATGTTCGCTTCCGGGCAGGCGAGGCGGGCCAGCGCCAGCATCTTCAGCGCCATCAACTCGGTGGCTGGCACCTGCGCGGGACTTTGCGCCCGTACATTTTGCCCCAGCGCCGTCCCGGGGTGTGGAATGAAGGGGCCGATGCCGATCATGTCCAGATCGAGCCTCCGAAAGAGCGCGACGTCGTCCGCGAGGCTCTCGTAACGCTGGCCGGGAAGCCCAACCATCACGCCGCTTCCGGTTTCGTAGTCGAGGCGCTTCAGTCTTCCCAGAAGCGCCACGCGGCCCGGCTCGCCCGCGGCCAGCGGCGGATGGATGCGAGCGTAGAGCCTCTCGTCCGACGTCTCGAAGCGGAGAAGGTAGCGGTCCGCTCCGGCGGCCCTCCACGCCGCGAGGTCTCGCTCGGGCCTCTCGCCCAAGCTGAGGGTCACGGCGAGCCCGGTTTCCCCCTTGATCGAGCGCACGACTTCGGAGACCAAAAGAGCGGTCAGGCCATAGTCCTCGCCCGATTGCAGAACGACCGTGCCGAAGCCGAGCGATTTTGCCCGGCGCGCGCACTCCAATATCTCTCCGGCATTCATCCTGTACCTGGGCAAAACGGAGTTGTCGGCGTTTATGCCGCAGTAGGCGCAACGGCGGAGGCAGTGATTGGAAATTTCGACGAGGCCGCGCAGGTGTACGTCATCCCCTACACGCTGGCGGCGCAAATCGTCGGCCAGTTTCCAAAGAACATTCAGGCGGCCTTCGTCCTCCTCGCGAAGCCAGTCGGTTATCCGCGCGCTCGTTAAGAAAAGTTCACGATCCATGCGAGTTGGCGGCTGGTGCATCGCCGCCCCTCTTCGCGGCGGCCACGCGGCATTCATCAAGCGCGAGAGGAAAAGGCTTCAAGGCCCGCTCTAAAATGCCCAGGCTCTGGGCAATGGCAAGCCCGTAGTTCGTGACCGGGACGCCCTGCGTCCTGCACCGGGAGATGCGCGAAAGCATCTCGCGCCTGTTGCCCATGCAGTTGCCGCAATGGACGACCAGGGCGTACGAGGACAACTCCTCTGGGAAATCGTGGCCGCGTGAATGGTCGAAGGCGAGCTTGGCTCCCACGCGTTTCTGGAGCCACTTCGGAATCTTGACCGTTCCGATGTCGTCCTCGATGGGATGGTGGGTGCAAGCCTCGGCGATAAGCACCCGGTCCCCGCTCTTCAAGTCGTCTATAGCAAGAGCGCCCCTGACTTGTTCCACCAGGTCGCCTTGAAACCGCGCCATTAATATCGAGAACGACGTCATTGGAACTTCTTGGGGTGTCTCGCGGGCGACCGCTTCAAACGCCTGGGAATCGGTCACGACGAGCGCCGGCGGTTTCTTGAGGGTCTCGAGGGCGCCGCGAAGCCCCTTCTCCGTGACGACGACGCAGCCCGCCTCGCCGTCCAGGAGATCCCGGATGGTCTGGACTTGAGGCAGTATGAGCCGGCCTTTGGGTGCCTCCTTGTCCACGGGAACGACCAGGATGGCCAGCTTACCGGGCCCGACCAAGTCCGAAGCGATCACCTTGTCGGGCAGGAGTCCTTGAGAAGCCACGCCGAGTATCGCGAGGCGCACCGCTTCGGCCCCACCGGCACGGTTGGCCTGCGATTGGATCACGCGGGCGCCGCTCGATTCCAGCCTGGCCAGAAGCTGGGGCGCCGGCGCCCCCAGGTCGCGCTTGTTGAAAACGACGACATGTGGGATCGCCCGCTCTGCGAAGGCCTTTACGAGAGCCTCTTCGAAACCTCCCCACTTACCGGCCTCGGCGACGAGCACGGCCAGGTCCGTCCTGTCGAGGACCATGTTCGTTTTGCGGACCCGCTCCTTCCCGAGCGCCCCTTCGTCGTCAACGCCGGCCGTGTCAATGAAGAGGACGGGCCCGAAAGGAAGAAGCTCCATGGGCTTCTCGACCGGGTCGGTCGTCGTCCCGGCCGTCTCCGACACTATGGAAACCTCCTGGCCCGTGACGGCGTTGAGTATGCTCGATTTGCCTACGTTTCTCCGCCCGAAGATTCCAACGTGGAGGCGGAAGCTTTTAGGCGCCGGCTGCATGGGTGCTCCAGATGATCTTTCGCCAAGTTTTGGTCAGCAGTAAACGTCCCTCTTGCCGTCACGAACCATGGCGAGCATTCTTTCCGTCTTCGCCCGTAGGACGTCGTCCATCTTGGCCAGCGAGCTAGCGATGACGGATTCGCCTTGGCCGCGCGTCTCGGGCGACGCGTAATCAATGAGATACTCCATGAAGGTCGAGAGCGCGTTCGGCGAGCAGTGGGACTTGATTTCTCCAGGTTTGGCAAGGTCCATGAAGTCCGCGCCGGTGCGGCCCAGCCTGTAACAGGCCGTGCAGAACGACGGCACGTAGCCGAGCGCAGCGACGTCCCTTATCACTTCGTCCAAGGGCCTGTGGTCGCCCAGGCAGAATTGAGCTTCGTCCTCTTTCTCGCTGGAAGTGTAGCCGCCAGGGTTGGTGCGGCTGCCGGCTGATATCTGGGAGACGCCCAAGGCAAAAGTCTCCCGCCGCATCCTCGCCGTTTCCCTCGTGGACATGATGATTCCCGTGTACGGCACGGCCAGCCTTAGAATCGCGACTATCTTTCTAAAGTCAACGTCGGAAACTGGCTGGGGCGGGTGGCTCGCCATCTGCGACCCGACGGCCGGTTCGAGCCGCGGGACGCTTATGGTGTGGGGGCCGACGCCGAACTTTGCCTCGAGGTGGCTTATGTGCTGCATCAGCGCGAGGATTTCGAACCTCCAGTCGCAAAGGCCGAAGAGCACGCCTATCCCCACGTCGTCAATGCCGGCTTCCATCGCGCGATCCATCGCCGTGACGCGCCATTCGTAATCGGTCTTCCTGCCTTTGAGGTGGACCTTCTTGTAGGTCTCGTGGTGGTAGGTTTCCTGGAAGAGCTGGTAGGTTCCTATCTTCGCCGCCTTGAGTTCCATGAACTCCTCGACGGGCAGTGGGGCGACGTTGACGTTGACCCGCCGAATCTCCCCATTACCGCTTTTGGTGGCGTAGATCGTCTCGATTGACTTCAGCACGTAGGAGAAGCCTTCGTTCGGATAGGACTCGCCGGCCACCAGCAGGACCCTCTTATGGCCTTGCTCCACGAGATTTTTTATTTCGGCCGCGACCTCGCCCTGGTTCAGCGCGCGTCTCTTGACCTCGGCGTTGCGGTTGCGGAAGGCACAGTAGAGGCACTCGTTCGCGCAGAGGTTGGATATATAGAGCGGCGCAAAGAGAACCAGCCTGTTCCCGTAAATCGTCTCCTTGACCTCCGACGCGGCCTTGAACAATTCCCCCAGCAATTCGGGATCGGGGACATTCATGAGCGGAGCCACCTCGATGGGCGAGAGGCCATGGAGCTCCCGCGCCTTGGCGAGGATATCCCTCACCAGGGAGGCGCTGTGCCTTTGAGACGCTGCTATCGTTTCGAAAATCGGCGCTTCATCTATGATGACGTCGCGCCTCGTGGTAGTCATCGCTTGAACCTCCTCTCAGGCCAAGGACGCCGGAAGAGGCTGAGGGATTTCCACTGTGAACTTCGCCCACGCTCCTTCCACCGACTCGGCCCAGATGCGGCCGCCGTGTAGCTGGACGGCATGCCAGCAGTTGTAGAGCCCGACTCCCGTTCCGCGCTGTTTCATCAGTTCAGCCTTTCTAAGCCTTGAAAAGCGCCTGAAGAGGTCACCTTTTTGGCTGTCCGGGAAGCCCGGCCCCTCGTTGAAAACCCAAAACCTGAGCGCCGCCTCCGAGCCCTCGACGCCAAGTACGATCCTCCCGCCCTCCTTGCCGTACTTCGCGGCATTGGCCAGCAGGTTCGTCACGACGATCGTCATGAGGCCCGGGTCGCACTGGACTTCCGCTGGAGCCTCGCCTTCCCTTTCAAGGGTCATTCCCCTCTCTTCGATCTGGGGCTTGGCCAGTTCCACGGCAAGCGATACGACCTCTTTTTCCATCCCGACGTGCTGAAGCGCCAGGAATTTCAAATCGCCGCTCTCGATGCGCGCCAGATCGAGATAGTCGCGCGTAAGGCCGAGCAGGTACTCGGCCTTGCGCACCATCTTGCCCACCATCTCTTCCTGCTTGGCGGAAAGTTCTCCGAGGTAGCCTTCCTCCATCACGCGTCCCTCCGAGATGATCGAGGCGAGGGGGTTTTTCAATTCATGCGCCACGAAGCCCAGCATCTGCGTGTAGGCCCTTGTCGTCGCTTCGAGCTGCTCTATCCTCCACGCCTTTTCCACGGCCTGGCCGAGCCTTTCGGCCATTCTAAGGTGAAGCGTGACTTCGCGGTCCGAGTAGGCGTTCGGGAACCTCGAACTGCGGAAAAGGAAACCGAGCGGCCTTCCGTTCACTACGAGGGGGCAGGTCATGCTGGAGCGCACCCCCTCGCGCAAAAGCATCCGCGTCGTCTCGCTGTGAGGGTGGGCCAGCGCGTACGTTTCCAGATCGCCGATGATGCGCGGCTCGCCGGTCTTGAGAACGCGCCCCAGGCTGGTGGCTTCCACGTCGGCGCTATACCCTTTGTTCAGGTACAAGGGCGAGTACGAGGCGAGCGCGACGTGGGCGGCCGCCCTGCGCCCGCTCTCTTCCAAGAGTGCAAGCCCGATGCGGTCGCACGGCATGATTCCGCGGGTCTCGCTGAAGACGAAACCGAGAATCTGCTCGATGGAATCGCCCGCGGCCACCTGCGAGTTTATCTTGTCGAGAATGACCCGCGCGCCCTGCTTAAGCCTGGCGTCGAGGTCACCCGGCCGCGGGAAATCGCCAGCCGCGATCTTTTTTCGGTCGTCCCTGTCCGCCATCGCCAAAAGCCTCCGGTCTCTCGCCGAGCGGCCCCGAGGAGCGGCACGCGCTCCAGATGCCGCGTTATAAAATGTACTTCCCTCTTGCAGTGTAGCACGTGTGAAGCAACTTGTGGCTTTGGTGCCCGCACGGCCCGTCGGTGAGGAAGTTCTCGTAGAGGTGGGCCACCGCCGGGTTCTCGTATGACTTGCGCACCTGGTAGGCGGCGTCCTCCGCATAGATCGCCTTCGCCCGCGCGGCTCTGATCTCGGGGCTCGTCGGAATGGGCTGGCCCCCGCCTCCGAGACAACCACCGGGGCAGGCCATGAATTCGATGAAGTGGCACTCGCTGAATTTCCCTCCGGCCTTGATGTTGTCGAGAACCCGTTTCGCGTTGGCCGTGCCGTGGGCCACCGCCACCTTGAGGGTCGCCCCCTTCAGCCATTTCCAGTCCTTGAAGTGCTTGTCCAGAATGGGAGGAACTGGGCCCACGTCCTTTATGGGAAGCTCGGCGTACCTTATTCCCTCGAACCCGCGGACCGGCACGATGTCGGCGTGGTCAAACAGCTTTTCCACTTTGATGCCGCAGACGAGCTCAATCACCGTCCTCAACGCCGATTCCATGACGCCGCCCGTCGCGCCGAAGATAACGCCTGAGCCGGTCGCCGTGCCGAAGGGCTCGTCAAAATCGGACTTCGGCATATTCGGGAGGTCCACGCCGGCCTCCTTTATCATGGCGGCCATCTCGCGCGTCGTCAGCCCGTAGTCAACGTCCTTGAAGCCGCTGTCGCACATCTCCGGGCGGTTGCATTCGAACTTCTTCGCCGAGCACGGCATCAAGGCCACGCTCACGATGTCGGCCGGGTTGAGGCCGTTGAGCTTCGCGTAGTAGGTCTTGATGACGGCGCCGAACATCTGCTGGGGGCTCTTGGCGGAGGATAGGTGCGGGATCATCTCGGGATGGAAGTGTTCCAGGTACTTGACCCACCCCGGGGAGCAAGACGTGAACTGCGGCAGCGCCACCGCCTTGTCCTTTTCCACCAGGGCCTTGTGCAGCCTCGACAGAAGCTCGGTACCCTCCTCGATTATCGTCAGGTCGGCGGTGAAGTTGGTGTCGAAAACCCTGTCGAAGCCGCAATGTCGCAGCGCGGTGTTCATCTGAAAAGTGAGCGGAGTCCCCGGCGGGCAATTGAAGCATTCGCCGATCGCCGCCCTCGGCGACGGAGCGGTCTGAATGACCACGTGCTTTCCGGGATCGTCAATCGCCGCCCAAATTTCGTCGGTCGGGTCGCTAGCCGCCAGGGCCGAGGTGGGGCACCTGTTTATGCACTGGCCGCAGTTGATGCAGACGACGTCACCGAGGGGCTTGTCCATGAAACAGGCGATCTTCGTCTCCTGCCCCCGGTTGACGGCTTCTAGGACTCCGACCTCCTGGAGGTCTATGCACGTACGGACGCAGCGCCGGCAGAGGATGCACTTGTTCATGTCCCTGACGACCGAATAGCTCGACTGGTCTATGGCGTACCTTGGCTTTTCCATCTTTCCGAAGCGAAACCCGTCCACGCCGTATTCGCCGGCCAGGCTTTGCAGCTCGCAGTTCCCGTTGCGCCAGCAGGTGTAGCATTCGCCGTAATGGTTCGCCAGCATGAGGTCGAGGATGTGGCGGCGCGCCTGCCTGACTTTTCGAGTGTGGGTGCTGACTTTGACAGGCTGGGTCACCGGGTAGGCGCACGAAGCCTGGAGCGTTCGCTGTCCCTCGATCTCCACGACGCAGACCCGGCAAACTCCGGCGATGCAAAGGTCGTCGTGGTTGCACAAGGTTGGGATCCTTATGTTCATCTCCTTGGCGGCTTCCAGGATGGTCGTGCCGAACGGAACCTTAGCCTCAACGCCGTCTATCGTCAAGGATACGCTGGCGCCGATTCCGTCACCGGCCGAGGCCACCGGCACCACCTGCCGCCTCTGGCTGACCGGGGCCCGGCTTTCGAGGTTCTTGGATGTCATTGTCCCCTCCCTTCAAAACACCGCTCCCTCCCGAGCACTTCGTCCTTGAAGTTCGCGGCGATGGAGATGAAGGCGTTGGGCGCCGACTGCCCGAGGCCGCACTTCGAGGCCAGTTGCATCGTTTCGCCCAAGGCGAGGAGCTCCTTGAGGTAGGTCATGGAGCACTTTCCGCTTTCGAGCTTTTCTATTCCTTCCAGCAGGACCTTCGTGCCGTACCGGCAAGGCGTGCATTGGCCGCACGACTCCTCGGCGAAGAATTCCATGAAGTTCTTCGCGGCCAGAAGCATGTCTCGCTCTTTTCCGAAGACGATAACCGAACCGCCCGTCGGGATGTCCTCGAAGGCGAGCGCCCTGCTGAACTGCGCGGCCGGGACGCAATGGCCGGAGGCGCCGCCCACCTGCACCGCCTTCGCCTCCTCGCCCCCCACCTCCTTCAAAAGCTGGGCGATGGTTATGCCCATGGGCAGCTCGTAAACCCCGGGCCGCTCGCAGTCGCCGGAGACGGAAAATAGCTTCGAGCCGGTGGATTTGCCGGTCCCGATTTTCTTGAACCACTCGGCGCCTTCCGACATGACGCGCGCCGCGAGCGCCAGCGTCTCGACGTTGTTCACTATCGTCGGGCAGCCCAGGTAGCCGGTGTTGACCGGGAAGGGCGGCCTGTTCCTGGGCTCGCCCCTGTGGCCCTCGAGCGATTCGATCAGTGCCGTCTCCTCGCCGCAGACGTAGGCGCCAGAGCCGAGCCTGATCTCGATGTCGAATGAAAAATCCTTTTTCCCCGAGACGGCTTCTCCCAGCAACCTTCCGCGGCGCCTCGCGTTCAACGTCTCTTCGAGGCCGGGCAGGAGATACCCGTATTCACCACGCAGGTACATGATTCCGGACCCGGCGCCGATCGCGTAACCGGCTATCGTCATTCCTTCGAACACAAGATCCGGATAAGAGGCGAGAAGGACTCTGTCCTTGAAGGTCCCAGGCTCGCCTTCGTCGGCGTTGCAGACGACAAATTTTCTGTTCCCCTGCGCGGCGGCGGCTATGTTCCATTTCATGCCGGTGAGGAAACCCGCGCCGCCCCGCCCCTTCAGCCCGGATGCCCGAACCTCGGAAATCACGTCGCCGCGCGTCATCGCCAAAGCCCTTGCCAGCCCGGCCTCGGGCATAAAATCACCAAACAGAATCGGTCCCTTGAGGGCGCTCATGTCAGTGTCCCTCCTTCTGAGAGGCGTAAACGGAGAAGCTGCGGCGGCACGCTTCCAAAATGTCATGGACTTTCTCCGCCGTCACTTTCGAGAAGACCTGGTCGTTTACAAGGAGCGCCGGCCCCTGGTCGCACATTCCCAGGCAGTTGGCCCATTCGAGGGTGAACTTGCCGTCGGCAGTGGTCTGCCCGAATTTGACGCCCAGCTCGTTTTCAAGCTGGCGCGCCACCCTCTCCTTGCCCTGCATGTCGCAGGAGATCGTGCGGCAGAGCCGTATCACGAACTGCCCCTGGCGCCTGGCCTTGAGGAAGGCGTAGAAGGTCACCACGCTGTAAACTTCGACGGGGTGGATGTTCAAAAGGCTCGCGACCTCCTGCATCGCGTAGTCGGAAATGTGATGGTACCTTGACTGGACCGTTTGTAGAATCGGCAGGAGCGCCGAGCGGTCCCGGCCGTAGCGGCCGGCTAGCGCCACGATCTCACCCGAAAGCCTTTCCTGATCGGCAATAAACATGTCAGCCCCCCTTCTTCAGAAGCGCGCCGGCGCGCTCCAAGAGCTTGGCCGGGGCGATCGGCTTCTCCTGAAAATCGTCCACGGGCACGACGTCCTCATGGCGGCCGAAGGAAAGACCCGTGACGCTCCCCAGGCTAGTAAGCATCAGGATCGGCTTTTTGAATCCGCGCCTTCTAAGCTCGCGGGCCATCGCTATACCGTCGTCCGGCTCCTCCATCATCACGTCCAGAAGGAGAAGGTCTGGCTTGAATTTCTCGGTGGCCTGGAGTCCGTCCCGCTGGTTGGACGCCGAAGACACCTTGTGTCCCGCCTTCTCGAGCACCAGCCGGATCGTTTCGGTGATGTCGGGATCGTCATCCACTACCAATATCTTCGCCATCAGAGGCTCCTTTCAAGCGCCCTCGCGAAAGGGCGCTCTCTGGTTTTAATCTATCTTCACTGGTGTCAGATAGGGAGGAAATAGAGGAAGGAGAGGATTTCGCTGAGGTAATTAACCCATCACATGGGCGTTATGGCCCACAACTATCTTCGTTGCTTGTCCGCTTGAGCGCGTCTCGCCGCGCGCCGTTAGACGAAAAAGTCGTTGGGAAGCTCCGCTTTTGGGTCAACGGCGTAGCGGGTAAGATCCTGGACGCCCTCTTCGCGAAGCACCTCTTCGTCAATGAAACAGTTTCCGGAGCAGCCCCGGCTTTCGCGGCTAAGCACGAACCACGCCGCGTCCGCGACGATCTCCGGCTTCCGGCAGTGGCGGACCGCCTCTTCCCCGCCCAGAATGTTTCTAACGGCGGCGGTCGCTATGCCGGTCTTGGGCCAGAGGGCGTTGGCGCCGAGCCCAGCGCTCTTGAATTCCCTTGAAAGCCCCAGCGTCACCATCGTCATGCCGTACTTCGTCATCGTGTATGGAGCCATGCCCTTGAACCACTTCGCATCGGTGTTGAGCGGAGGAGAAAGGGTGAGGACGTGCGGGTTCGCCGCCTTCAGCAGGTGCGGCATGCACGTCTTGGAGCATAAAAAGGTGGCGCGCGCGTTGACCTGGAACATGAGGTCGAAACGCGAGAGCGGCAGATCCATGGTGCCGCTCAGGTTTATCGCGCTGGCGTTGTTCACTAGGATGTCAATTCCGCCGAAGGTTTCGACGGCTTTTGCGACGGCGGCCCGCACCTGCTCCTCGTCCCTGACGTCGCAGGCGACGGGCAGCGCTTTCCCGTCGGCGGCTATCATCTCTTCGGCCGCCGTAAAAATGGTACCTTCAAGCCTCGGATCAAGCCGCGTCGTCTTCGCCGCAATTACGACGTTGGCGCCGTCCTTCGCCGCCCTGATTCCTATCGCCTTGCCAATGCCTCGGCTCGCGCCGGTGATGAAGAGCGTCTTTCCCGCCAACGAGCGCATCAAGCACCTCCCGCTTAAATGAACCCCCGAGAGACCGGGTGAGGAATCCTATTTCCCAAGCGCCGGCTATTTTTTCTCCGGCCCGATGATTCCGAGCCGTTCAAGCGCAGGAAGGACGGCGCGGCTTACGGCGCGCCCCTTCCTGGCCGCCGAGTCCGACGCAAGCGTCTCGGTGGTGCCGGCCCAGACGACCTTGCCCTCGCCTCCCGTCAGCCAGAGCGTCGTTTCGAGCCCCACCACGTCGTACTCTTGGACGTAACCAGGGTCCCAAACGTAGTCGTACCAAATCGAATAGGTTCCCCAGTACGGCCCCGGGACGACGTACGGCACGGCGTAGCTGTAGCCGGGAATGTAGGTCGCGCGGTGCTCCTGCCCCAACGCCCTGGTGACGAGCGCCGCGTCGTAGCCGCCTTCTTTCACCTTGGCGGCGACCTCCTTCTCCGTGGGCTTGGCCTCGGGCATCACGTCGTACGAGGGCACCGCATCAATCCCGCGCTTCGCGAGACCGGCCACCACGATCTCCTCGAAGATGCGGCGGGAAGCCGTGTCCTTGTTGGTGGCCAGCACCAGAACGCGCTTTAGCGGCCCGTGGTAGGAGGGGTCGGCCCAGACGTTCTCAAGCCTGTGCGTGGCGCAGCCGGAGAACATTCCGGCCGCCACCGCCAACAGCGACAAAGACAAGAACCTTGACCTGGCGTCCATGTCATGCCTCCTTCAATCAACGGTAAGCGTCTTGCTCAAATTCCTGGGAAAATCGGGATCGTATCCGCGGGCCACGCTCATCCTGTAGGCGAGAAGCTGCAACGGTATCGTCGCGAGAATTGGCGCGAACAATGGGCCTGAAGGTGGGAGCGGAAGGAGCGCCTTGGCGTTGGCCTTGAGCCTCTGGTCGTCCTCGGCCACGACGATCGTGTTGGCTCCCCTGCACGCGGTCTCGTTCAGGCCGCTCACGGCCAGGTGGATGTCTTCGGGGCCGGCGACGAAAATTATCGGATAGCCTTCGTCAACCGCGGAGAGCGGCCCGTGCTTGAACTCGGTCGAGAGCATCCCCTCGCAGTGAGAGTAGGTGATCTCTTTAAGCTTCAGCGCCCCTTCGAGAGCGATCGGGTAGGTTAGGCCGTAGCCAAGGCAGTAGAGGTCCGGCGCATCGTGAAGTTTGCCGGCCACTTCGCCTATGAGGGGGTCCGTCGTCTTGATGGCATCCTCGATAAGCCCCGGCAGCACGGCCAGTTCCTTGGTGTCCAGCCCGCCCATCCGCATCGCCAGGTAGAGAAACGCGACGCACTGGTTGGTGAAGGTCTTCGTCGCCGGGACGGATATCTCGTAGCCGCAGGCCAGCGGCAGGTACAAGTCGCTCGCGTTCATCAGCGTCGAGCCCAGGACGTTGACCAGCCCGAGTATGGCCGCGCCCTTCGAGCGCGCCGCCTCCAGAGCGTTGAGGACGTCCTTCGTCTCGCCGCTCTGGCTGACGAAGAGGCACGCGTCGTCCGGGCCAAGCGCCCCGAGGTACTGGGCGAGGAACTGCGGCGCCAGGACGGGAACGGCCGCCCGGCCAGCGAGCCTGGCCAGGTAGACGGAACCGAGGATACAGGCGTGGTAGCTCGTGCCACAGGCGACGAGGTAGAGATTGCGCGCGTCCTGCATCTTCGACGCGAACTTCCGCGCGTGCTTGGAGGCCTCGAGCAGGTGGATCAGCTCCGCCGCCATCTCCGGCTGCTCGTGGATCTCCTTCAGCATGAAATGCGCGTAGCCGCCCTTCTGCGCCGCCTCCATGCTCTCGGTGATCTCCTCTGGCTCGCGCTCCACCCGCGCACCGCTTTCCGCGCTGAAGACCTCGGCTCCACCGGCCCGAAGCACCGCGATGTCGCCGTCCCTCAGCCTGATGATTCGCCTGGTGAGCGGAAGAAGGCAAGGCAGGTCAGAGCCGGCGCATGTGAAGCCATCGCCTAGCCCGACGACGAGGCCAGATCCCTTCTTGAAGACGTAGAGGCAATCCTCGCCGCTCAGGCCTACGACGAACGCGTAGTCCCCCTTTAGATCGGCCGCCGCCATGCGGATAGCCTCGACCATCGGAAGGCCCTTCTTGGCGTAACGCTCGACGGCGTGAACGCACGATTCTCCGTCGTTGGTGGAGCGCACCGTCATGCCTTCGGCGATGAACTGCTCCCGAAGCTCCACGTTGTTTACGACGTTCCCGTTGTGGGCGCCTATCATCCCGCCGCCGCTATCCAAGTGCGGCTGGGCGTTGGCCTTCGAGGGGGCGCCGAAGGTGGCCCAGCGAAGCTGCGCCATGCCCCTGACGCCTCGCATTCCTTCGAGGCCAAGCTTTTGGGCGACCTCCTCCACCTTGCCAACGTCCTTCCTGAGATCAATCTCCCCGCGCTCGGAAATCGTCGCGCAGCCGACCGAGTCGTAACCCCGGTACGAGAGGCGGCGCGACGCCTCGACCAGCACAGGCCCGAGCTTGCCCTCCTTTTCCATCACTATCCCGAAGATGCCGCACATGAAGCCCCCTCCAGCCGGCGCGCCCGCGCGCGGCCCTATTGTACCTCACCGCGCGGCGGAAAGAGATGCACGAGACACAAGACACCAAACACTTCTTCTCCTCCGTGACCTTGGCGCATGTAATGCAACTATTATCGCTCCTCCGTGCCTCGGCGCCTTCGATTCAATCTTTCATTCCTTCGTGACCTTTGTGGCCTTGGTGTTCTCCGTGGTGAGAATGCTTTTCGCGCCGCGAAGCGGCGAAGGGCGGGGCGTGGTATGCTTTTACGGAGGAGGTGGCGATGGCTGAAGCGCCGAAAACCTTTCCGTGCCCGCAGTGCGGCGGCCAGCTTGCGTGGAACCCCGCGCTCCAGCAGATGAAGTGCGCCTACTGCGGGTCGGACGTCGAGGTCCCCAAAGAGGGCCCGTTTCACGCCGAGGAGCACGACCTGCTGGCATTTCTAGACGAGCATCCTAAAGGCAAGGGCTACGGCGTCGAGCTAAAGACTCTTTCGTGCAAGCAGTGCGGCGCGACCGTCCAGCTTCCGCCGAGCGGGCGAAGGGACCTCGCCTGCCCCTTCTGCGACACGCCGTACGTCGCGGAAGAGGCCTCGCCCGCGGCGACTCAGGACGTGGTCATGCCCGAATCGCTCATCCCCTTCAAGGTGCCACTCGCCCAATGCCAGGAGATGTTCAAAAAATGGATCGGCGCCGGCTGGTTCAGGCCGAACGACCTGAAGGCGATGGCGAGGCTCGACAAGATTACCGGGCTCTACCTTCCCTTTTTCACCTTCGATGCACTGGCGAAGAGCGTGTGGAGCGCAATGGCCGGCTTTTATTACTACGTGACCGAAAGGGTCTCGGCCGTCGAGAACGGCCAGACCGTATGGCGCGACCAGCGGGTTCAGAAGGTCCGCTGGGAGCCGGCCTCCGGGACGAGGAGCGACTTCTACGACGACGTCCTGGTTCCGGCGGTCAAGGAGGAGAGGATCAACCTGATTTTGAAGGTTTATCCTTACGACACGAAGAACGGGCTGGTCGCATACGACACGCGCTACCTGGCTGGCTTCGGCATCCTGAACCCTGACATGGACCTGAAGTTCGTCTGGCGGATCGCGCAGAACAACATCGAGTCCGACCAGGTTTCCAAATGCAGCGGCGACGTCCCCGGCGACACCCAGCGCGACCTCGCCGTGAACACCAAGCTCTCGGAACAGACCTTCAAGCACCTGCTCTGCCCGCTGTGGGCGGGCTCCTTCAGGTACAAGGGGAAGGTCTACAACTTCGTCGTCAACGGGGAGACGGGCGCGCTCTACGGCGAAAAGCCATGGAGCTGGTTCAAGATCACTCTGGCCGCCCTGGTCGCCGCGGGCGTCGCCGCCGCGGCCTACTACTTCTTCGGGAGGTGACCACGGCGCTGGCCCTTCTTCCTGAAAAGGCGAAGCTCCTCGTCAGGCTGCCCAACTGGCTCGGGGACGTGATTCTCTGCACCCCCGCGCTCTCGGCGCTGAAAAAGGCCCATCCCTCATGGGAGCTGACCGCGCTAGCCAAGCACGGGCTGAAAGAGGCGGTGCGGACGCTGCCGGGAATTACAAGCGTAGAGACGATAGAGGGGACGACGTTGAGGGCGGTGCGGCGCCAGGCGGGCGACCTGCGGAAAGAGGGGTTCGGCGCGGCGGTTATTTTTCCCAAGGGATTCCGGGAGGCGCTGCTGGCGAAGCTCGCCGGGATTCCGGTCCGCGCCGGGCTCGGCACCGACCACAGATCGTTCCTGCTGACTCATCCGGTCTCCTTCACGAAGGAGGACTGGCACCTGCACCACGCGAAGCAGTTCGCGGCGGTGCTCTCGCCTTTCGGCGTGGCGCTAGAGGACGAACCGCTCTCTTTTCCTCTCGGTGATGAAGATAAAGCGCAGGCCGAAAATATTCTCTCCGAGGCGGGCCTTCTCGGCAAGCCGTTCGCCGTCTTTCATATTGGAGCGAGCAAGCCGCCCAGGGCGTGGCACGCCGGGCGGTTCGGCGAGGTTGGAAAAGCCCTTCTTGAAAGAAGAGGATTGACACCGGTTTTGGTGGGTGGCCCTGGCGACGCCGCCGTCCACGCGCGCTTTCGCGAGGCGTGCCCCGTGGCCGTTGACCTGGCCGGCAAGACGACGTTGCGCTCGATGGCCGCCGTCGTCGCGAAGGCCGCGCTCTTCGCTGGAAACGATTCCGGGCCGATGCACGTCGCCGCTGCCGTGGGGGTTCCCGTCGTTGCCGTCTTCGGCCCCGGCGCGCCGCACAAGACGGAGCCCTACCTTCCGTCAGCACGATTTCGCGTCATCTACGCCGCCCTGCCCTGTTCGCCCTGCCGCCAGGCCTTCTGGCAGGAGTGCCAGCCGTCAAAAGCCGGGAAGCCGCCGTGCCTTGAAGCGATCTCTCCGGAAGCCGTCGCCTCCGCCTGCGCGGAAATACTCTCCTGAAATTTCAAAGCCAGGGAGCGGTACAGTCATAAAGCGGGGATGCGTCCCGCCTGCCGCGTGGTATACTTCGCTTTCTTGGAGGCGCGTTCGTTGTACGGAAATTACCAGGTGAGGCTTGGGGGGACTTGGACGAGGGCGGTGGGGGCGCTCATAGGCGTCAACGTCGCCGTTTTCCTCCTCCAGGCGTTCTCTCCGGGCCCTTTCCCTGGCTCGATTGACAGGCTTTCGGCGATGTTCGGGCTCGTTCCCGGCCATGTTTTTCCTGGCCGCGTCTACACGCTTCTCACCTACGCATTCCTCCACGGCAGCCCTATGCACCTTATTTTCAACATGCTGACGCTCTATTTTTTCGGCGGGGACTTGCAGCTCTTCATGGGGTTGAAGCGGTTCCTGATCCTCTACTTCGGGGCGGCGCTTTCGGGAGGCATCCTGGGCGCCTTCATGCCCCAAGGCAACGTGGTGATAATCGGCGCGAGCGGCGCGCTCTTCGGCATTCTGGCCGCCTACGCGGTCTATTTTCCCCAAACGAAGGTGCTGCTCTTCTTCATAATCCCGATGAAGATCTGGGTGCTGGTCGTGGGTTTCATGGTGGTGAGCGTCTATTTCATCGCGGTCGGGGGAGGCGGAAACATTGCGCACCTCGCCCACCTGGGCGGAGCGATTTTCGGGTTTCTCTACGTCGGCCGGTTATGGCGGCTCAAGGCGCTGGCCGGCGACCTCAAGTACAAGTGGCGCCGGCGCCGCTTCCGCAGAATCCAGTAGGAAGAGAAAATGAACGCCTCTGAGGCCAAGGCGCTCGCTCCGTTGGTCGAGGCGGCCATTGGAGGCCGGTTCATCAGGGAGGTGTCTTCTCCCGCCCCGTTCTTCCTCGGCCTCGTATTCTCGGCCGGGGAGACGCTCGGCTTATGTTGCAGGCCGGATGCTTTTCACCTGGGTCTCTGTTCGTGGCCTTGGCCGGATGGCGCCGTGCCGGATATCCTTCGAGCCCGCTTGAAGAGCGCCCGGGTGGAACGGGCCGAGCCGGTGGCGGACGAGCCGGTCCTGAAACTGGTCATGGCTGGGGGCGGGGTGCTCGTCTGCGAGGGGCTGGGGCGCGCCGCCAACCTCCTTCTGCTTTCGGAAGAGGGCGCCGTCCTCTGGGCAGCGAGACGGTTCAAGGGCGAGTTCAGGACGGGCGCCTGCGGCGAGATTTGGGCGCCGCCTCCGCCCAGGCAAGGCGTGACCGCGACATCGCCCGAGGGCGATCCGGAGCGCTATTTTCGCGAAACGGCCTCTGAGGCAATCAGGGCCGCGCTCGTTGACGCCGGACGGCGGCGAGCGATGCAGGCCATCCAAAAAAGAACGCTGGCGCTTCAAAGGCGCCTGAAGGCCGTGGAAGCGGATCGCTTCGAGGGCCGTTCGTGGGCCGGGCTCGAAGCGGCCGGGAAAGCCCTTTTGTCCCAAAAAGATCTCGGGCGAAGGGGACTTTCCAAGGCCGAAGTGATGGACTACGAAGCCTCGCCCCCTAAAACCGTTACCGTTGAGCTCGACCCCTCCATGTCGCTTAAAGAAAACGCCGCGCGATTCTTTAGGCTTGCGAAGCGCGGCAAGGCCAGAATCGAGAAAACCGCGGCGATCTTGGCCAGCATCGCGAGGGACGAGGCGGCGCTTGCCCTGGAGCGCGAAGCAGTGGCCGCCGAGAGCGACCTTTCCCGCCTCTTTCCCAAGCCAGCCAAGGCAACGTCCCGCGAGAAGGCGGCGGGCGGAGGCAAGCTGCCCAAGGGGGTTACGAAGCTCGATCTGCCGCAAGGGTTCACCGGATACGCCGGCAAGACCGCGCAGGCGAACGACTTCGTGACTTTCAGGATTGGGCGTGGCGAGGATTTCTGGTTCCACGCGGCCGATTACCCCGGCTGCCACGTCGTCGTGCGCAACCCGTCCCGGCTCGAAGAGTGCCCGTACGGTGTTGCCCAGGCTGCGGCTCTTTTCGCCGCCCGCCATAGCAAGGCGCCGCAGGAAGGCCGCGTGGCGGTCGTTTTCGCCCGCTGCAAGAACCTGAGGCGCGTGCCGCGCTGCGTGGGCATGGTCACCATGGCGCGCTCAAGGACCCTTGACGTTGAACTCAAAGGGCGCGGGTGATATCCTTTAGGGCGAAGGTTGAGGAGGTGGCGATGATCCTTCGTTGGCCGAAATGTCTCTTGACGGTCCTGCTCCTCTGTCTGGCTTCGTTCAGCGCGAGCGCCTCGGGCGTTTTCGTCGTGCTGCGAAAGGGCGTGCAGGCTTACGACGACGCGAAGAACGGCTTCATCCAGATGGCCTACGCCAAGCAGCTCCGCGGCTTCAACCCGGCCGCCGTGGAACTTGACGGGACGGACAAGGATGACGCCGCGCTCGCGGCTTTGAAGGGGCAGGCTCCGGACCTGATTTTTGCCGTCGGCTCCTATGCGGCCAAGAAGGCAAGGCAGGCCATGCCGGACGTGGAGATCGTCTACGCCATGGTCTACTATCCGGAGGTTGACGGCCTGACGCACGACGCCAAGATGACCGGCGTCGCCTCCCTTGGCGCGCCAAAGCTGCTTGCGCAAGTGATAAAGTCCTTGGGCAAGGGGAAGAGCATCATCGTCTTGAACCAGGCTGCCATTTCGGCTTCGGCGCTCGAAATCGCCTCGACCCTTGGCGGCGAGGGGCTTTCCGCCTCGACCTCGACCGTGCAGGGGACCGACGACCTCCCGAAGGTTCTGGACGGGATTCGGGGCCAGGCCCAGTACGTTCTTCTTCTGCCCGATCCGCTGACCCAGTCCCCGGAGTCGCTCCGCTTCATCATCTCGAAATGCGTTGACGGTGGGATGATACCGCTCGCCTATTCGGAAGGGCTGGTCTCCAACGGGGCGTTTGCCGCCGCCTATATTCCTCCCGAATCGGCGGGGTCGAAGGCGGCCGAAATCGCCTCCGAAATCCTCTCCTCGGGCAAGGCGCCGGACACGAAAGTGGTTCCGGTCACCGACGCGGCGACGGCCGTGAACAAAGGCACGGCGAGAGCCTTGAGGATCAACAAGCTGCCCAAGGAGCTCGCCTCGGGGACGATCTATGAGTGAGCGCTTCAATGTCCGCGGACTTTTCGAGAAGTTCGTGGGGGGGAGCGTACGCGGGCAGATACTGTCGGTCCTCGTGGTGTTGCTTTTCCTGGGTTCGCTGGCCCAGGCGCTCCTTTTTTACGCCAAGTCGCGGTCCGTCGCGCTGGGACAGATCCAGGAGTCGTACAAGAGCCTCGGCGTCATGGTAGGGAACCTTTCCACTTACGACTTGCAGTTCAACAAGCAGGGGCTGAAGAACACTCTCGACGGCATGCTGAAGGCCGATCCCAACATCCTATGGGCGGAGTTTACCGACGCCTCCGAAAAGGTCCTTCAGGCGGACGGCCCGCTCGGCAAGGCGCCTTACGAGCCATTCTCCGCGCTTCCGGCTGCCGTCGCCGTCTCCTCGCAGAAGACCGACAAGGGAGCGGCGCTTCTGATCAGGGTCCCGATACGCAAAGCCGCCGAGGCGGCGACGCCGGTTGGAGAATTTGGCTTTGAAACCCAGGGCTCGGCACCATCCGGCCCGAAAGACCTCGGCGAAATGAGAATGGTCGTCGCCCTTTCGGGCCTTTCGGCGCTGCGCCGCGGCTACCTGATTTTCGGCTTGCTCGCGATCCTGGCGACCATGGCGCTGGGCACCTTCATTTCCCTGATGGTGACCAATTACCTGACCGCCCCGATATACAGCCTCACGACGCTGGCGAAGAGGATCGCCGGGGGCGACCTTACCGCGGCCGCGGAGGCGGAGCGGCGAAGAGACGAGCTCGGGAGGCTTGCCCAGAGTTTCAGGGAGATGTCAGGCCAGCTCGCCTCGATGATTAGGGACATACGGGGAGCCTTTCAAAAGGTGGAGGCGGACACCCAATCGGTTCGCGGGCAGCTCGACAGCAACCTCGAACAGGCGAAGGCCCAGGACGCGGCCGCCAACCGCGTTTCCGCTTCCCTCAGGACGATTCAGAATTCCGTCGTGGAAGTTTCCCGGCAGATGGAGGGGCTCTCACAGCTCGCCGAGGAGGTAAGCTCCTCCGTCCTCGAGATGATCACCAGCATCGAGGAGATCGCGTCGAGCGCCGACGGGCTGACCGACCAGGTGAACAAGGCCGCCTCCACGCTGTCACAGAACGTCGCCGCCCAGCGCCAGATAAGCGCGTCGGCAATCACGCTAAACAGGTTCGTCGAAGAGACTTCGGCGGCCATGACCGAAATGAGCGCGAGCATCAGGCAGATCGAGCAGAACGCCCTTCGCAGCAGGGAGGCGGCGGAGAACGCCTCCTCGGAGGCGAAATCGGGCGTGGTCGCGGTCGAGCGCTCTGCCCAAAGCGTGAAGGAGTTGCAGGGTTCCTTCGGCAAAACCGTGGAGGCGATGAAGCTTCTTGGCCAGCGGAGCGAAGAGGTGGGCAACATACTCTCGGTCATTGACGAGGTGATGGAGCAGACCCACCTGCTCGCCCTGAACGCCGCGATCATCGCGGCGCAGGCCGGCGAGCACGGGAAGTCCTTCGCGGTGGTGGCCTCCGAAATCCGGGGGCTGGCCGAGAAGACTTCCGTTTCGACGAGGGAGATCGCCTCGCTGGTGTCGAGCGTTCAGGCGGAGGTCCACAAGGCGGTGGAGAGCGTCACCTCGCAAACGGCCGTCCTCGATGAGAGCGTCGCCGCGTCGGGCGCAACGGCCGCTTCGTTCAAGCGGATCGAGCAATCGGTCGCCCCGGCCGTCCAGATGGTTCAGGAAATAGCCCGCGCCACCGTCGAGCAGAGCCGTTCGGCCGACGGCGTTTCAAAATCGCTCGACCAGGTCCGCGACCTCGCCCACCAGGTTGGCAAGGCGACCAGCGAGCAGTCCCAGAGCAGCGGCCAGATTCTCGATGCTGTCAACCGGATAAGGAGCCTTTCCGAGGAGGTCAAGCGGGCCACCAAGGAACAGAGCACCGGCTCGGCGATGATCAGGGAGGCGATGGAGCGGCTGACCTCCTCCGTCGCCGAAGTACTCTCCCAGACCGCCGCGCAGATGGAGGCCGCCAAGGGCGGCGCGAAGTCGGTGAAGGAATTCGGCGAGGCCAGCCAGGCCGGAGTGGCTATAGTCCACGAAGCGCGCTCTCAAATGGAGGCCCTTTCCACGCGAGCCGAGGAGGCCGGGCGCGAGCTGGCCAGGTTCCGCACGGAGGGCGGCTGAGGCGCCATGGAGAGCCTTTTCGCCGCGAGAAAACCGCAAGCCGCGCCCGACGCCGAGACCCTTTACCTCGGCTTTGTCGTCGCTGGGCAGGACTACGCCCTTCCCATCGCCTGCGTGAGAGAAATTCTCAGGGTTCCGAAAATACATGCCTTCCCAAAGGTCCCGGAGTTCGTGAAGGGAGTCATTGACCTCAGGGGGACAATCCTTCCAGTCGTGGACCTAAAGGAGAGGATCGGCCTCGGAACGGTTGACAAGGCAAGGGGCCGGGTGATCGTCCTCGTCCCCAACCATCAACCGATGGGGCTTCTAGTGGACAAGGCGGTCGAAGTTTTCCCCTGTTCGGAAGCGCTTCTCAAGCCGAAGCCGGAGTTGCTGCAGAAGGCCCCGGTTCCCTTTCTCGCCGGCATAATTTCAAGGGAGGGGACCCTTTACTACGCGCTCGACCCGAAGTTGATCCTTACGCCTCGCGAGTTCGAGATTCTGGAAACGCACCGATGGGTCGTGCCTGATGAAAAGCAGAAGTGACCGCCTTTCAAAACTGGAAGGCGGGTTGACGGACCCTTTCCTCCCGCCCGGCGAGGCGTCAAAAAGGCTGGAGGAGTGGTGGAACGAAGGGGTGGTAGCCGCGGCCGCGCCAATGGCGCTCTGGGCCGCGCTGCAAGAGGCTCAGCCTAAGCTTCGCCGAATCGGGCTCGTGGCTTTTCCATCAGGCGGGCAGACGAACACGGGAAAGCGCGTCGAGCTTCTCGAATGCGTGCGCATGGGCCTTCACGGCGCGGAGGTCGTGCTCAATGGGGGCTGCCTGGCCGAGGGCCTCTGGGGGGAAGTGGAAAAGGAGATGCGTGATCTTCTGAAGACGGCGCCCGAGATAGAATTGCGGTTCGCCGTAGAGTGGGGCAGGCTTGGAGATGAAGCCAGGAGGCGGCTCGTTCGTCTCCTCAAGGACAACCAGCCCAAAGTGTTACGCGCCGCCACCGGCGTCTACGGCCCGGCCTTGACGTTCCAGGAAGTTGCCTCACTGCGCGCCATGCTTCCGAAAGGGGTGCGCCTCAAGCTCCCCGCCGGAAAAGACGGGCCGCCGCCGGCAAAGTACCTTGACGCCGGCGCGGACCTGGTGGAAAGCGAAACCCCCTTGTCGTGCGGTGAGCGGCCATGACCGCCCGCAGGGCGTTGCTTTGGATTCTCAGCCTGGCGCTGGCGGGGGTCTTTCTCTATTTCTTTCTTCGAGACGCCAACCTCGGGCGCGTCCTTCACGACGCCAAGCAGGCGGCGCTGCCTCTTCTCATGGCCGCGGTGGCTTTCGAGATATTTTCGATAACTCTGAGGGCCTATCGCTGGGGGGTCCTTTTGCGCCCGGCCGCTGGACGCAAGATCAGGATGGCGCCTCTTCTCAAGGCGACCAACGTGTCGTTCGCGATCACCGGCGTCATGCCCGGGAGGGTCGGCGAAATAGCCAAGCCTCTTCTTCTGGCCAGGTGGGAAGGGCTGTCGTTCACCGCGCTGGCCGGCTCGGTCGTGCTGGAAAGGGTCCTAGACCTTTTCGCCATCGTCGCGCTTTGGGCACTCTACGTCTTCTTCGGCGGCCACGACCTGAGCCCGGAGGCCCAACACGTGGCCGGGGACGTCAACAAGGTCTCGTACGTCCTGCTGGCCGTCATGTTCGCGGCGGGCCTCTTCGCCTGGTGGCTGGCTCCGAGGAGGAAGCTGCTGGAGCGTTGGAGCCGGCGCCACTACGGCCTTGGGCGCCACCCCGTTTTCAACAAGCTGGCGGCTCTCTTTTTCAGGTTCGCGGAGGGGCTGGATAGCTTCAAGAAGAAGCGGGTCATCCTCTACCTCCTGTTTCTTTCCCTCGTAATCTGGGGGGGCGTCGCGGCGGCGGCGTGGTGTTTCCTGGAGGCGCTCCACCTCCAACTGCCATGGGAGGCCTCGGTCCTCCTTCTCGTCTTTATATCGCTCGGCGCCGCGGTGCCGACCCCGGGCGGCATAGGCGGCGTCCACAAAGCCATCGCGTGGGCGCTCACGGCCTTCTACGGCGTGGACGAAGACAACGCCGTGGCGGCCGGCTTCATAGGCCACGCCGTCCTTTTCTTCCCTTCCATTCTTTGGGGCATCGGCTATGTTCTTCTGGGCCGCGTCCATTGGGGCGAAATAAGGGAAGCCGCCAAGGAAAGCGAAACGAGCGGGCCCGAAGGTTGATTGCGGCCCGGGCCGTGAGATAAACTCAGAGAGGAGGTTCGCCGTGCGCTGCCCTTTTTGCGGACATCTCGAAGACAAGGTGGTTGACTCCCGCGAGGTAGCCTCCGGCGACACCATAAGGCGGCGGAGGGAATGCCTCTCGTGCCACAAGCGGTTCACCTCGTACGAACACATCGAGACCATACCCTACAGGGTGGTCAAGAAGGACGGCCGCAGAGAGAAGTTCGATAGGGGCAAGCTGGTCAACGGCGTCCTCAAGGCTTGCGAGAAGAGGCCGGTCTCGATGGCGGCGGTCGAGGCGATCGTGGACGAGGTGGAAAGCCTTCTTCACAAGGCGGCCGATGGCGAGATTTCCACCAGCGACATCGGCAACCACGTCATGGAGCGGCTGAAGGACCTCGACAAGGTGGCCTTCGTCCGCTTCGCCAGCGTTTACCGCCAGTTCGGCGACATCAGCGAATTTCTCGAAGAGGTCAAGAGGCTGGCCGATCCCCACAGGCAGGGGGGCGGCTGATGCGCCAGATACTCTCCTCCTTCGTCGAGCTCATGCGCCTTCAGTCCGAGATGAACAAGCTCTTCGAGGCGCTTCAGGTGATTCACGAGCACGAGGGCGAGCCTGAAGTGGCGAGCGCTCCGCCGTACGACATTCTGGAGACGAAAGACGAGGTCGTCGTGGAGATGGACTTGCCTGGAATCGAGCCATCCACCCTGAAAGTCACGGCGAGAGGCGACGTCGTCAGCGTGCGCGCCGAGCGGCGCAGCACGTCGCGGGAAGGGCTCAAGGCCTATCACCTGATGGAGAGAGACCGCGGCCCGGTCACTCGCAGGCTGAGGGTCGAGGGCGCCATCAACACGCACAAGGGCGCGGCCCTCTACAGCCTCGGGGTGCTCACCATCGCGTTCCCGCGCGTGCCGGATCGCCGCGGCTCCGAAGTGGCTCTGCCGGTGAAGGTCTCATAAGTATGCGCGGGGATGAGCCGCTTCCGTTGCCCATCCCGAAGCGACTTCCCGTATGGGAGACCGGCGACCGAGTGGTTTTCCCTTACGCCATCGAGACGCTCTCCATGCCGCTTCCAGGGGCGAAGCCGCTCCTGGAGCAGAGCCACAAGCACGGGGACCTCGTCGTTCTCCTCCCGTCTCCCGTCAAGCAGCGCCGCCCCAGTTACACGGCCGTCGCCGCGCTGTTGCTGCGCATGGGGCCGGGCGGCCCGGGAGAAGGGCTCCTGGTGGTGCAGGGAGTGGTTCGCCTTCGCGCCGAGCTGGAAAAGCGCCACGGCGCGGTCCGGTTCGCCAGCGTCGAGCCTCTCAGGGACCGGCTGGAGCCGGACGCCAAGCTGGCCGCGGCGGCGCTAAGGCGCAGCCTGCTTTCGAGGCTCGACCAGCTCGCTGAAACTTCGGGCGGACTCGGCTCGGACGTTCGCCAGTTCCTCTCCACGATCGAAGACCCAGGCAGGTTTTCCGACGCGGCCGCGGCCAATCTTTCGCTCCCGCACTCCTTGGCGCGAGACCTGCTGGAGTGCCGGGACCCGGTGGAAAGGATGAACCGTCTTCTGACGCATCTCTCCGCCGAGGTCGAAATAGCCGGCATGCAGGAGAAGCTGGCGAGACAGGCGCGCGACGAGATGGACAAGCGCCAGCGGGAGTATTTCCTGAGGCAGCAACTCGAGGCGATTCAGGCCGAGCTTCAGGGCGGGCAGCCCGAGACGGAGTCGGATTCGTACTACAAGAAAAAGCTAGCCGGCCTGGCGCTCCCGGCCGAGGTCACTACCCCGCTCGAAAAGGAGATCGCGAAGCTTTCGCGCTTCGGCCCATTTTCGGAGGAGGCCAGCTCCGTGCGGGCTTACCTCGACCTGGTCCTCGACCTTCCGTGGAACTCGTCCACGAAGGACATCCTCGACGTGAAGACGGCCCGGCGTGAACTTGACGCCAACCACCACGGCCTCAAGAAAGCAAAGGAGAGGATACTCGAACACATAGCGGTCTCGGCGATAAAAGGCTCGAACTCCGGGACCATCTTCTGTTTCGCTGGCCCGCCTGGCGTGGGAAAGACGAGCCTCGGCCGGGCGATAGCCCGCGCGCTTGGGCGCAAGTTCGTCAGAATGTCCCTTGGCGGCGTCCGTGACGAGGCGGAGATACGCGGCCACAGGCGCACCTACATCGGCGCGATGCCAGGAAGGATCATCCAGGGCATCAAGAATTCCCAGAGCCGCAATCCGGTCTTCGTCCTCGACGAAGTTGACAAAATGGGCGATGACTGGCGCGGCGACCCGTCGTCGGCCTTGCTCGAAGCGCTTGACCCCGAGCAGAACCGGGAGTTCGTGGACCACTACCTCGGTTTTCCCTTCGACCTGTCTCAGGTAATGTTCGTTGCGACGGCCAACACGCTCGAAGGCGTCCATCCCGCGCTGGTTGACCGGATGGAGATACTCGAGCTTCCCGGCTACACCGACGAGGAGAAGCTGGCGATAGCCAAGCGCCACCTCCTGCCGAGGCAGCTTGCCTCCACCGGCCTTCACGACAGGAAGGTCGTTCTGGGCGAAGAGACGATCCTGTTTCTGATCCGCAGGTTCACCCGCGAGGCCGGGGTCAGAAACCTGGAACGCGCGCTCGAAACGGTGCTGAGAAAGATAGCAAGAAAGGTCGCCGCCGGGGCGAAGGGACCTTTCGAGGTCAATCCTTCGGACCTGGAGCGGATGCTGGGGCCCGCCCCGTTTTTTCACGAGGACCGCGTCAGCGAGGACAGGGTGGGGCTCGCGGCCGGCCTTGCCTGGACGGAGGCTGGCGGCGAGGTGCTCTACGTTGAGGCCGCGGCGCTTGAGGGGAACGGGGCGCTCACCCTCACCGGCCAGTTGGGCGACGTCATGAAGGAATCAATCCAGGCCGCATTTACCTACATAAAGGAACGCGCCGCCGGGTATGGCCTCAAGCCCAAGGAACTCGCCAAGAAGGACATCCACGTCCACCTGCCGCAGGGGGCGATACCTAAGGACGGCCCCTCCGCGGGCATAACCATGGCGGTGGCTCTTCTTTCGGCCCTGTCCGGCAAGCCGGTGGTCCACACGACGGCATTCACCGGGGAGATCACGCTCAGGGGGGACGTGTTGATGGTCGGCGGACTTCGGGAGAAGCTCCTGGCCGCGTGCCGGGCGCGGTTCAAGAGGGTCGTCCTGCCGGAGGCGAACCGCCACGAACAGCGCGACTTCCCAAAGGCCGCCATCGAGCAACTCAAACTGGTCTACGTAAAAACCATGGATGAGGTATTCCGCGAGGCGATGCGGCCCGCCGCGCCGGCTTCGAGGCCCAAGAGATAAGGCATTCACCGGCGCGCGGCAGAAAAGGCCGAGGCTCGGCAACGGAATCGCAGCCACCCGATCCCGTCTCGCGGTGTTTTGCTATAATTCGGTTCGGCCAGTTTGGCATGGAGGGCAAGGCGTGGAGTTTCGTCTTTGCGCAAGTTGCCGGCGGATCGAGGGCGCTGGGAGCCTCTGCCCCTCGTGCGGAGGACGCCTGGAGCTGGCCGAGCCGCGCGCTTTCGTGGGCCAGGCGTTCGGCAAGTACTCGCTGGAGTGCGTGCTCGGCGCTGGCGGCATGGGGGTCGTCTTCGGCGCGCGCCACGCGACCCTTGGGCGGCTCGTCGCCTTGAAAATGATCCTTCCCGGCGCGTCCGGCGAGGCCTTTCAGAAGCGGTTTCTTCAAGAGGCGAGGGTCCTCGCCGAGCTCAAGCACCCCAACATAGTCGAGGTCTATGACTTTGACGTGAGCGATTGGGGGCCGCCCTTCATGGTGATGGAGTTCCTGGAGGGAAGGAGCCTCAGGGAGATTCTTGACCGGTGCAAGCCGCCTCTGCCCCTTTCAGGCTATGCTTCGCTGGTGTCCGAAGCCGGCGCGGCGCTCGCGTACGCTCACAAGCGCGGGGTCGTTCACAGGGACTTGAAGCCCGAGAACATCTTCGTCGCGGTTTATGACGGCGTGCCGGTCTGCAAGGTGCTCGACTTCGGCCTGGCCAAGTTCTTGCGCGCCTCCAATCCGGATGACCGCCTGACTGCCACGGGCGCGGTGATGGGAACTCCGCACTACCTCGCGCCGGAGCAAATCCTCTGCCGCCCCGTTTCGCCGCAAAGCGACCAGTACGCACTGGCGCTCGTCGTGGCGGAGCTCGCCGCCGGTAAGGCGGTCCGCGCGGGGAAATCATTCAGCGAAATTTGCGCGACGGAGGTCAGCCGCCCGCTCAGGGACGACTGGGCGCCTGAACTGCTTCCTGGCGGGCCGCTGCGGGACGCGCTCCGCAAGGCCACCGACCCGGACCCTTCGCGCCGCTTTCAGGACGTCTCTGCCTTCGTCGCGGCGCTCGGCCTGTCGCGATCAAGCGGGGCGCTTGAGAAGCTGGCTTCGGCGGCACGATGTGAATCATCCGTTCCGACGATGGATTTGACGCCGCCACCAGCGCTCGTCTCGCCCCCGCCTCGTTCATCGCCGAAGCCCGTGACTCGGCCGGCGGCGCCTCCGCCGCTTTCAGGAGCGCCCGGCGGCCAAGCCGGCGAGCACGCGGCGCCAAGAAGGGCATGGGCGGCGGCGGCGCTAGTGGCCCTTCTTGGCGTAGCCGCCGCGCTCGTGCTTCTTAAGTGGCCGCCCCAGTGGCGATTCGGCAAAGAACGGACACCCGCCCCATACGCGCTTTTGGAAAAGATCGCCTCGGTCCCGGTGCCTGCCGACGCCACCAACATCATCACCCGGAGCCAGGACAAGAAGGTCAGCATAGTCGGCGCTCCAGACGGGGTCTATCTCGTCAGCGAAGAAGGCGATCCTCCGGCTAGGATACCGCTTGGCGAAAACGAGGAGGTAATAGCCGGAGGCGAGGACGGGGTCGCGCTGCTTCGAGTGAATGACACGATCGTCCTGCGGAGTTTCCTCAAGGATGACGATCATTTGATCGCAAAGGGCATACCTAAGGGCGGCTCCTACTGGATCTCGCCCAGGTGGGATTTCCTGGCCGCCGGAAACAGCGGCTCGGTGGAGATTTGCAGGATCGAAGGGCAGGCATGCAAGGCGTGCGGCAAGATATCCGTTTCAAAAGAAAGCCCGCGCTGGATCCTGCTCGGCGAGCGCCACGCCGCCGAAAGCTCTGGCGACGAGATTTCCGTCTATTCCCTGCCGGAGTGCAGGCTGTTGTGGAAAAAGAAGATGGAGTCCGGGCTGAGCGCGGGAGCTATCTACGAGCCGGGAGGACTGCTTGCCGCCGGAGGCTGGACCAGCAAGGTCTATATCCTCGACCTTAACACCGGCGCTCAGCGGGCGCTCTTTTCCAGGGAGGGCCACACAAACGGCCTCTCCTTCCTCCCAGGCGGGGAGCGGCTGGCCGTGGCTGGAGAAGGCGGCCTGCTCCTTCTCCCCCTCGATGGCAAAAGCAAGGAAGCGGCATTCGGAGGGGCGGAAGATTCCCTGCAAGAGGTGGATTTCAAGGGCGGAGTGTTGGCCGCGCTGGACGAGGACCATCACAGGCTGGACCTTCTTGGCTACCACGGCATGCCGGAGCTTAGCTCTATCGCCGTTGGCAAGCGGGAACTCTGGGCCATGGCGGCCGATCCCATGGGGCGGTGGATCTACGCGGGAGGCCCCGAAGGCTCCGTAAACAGAATTTCGCCCAAAGAGGGAAAGGCCGAGTCATTCCCCTTGCACACGCAAGGCGTCACTGGGATCGTCGCCTCGCAAAACCACGTCGCATCTTCTTCCGACGACCGCACGATCGCCGTTTGGGCGGTGCCCCGGATGAACGTCCTTTGGCGCAGCAAGGCGCATGACTACCTTATCAACGGGCTCTGCCTGAGCAAGGCGCCCATGCTCTGGTCCTCGTCATCGGATGGCGATATTAAGGCGTGGAACTGGCCACAGCTCGACGAAAAGGAAGAAATCTCGACGACGAAGCTCTTTGGAAAACCGATTCCTCTGGCCGCGATTTGGGCCTCATCTGACGGGAAGCGGGTGCTTTGCGGCACATGGACGGGCAAGCTCCTCGACCTCGCGAAGGGCGATGGGCCGGATTGGAGGGCGAAGCTCTGGGACACTGAGAGCCAATGCCTCTACAGCGCGGCGGAGGTTCCTGGCGTGGACGCCGTGGTGTTCGGCCTTTTGGGAGGGCGGCCCGGCGTTTTTGTTTACGACCTGAGGGAGGGGCGCTTCTTCGAGGCGGAGGCCCTCGGGGCCGAGCTTGGGAACGCCTACGTCACCTCGGCGGGCAAGGACGGGGAGGTCTGCGTGGCTGGTTCGGGGGTTCTTCTCTTGTATCGCTTCGACAGGGATCCCGGCGGTCGCCTGAGGTACTCGGTGTGCTGTAAAGCGGATTCGGCGCTTCGCTCCGTTGGGTCGGCCACCGTCCTGCCGGATGCTGGCGTGGTGGCCGCCGGAAGCGTTGGCAGAATTTTTCTCTATCCCCTGGCCTCCCTTCGCCTTGTCCCTCCGGAACGGCGAATGGCTCCATGATTGCGCTTTGGCTCAAAGCGCGTCTCTCCTGAACAGCGCGGCGAAGAAGCCGTCCCACCTGCGGCGGTGGGGCATGCAGAATGCGCGGCCGTCGCCAGCGTTTTCGAGCAGCGGCGCCAGAAAATCGGGCGCCGAAAGTGCCTCGGCTTTGAAATCTGGGTGCGCGCGAAGGAACAGCTCGGCGACTTGCGTCGTCTCCTCCTCCTCGATCGAGCAGACCGAATAGAGGAGATGCCCGGAAGGCGCGACCGCTTCGGCCGCGCGTTCTAGGAACTTGATCTGCCTCTTTTGAAGGGCGCCGAACTCCTCCGGCCTTATCTGCCAGCGGATTTCCGGGTTCCGGCGGATCGTCCCCAGCGATGAGCACGGAGCGTCGAGCAGCACCGAGGGAAAAGAGCTGGAGAATGGAAGCGGCTGCTCGGCGTTCAGTTGCACCAGCGTGACGTTGGCAAGGCCGAGCCTCGCGGTGTTTTGCCTGATCTGTCTGAGCCTTCGGACGTTGACGTCGCACGCGAAGACGCGCCCGCCGCCTTTGGCCCGCGCCGAAAGGATTACCGTCTTCGTCCCGGGAGCGGCGCAAAGGTCCAGGACGTTCCCCTCGCGCTTCACGGGAAGCAGGAGGGCCGGCACGAGCGAGGCCGGGTCGCAGATGTAAAAGAGACCGCGCCTGAAGGCTTCGGACGAGGAAGGGTTGCCGCCTTCGGCGGCGCGAACCAGATCGAAATGGGGGTCGGGGCTCAGCGAGAACCCTTCCTTTGAAAGCATCCGCTCGCCTTCCTCGGCCGCGGACGCGGAGACGAAGACGATGGTCGTCGCCGGAGGCTCCTGAAGCGCCTGCATCAGCGCTTCAGCCTCGCCAGCCTTGAACCTGCGTTCGTAGCGGCTCGCCATCCATGGCGCCATACCGAATCTCATCGCCGTCCCGTCGCCGCCGCTGAAGCTGTATGGCGCTTCGAGCAGGGAGACCTTGTTTTCGGCTACGCTCCTGAGGATGCCGTTTACGAAACCGGCCGCCTGGGGCCCGGCGGCCTTCGCCGCCTCGACGCACTGGTCAACAGCGGCGTAGGCTGGGACGCGCTCCAGAAACAATATCTGGTAAACTCCGACGCGAAGAAGCGATATTATCTCCGGCTGGATGTTTTCTAGCCCCCGCTTGGCAGCCTCGTCTATGCACCAGTCTATATGGGGAAGGCGCCGCAGCACTCCAGCGGCCATTTCCCTGAGAAGCGCGCGGTCGGCCTCGAAGGCGAGCTTCTCCTGCTCGGTCTGCAGTAGCGTTTTCAACGGCTGCCTCTTCTCCAGAACGACTTGGAGAACCTTGGCCGCCAGCGCTCTAAGATTCTTGGCCGCGCCTACCTCTCTTGGCGCTGGCTTCGGCTTGAAGGCGGAATTAAGGCCGGCGCGCCCAGGCGCCTTGGCAGGTGTCGCCGCTCTTGAAAGGCCGGGCTTGAAAACGCCCTTGGCTTTTTCGTAAGGCCCGGCTGGCTGACGAGCTTGTCTGGCCTTGTAGCCGGCCACCTTCGGGCCGGGGCCTGGTTTCCGCGCGGATGCCCCGTGGCCCTGCTTCCGAGCGAAGGAGTTGTCCTGCCTTGGCCTCTCCTTCGTTCCCGCCGTGGCCCGCTCTTCCCGCCTTGGCGCTTTGGCGGCCGGCCTTTCGCCGTGCGGCTTTCGGCGCACCTGAGCTTCTCGGAGCGGCCTTTCGTCATGCTTCGGCTTTAAGACGGGAGCCTCCGCGGCCGGCGGCAGGCCGGCCTCGTACTCCTGCGTGCTCAAATAGACGAGCCTTGAATCACGGCGAGAATCGCTCCGCTTTTTCGGCTTGCTCCAAAGGCGATCGCCGGGCCTCAGCGGCGAGCTCGGCTTGCGCTCCGGTTTCGGCGCCTCCTCGGGCTCGCTTTTCTTCGGCCTCGGCAGCGGCTTGGAGGCACGGATCACTTTGGCCTGTGGGCGCTCCGCCTTCTTGTCGCCGTTTTGGCCTAAATCTTCTTCAGAGCCGGGAACCCGGCGGGATGTTGAATCCACGCAGCACCTCCGAAGCGGGCATCAGGCGTTTGCCCTCCCGCTGCAAAACCGAAAAGAGTACCGTGGTCGCGCCTCCGCAAGCGACAGCGAAGGGCTCCGAAGACAAAACCTCGCCTGGAACCGCTCCTTCGGGCGCCGCCGGCCCAACGGCGGCGGCGCGGGTCTTGATCATCTGGCCGTTGAATGTGAAGAACGTCCCTGGCCAGGGCTCGAAGGCCCTTATCTGTCTTTCGATTTCGATGGCCGTCTTGGTGAAGTCCAGGGCGCCCTGAGCCTTCGCCAGGCGAGGCGCCTGGGTGGCGAGCGAGTCGTCTTGTCTTACGGGATGAAGATTCCCCGCTTTTAGCCCGCGAAGCGTCTCGATCAAAAGCTCGGCGCCCGTTTCGGCGAGAAGCCCCGTGAGAGATCCGGCCGTCGCTCCGTTCGGGATGGTTGTTATCTTCTGAAGGTAGATGGGGCCGCTGTCCAGCCCGGCCTCCATCTTCATCGTTGTTACGCCGGTCTCAAGGTCGCCGGCCCAGATGGAATGGGCGATCGGAGAGGCGCCCCGGTGGCGCGGCAACAGTGATGCGTGAACGTTGAGGCAGCCGAGCGGCGGAATGTCCAGCACCGTTTGAGGCAGAATCTGCCCGTAGGCAACCACGACTATGACATCGGGGGCAAGATCGCGAAGGCGGGCCTGGATTTCAGGCGTCCTGAGGCTCTTGGGCTGGATGATTTCTATCCCGGCCTCCCGGGCCATTTCCTTTACGGGAGGCTCGGATATCTTGTGGCCACGTCCGGCGACGGCGTCCTGCCTTGTGAAAACGGCCACCGGCTTCGCCCCCCCGTCCATGAGCGCCTTGAGGCTTCGCGCCGCGAAGAAAGGCGTTCCCATGAACACGACGCGGCCAGGAAGCGGGGGTGATGCCGTCATAACGTTCTCCGCGGTAAGAAGCGTTCGGCGTTCAGCGAACAGAAGGCCTAGGTCGCCTCGATGCCGCCCGGGCGCCTTTTTTCAAGCCACTAAACACCAAACACAAGACACTAAACACTAACCCCAGCCACTACTTTCATCCCTCGCGTGTCGCCATCGGGTATGGGTCGTCCCACTCACCATCCTTGACGAGCTTCTTGATCTTGCGCTTTACGATGTCGCGCTTGAGCATAGAGAGGTGGTCAATGAAGAGCACGCCGTCGAGGTGGTCCATCTCGTGGGAAATCGCTTTGCTCAGGAATTCCTCTCCCTCGATCTCGAAGCTCTCGCCCTTTCTATCGAGCGCGCGGATTTTGACCTTCGCCGGCCGCTCTAGCTTTTCGTAGATGAGCGGGATCGAAAGGCATCCCTCCTCGCCCGTCATCTCGCCTTCTTTGGAGACGAACTCCGGGTTTATGAAGAAGACGAGATTTTCCTTCCCGTCGTGGGCGCCGAGGTCTATCACCATGACGCGGACCGGCACGCCAACCTGCGGCGCTGCGAGCCCGGCGCCTTTGGCGTGGCGCATCGTTTCGGCCATGTCGTCCAAGAGAGCCTGAATCTCGGTGGTGATTTCCCCAACGGCTGCGCACTTCTTCCGCAGAACCGGAGAGCCGTATAGTTCAATTTTCCTTATGGCCATCTCTCTGCTTCCCCGCGCCGCCGCGGTTGGGTCAACTATGGCGTGGCTGGAGCCGCGCCCTCACGGCGGAAATGGTTTTCGCCACCCGCTCCTCTATCAGCCGTTCCAGCCGTTCCTTCACCTGCGGCAGCGATTCGAGCCGCTCTCTCGCCGCCGTGCCCGGCATTTCCAGCAGGGTTGACGGCTCCGCCGCGGTCACCGTGGCCGTGCGAGGAACGTGATTCAGAAAGGCCACCTCGCCCAGGACGTCGCCGCGCGCCAAAGCGGAGAGCTCAACGGTTTCGCCTCCTATCACCGCCCTGGCGACGAGCCGTCCCTTCGTGACTAGGTAGACGGCCTCGCCCGCGTCTCCCTCCTTAAGGAGAATCTCTCCGGCATTGAGCTCCTTCCGGCCGAAGATGTCCATAAGTTCCATCACTTCGTTGGGATCAAGGCCGGGGAATGCCTCGATGAGCAGTGCCGCATCATCGGAGCTGGCCTCTCTGGGGCCCTCGGGCGACAGCGCGCCAACAGGCAAAGGCTCCAACTCCATGGGCGGGGCCTCGACTTCAACGGAGGAAGCGGAATCAACCCGCGGCTCGCTGCTCGTAACCGCCACGGCTTCCACAGGCACGGGCTCTGACTCTGCCGGGGCCGGAGCTTTTAACGCATCCAGATCGAACGAGAAGACTCCACTCTGAGAGCCGGCCTCCTCAAGCTCCGCCACGCGCTTGGCGAGCAGGCCGTCGGAAGGGAGGAGCTTGGCCGCCTTGCGGAAAAGAGCCGCCGCCTTGGGCCTGTCGCCAGAAGCGAGCGCTCCCTCGCCCTCCTGGCGGTATATGGCCGCGGCGTCTTCGCCCCGGCCCGCTCCTTCATAAGCCTCGGCGAGCCGCCACCTGAGCGAAGGATCGTTGGGCGTCCGTTGTAGCTTCGCCTCGATGAGCTTTATCGCCTTCTTGAACTCACCGGCTTGAAGCAGAGCTAGCGGATCATCCTGCGTTTTCCCCTTAGCGAAAAGCGCCATGACCGGCCTCCACGGCCTTGTATATTACTCCAACGGGATTGTTTTCTCAACGCCGCCGCAGGAGAGGCCAGGAAGTGGGGAAGGGTGAGAAGGTGAGAAGGGTGGGAAGGTTGGGAAGGGGCGCAAGGTGAAGAAGGCGCGCGCTCTCTATGCTCGCCGCCTTGCCCTCCTGCCTGCATAGTGGGAAAATGACTGGCAGCCGGGGTAGCCCGGAGGAGGGGCATCTCGATGAAGAGGATACAGTTTGAAGAGTTGCTTCAGCCCTGGATTGACCGGATCGGGGACGACGCCTTGAGGGGAAAGGTCATAGCCACGTTCCAATCGGCTCTTGACAAGAGCGGCTACGCGAAGGCCGAACAGTTTCTAAGGATGCCCTTCACTCTCCTGACCAATTGCCGCGGCGTCACCTTTCTGGAACACACGCTGGCGGTGACGGCCGGTGCCGTGGGCCTCGCGCAGGCGCAGATGAGCCACTACCGCAGGCCGCCTTATTCAATAAAGATGGACAGGCTGATAGCCGGCGGCTTGTTGCACGACGTCGGGAAGATCGTCGAAATCGAGCCGTGCAAGGATGGATATCGAAAGAGCCGCAACGGGATGTGCATGCGCCACCCGATCTCGGGCGTTGCGCTGGCCTACGAACAGGGGCTGCCACCCGAAGTCCTGAACTGCATCGGCTGTCATGCCAAGGAGGGCGAGGGCCGCCCGCAAACAATCGAGACGGTCCTCATCCACCAAGCCGATTACGCGACGTTCGATCCGCTCGTCATGCTGGAAAAAAGGAGCCTCATATATTGAATTCAAGGGAGGTCATGTCATGAGCGACGCATACTATCCGCCACCGCCCCCTCCGGTTCAGCCGTACGCCGCGGACAAGGCAAGCGGCATGGCCATCACCGCGCTTATCTTCGGCATCCTGAGCTTCTGCTGCTGCGGATTCATTGCAGGCATCCCGGCGCTGGTGCTCGGCTTCATGGAAAACGGCAAGATCAACCGGGGAGCTTCGAGCGCAAAGGGAAAGTGGATGGCCATCGTGGCCATAGTCCTCGGGATAATCTCCGTCGTGATGGGCTGCATCCAGATCATCTGGATATTCTTCTTCGGCGGATTGCAGGTCCTTCAGGGCATGATGCAGCACTAGGAGAACGTCACATTTGCCGGCAAGCCATAGCGCGCGGCGGAATAGGTTCGCGCAGGCCGTCCCCAGTCGCGGGTCTGCTTGAAGACGCCGTGAACGCCGGCAAATGCGCTCGTGCCGAAGATATCAAAGTCGCCGAATCGGGGCCCTGCAATGCCATACCAGGCGGGAAGGTGTAGGTTGTTTAGCCCCCCATGAGCGCGCGCCTTCGTTGCCCGCGCGACATGCAAACTACGGGCGGTGCAAACCAACGACGAGCCCACAAGACACCAGACACTTCTTTTCCCCCGTGCCTGGGGGGCAATTGGGAATTTTGAATTTTCAATTTTCAATTGTGGTACTTCTTATCTATCGGCGATTCCGGCATCAATTCAAAATTTAGAATTTAGCATCCATAATTCGGCGTTGGCCCCCGCGCCGGTGGTTCAATCTTTCCCTTCGTGTCCTTTGTGACCTTCCTGGTGAACGTTCTTCGCCAGCGCGCGGCTTGCATCGGCGCGCGGGTTCTGTCATCTTATGGGCGTGGAGGCGCGATGGCTGGCGATGATGGCTCTGGCGGTTCTAGTCAAGAGAGAACCTGGGACTTCGCCGTGGTGGGCTCCGGTTTCGGGGGCTCGGTTTCGGCGTTGAGGCTCGCCGAAAAAGGTTACTCGGTCCTCGTTCTGGAAATGGGCAAGCGATTCAGGCCGGACGATTTCGCCAGGACGAACTGGAACCTGCGGCGATTCTTCTGGGCGCCCCGCCTCTTTTGCCACGGCATACAGCAGTTGACGCTGCTGCGCGACGTGCTCGTCCTGCATGGCGCGGGCGTGGGCGGTGGAAGCCTCGTTTACGCCAACACGCTGATGCGCCCGCACCCGAACGCTTTCAAGGACCAACAGTGGAGCGGGCTCTGCGACTGGGAAAAGGTGCTCGAACCTCACTACGCGGAAGTTGCCCGGATGCTCGGCCTCGCCGAGAACCCGAAGATGACCCCGGCCGACGACGCCATGCGCGAAGTCGCCGGCGAGCTGGGGGCACTGAAGAGCTTCGAGCCGACGAAGGTGGCCGTCTTTTTCGGCGAAGCCGGGAAAGCCTCTCCCGACCCCTATTTTGGCGGCGATGGCCCGGCGCGCGAGGGGTGCACCTTCTGCGGCGGCTGCATGACCGGGTGCCGGCCGGGGGCGAAGAACACGCTCGACAAAAATTATCTCCACTTGGCGGAAAAGCTCGGAGCCGTCATCGAGCCGGAGACCCGCGTCCGGTACATTGAACCGCTTGATGGAGCAGGTTACAAACTGCACGCCGAGCGTTCGACGGCCATCGTCCATCAAAGGCGGCGCGCCATCCTGGCGAGGAACGTCGTTTTCTCGGCCGGCGTCCTGGGAACCGTTCCGCTTCTTCTCGAATGCCGCCGCCGGGGAACGCTGCCCCGGCTTTCCAAGAGGCTCGGAGAGGTCACGCGCACCAACAGCGAGGCGCTTTTGGCCATCACGGCTTGGAGCAAGAAGGTGGACCAGAGCGCGGGCATCGCCATCACGTCGCACTTCTACCTTGAAGACGGGACGAGGGCGGAGCCGGTCCGGTACCAGAGGGGATCGGACGTGATGACGCTTTTGGGTACGACGCTGACCGACGGCGGAACGTGGCTGACGCGCCCAGTGAAGTGGCTCTGGAACTCGATCCTCAAGCCGCACCACTTCCTCCGCGCCTTCTGGCCGATCGGGAAGGCCCGAAGAACCGTCATCCTTCTGCTGATGCAGACCGCCGATAACCGCACGACGCTTCGGCTGAGGCGCAGCCTTGCCTGGCCCTTCGCGTTCAGACCCTCCTCGCGCCCGGCGCCGGACCATGTCCCGATACCCGCTTACATTCCGATAGCAAACGACATAGCTAGAAGGCTGGCGAGGAAGCTCCACGGCGTGCCGCAGAGCTCGCTCAACGAGGTGCTTCTGAATATTCCGACGACGGCGCACATCCTTGGGGGATGCGTCATGGGCAGGAGCGCCGAAGAGGGGGTCTGCGATTCTCAAGGGAGGGTCTTCGGCCATGACGGCCTCTACGTCGCCGACGGCTCGATCATCGGGGCCAACCTGGGAGCCAACCCGAGCTTCACCATCGCCGCGCTTGCCGAACACGTCATGAGCAATATCGCGCCGAGGATGGAAAAGTAAAGAGCGCGGCGCCTGGAGCCCCATGTCTTGTCTCTGGCGTTGGCAACGCAAGGGTGGCGCCTGAATCAGCAACCGTCAGTAATCAGGACATTTCAGCGGCCCCGGCCAAACAATTTCCACGGAACGAAGGCGGGGGCATCGCGCTTGTATTCAAGGTAGGCTTCGCCAAATTGGGCCGTCAGCTTTCGCTCCTCAAGCCACGTCCCCACAAAAACGTACATGGTCAGGACGATGGAGGCGGCCAGGTCGCCGGAGTCCATGCCATGTCCCCAGAGAAGGAGAATGGTCGCGGCATAATAGGGGTGGCGGATGTGCTTCAAGACTCCGTCAAAAGAGAGCGAGGAGGCCGCCGCCGGTTCACCGCGCAGGGCGGCACGCGCCGCCGCGAACCCCATGAAATCGTTCGCCTTGTAGGAGCGAAACCCCAGATATAGGAGCCATATGCCCAGCACGTCCATGGCAATTGGAATCGCGAGCCAAGGGCCGCTCCATTTGACGATGAAATTGGACCGCCAAAAAATGTGCAGGGCTGCTATTGGGACCAGAGTGGCGGTCGCGAACAGGTTGTAAAGTAGCCGCTGCCAGCCTGCCCGCCGCCCCAGAAGGTTGGCAATCTTAGCCGAAAACGGAGGCCAGATTAGAAGGCTGTGCAACGCCCCCCACAAAGCCCAAAGCACCGCTATGGCGGATACTCTCCAACAGCCCGTCACGCAAGTAGTGTAACAGAAGGAGCCGCGCGTACAAACCGGGCCGGCGGCCCCCGAATGAGGCTTTCAAGAGAGGGCCTCAAAAGAAAAGGGGGCCCCAGGCGGGGCCCCAAGGAGGGGGAAATGGGATATGGGGGGTGGATCTCCCTCAGGGACGACTTCCTCGTCCCGAGTCTCGCAAAGTCAGTTGCCTGCTCCTCATGGCGCCAACAAGTCCGGCCGCCATTTTGGTGACTGCGGAGCAAGCCGTTACTGTCCGAAGAGGAATATAGGTCAAAATGGCACGAAAGTCAAGCGGAAGAGGAAACGCCCACTCCCGCGGCGGGGCCATTGCCCCGGCCCAGGTCCTTCAATCTTTGGGCGCGGGTCCTAGCGGGTAGTGGCTCTTGACGTACTCTTCAATCATCTTCTGGAAGGCGGCGGAGAGTTCCTCGCTTCCGCCTTCAAGAAATGCCGTCATCTCTCCGTCAATAAAGACCGGGCATTTTGGCGACTCGCCGGTTCCGGGGAGCGATATCCCTATGCTGGCGGCCTTGGATTCGCCCGGGCCGTTGACGATGCAGCCCATGACCGCCACGGTGAGGTTCTCGACGCCGGAATAGCGCGCCCGCCATCCCACCATCTTCTCTTTCAAGAAGCGGTCCACGTCCTGCGCCAATTGCTGAAAGGTAGATGAGGTCGTTCTTCCGCAGCCGGGACACGAGGTGACGCTGGGGGCGAACGCCCTCAGGCCGAGCGCTTGCAGCAACTCCTGGCAAGCATAGACTTCCTGCCGCCTGTCGCCGCCTGGCTCCGGCGTCAGCGATATCCGTATCGTGTCCCCTATTCCCTCGCTCAAGAGAATGCCCATGGCAGCCGCGGACCATACGAGGCCTCTAGCCCCCATTCCAGCTTCGGTAAGGCCCAGGTGGAGAGGCTGCTTCGTCTTATCCGCGAGCTTCCGGTACAGGGTGATCAACTCCACCGGGCGCGACGTCTTGCACGAGATGATGATCCGGTCCTCGCCAAGGCCGCACTTCACGGCAAGGGCGGTTGATTCGAGCGCGGAGAGAACCATGCATTCGCCGAGAATCTCCTCGGAACCTTTCCCCAGGGATTTCTCGCTGTTCTCGCGCATCTTCGCCATGACCAGCTCCTGGTTCAAGGAGCCGGAGTTCACGCCGATGCGCACCGCCTTGCCGTTATCGGCGGCAATCTTGCAGATGGCGGCGAACTGCTCGTCGCGGCGCTTGCCGTGGCCTACGTTTCCGGGATTGATCCTGTATTTTTCCAGAGCTTTGGCGCACTCCGGGGACCCGGCCAACAGAAGGTGGCCGTTGTAATGGAAGTCACCGATGAGAGGCACGGCCGCTCCCGCCACCTCCATTCGCATCTTGATTTCGGGCACCGCTGCCGCCGCTTCCGGCGTGTTCACTGTCACCCGAACCATCTCCGAGCCGGCTTGCGCGAGCCCGATGCACTGCGCGGCCGTAGCCGCTACATCCGCCGTGTTTGTGTTGGCCATTGACTGGACGACGACCGGCGCGCCTCCGCCGATTTGAACCGATCCGACTTTGACGCCCGTGGTAAGGCGGCGGTTGATGAAAGGCATTCCATCCTCCATTAGCGGCTTGCCTGCAGGTGTTTCATTCCCCGAGCGCTCCAGGCATCTGGCCCTCCCCTGGTTTTCTTCCGATCGAGAAGTTGGCTAGATCCCAAGGGACTCTCTCAAACAGGAAGCCCCTCCAGGAGATTCCCTTCGGAAGCTTGGGAAACGGTTTGGGGCGGTCCATCGGCAGGTTTTTCCAGGAGAGAAGCTGTTCAGGCGTGAGGCGCTTCTGCGGAAGCGTCAGAACGACGCTAAGGCACGATTTCAAGCGCGCCTCGCGCATGAGCGCCCCGGTACCGGTCTTGTTGACGAAGAAGACCCCGATGTCGGCGTCGGCGCCGACGACGAGGACGTCCACGTCGGCGAGAAAAGAGGGGAGGGCTAGGTCCGTCGTGAGAGTAACCTCGTAGCCTTCGCCGAGAAGCTCCTTGGCCATCAGCGTCCCCTCGCAGGAGGGCCTCGCTTCTGACAGAACGACGGACTTGAGCCCGGCCGCGCGCGCCGAGGCGAGGCAGTCTCGCACCTGGCCGGAGCGCGAGTAGGTCGCGGCGGAGGTCCACTTGTACTGGTGCACGAGCGCCGAGAAGCGCGCCGCCACGTCGAGCCTCGCCATCGTTACGCTCGTAAGAAAGCCGTCGAGCGCTTTTCTCGCCTCGCCTTTTCCGCCCGCCGCCCCTTTTAAGACCTCAGCCGCGAGCGCGTGGCGCAGAGCCATCGAGGGATGCTCGGCCACGAGCCCTTCAAGAAGCTCCCTGAGCCCGGCGGCGCCATGCCTGTTGATGTGCGCCTCGGCTTTTGCCGCCGCCTCATCGAGGAGGCCAATCGAGCCGCTCGTCCTGTCGGGCTCAACATTTGGAGCGGTCATTGCTTCTGCGACCTGTCCGGATTCTTCGGCGGCTTTGGCGCCACGGGCGGATGTTCCTTTAGAAGCTTCATCGCTTCGGCGATTGCGCCGTCCAGCTGCGGATCGCCGCCGTTCTGCATGAGCGCCGGGTCGTCAACGATCCTGAGGTCCGGATCAACGCCGTGGCCTTCCACCGCCCATTTGCCCTCAGGCGTATAGAAGGAGAAGGTCGGGACGGTGACTATGCCGCCGTCAATGAACGATGGCGAGCCGCTCAGGCCGATCAAACCGCCCCACGTCCTCATTCCGACCAGCGGGCCGAGCTTCGCCTCCCTAAAGTAGTAGGGGAAACAGTCCCCTCCGGAGCCACTCCAGCCGTTGATGAGCATCACCTTCGGCCCGGCGTTGGCGTACTCAGGCCACTGCCAGTCCCTCCCGTCCCGCACGTGCCAGTAGTTGAGGATGGGCCGGTTGAGAAGCTCGATGAAGCGGTCAGGTATCTGCCCGCCGCTGTTGAACCGCTCGTCTATGACCAGCCCCTCCTTGTTGAACTGCCCCATGAACTGCCTGTAAAGCTCGTCCTGGCCGTAGGGCATCGTGTCTGGGACATAGATGTAGCCCAAGCGTCCGTTGGAAGCTTTGTCCACTTTGAGCCGGTTCGATTCTATCCATGCGAGGTTCCTCAGGCGGGCGTCCTGCTCCTCGCCCAGCGTCTTCACCAAAATCTTGCGCGCTCCCTGCATGGAAGGCTTGTCACTGACGGCCAACTCGGCGGTCTTGCTGGCCAGCCCCTCAAAGGCGCCCCACGGGTCGGACTTCGCATCCAGTGGCTGGCCGTTCACCGCTAAGAGGTACGAGCCCTCTCTCACGATGGCGCCCGGCTCGTTTAAAGGCGAGCGGACGGCCACGTCCCACGGCGCCCCGGCATAAATCTTCGTGATTCTGAAGGCGCCGTTTTCAAGAGAGAAGTCGCAGCCCAAAAGTCCCGTCCGCCGCTCCGGCGGCCTGGGAGAATCCCCGCCGCCACGGTAGGTGTGGGAGGAGTTGATCTCGCCAATCAGCTCGCCAAGCACGTAGTTCACGTCCCACCTCGTAACGCACTGCTCAATCAAGGCACCGTAACGCTTTCGCATAAGGTTCCAGTCAACGCCGTGCATGTTGGGGTCGTAGAAGAAGTCGCGCTCGAAGCGCCAGGCGTCGTTGAATATCTGCTTCCATTCGGCTCGCGGGTCCACGGTCATTTCCAAGCCGGAGAGGTCCAGTTTCTTGTCCAGCTTCTGGCCGGAGGCCACGTCAACGATGAAGAAATCCCCCTTCTCGCCTACCAGCATCTTCTCGCCGTTGGCGCCCACGCTGAAGCCGCCGGCGTCGTCAACGACCGTCTTCTCCTCTCGCTCCTTGAGGTCATAGAAGACTATCGGAGACGGGGCGTCATCCGGTGAACCTGCCGGCGGTATCCGGCGATACAGGACTTTTCCGGAGACGGCGGCAAGATTGGCATAGCTCCCCGCCTTCGGGGGAAGCAGGACGGCGCGCGATTCGAAGCCTTCAATGTCAACCTCTACGGCGGCCGGCGCCTTGCTCGCCTCCGCGCCGTCTTTCTTGCCGCTCTCTTCTTTGCCGGCGGCTCCGTTCTTTTTCGCCTCCTCCGCGTCGTTTCTTGGGGCAAGCGGAGACTCTATGGAAGAATCGAGCGGCACCGCGGCTATTTGCAGCCCGTCATCGTAGATCCACGTCGGTTCAAGATCGCTGTAGGCCGGGTCGAAGGCCCGGTGCGTCAGGTAGAAGAGGTACTTGCCGTCGCGATCGAAGGCCGGGCAGGAGTCGTTGTAGAATCCGGCCGTCACCTGGCTTGTCGTCCCGGTCTTGGTGTCCCTGATGAAGACCGCGCCCATTCTGTTGCCCACTTCCCTGGCCCAGGCGACGTAGCGGCTGTCGGCCGACCACGTGAAAGTAAATCCTTCGAGGCTCTCGTGGCCGCTGTCCTGAACCTCGTGGTAGAGCCATAGCCCCTTGTCAATTTTCGTGACCGTTCCGGAAGCCACGTCACAGAGCTCGATGTTCATCGCCTGGTCCACGAAGGCGACGCCCTTGGAATCGGGAGACCAGAAAATGTTGTAGCGGTAGCCCGGGCCGAGCTTCGTCACCGTGCGTTCATCGCCCGAGCCGTCGGCCGGGCGCACGGTCAGCTCGTACTCGCCCGTTTTGTCGCTCCAGTAGGCGATCCATTTGCCGTCGGGAGACCAAGCGAGAAAGCGCTCCGCCACTCCCGAGGTCCTGGTCAGGTCCAGCGTCGGCCCGTGCTCGGCCGGGACGGTGAAGAGGTCGCCCCTCGCTTCCAGCACGACCCGCTTCCCCGATGGCGATATGTCCGCCCCTTTTACTTCGGTGGCCACCTTCTTGTTTTGCGGGCGAAGCGTGGCGGCGTCCGTTATTACCTCCGCCTTCACCGGGAGGACTTTCTCGCCGGGGATGCTCATAGTGTATAGCTGGCCGCCCGCCTCGAAGACCATGTCCTCAGGCCCGATTGACGGGAAGTGGACGTCGAACTCGGAAAAGTGGGTGACCTCCCGCCAATTCCCCGTCTTTGTCTCGTAGGCCCAGACGTTGTACCGCTCGTTGGCGCCGCGATCGCTCAAGACGTAGAGAGTCGAGCCGTGCCACATCGGCTGGCTGTAGCTGGCCTTGTCGTCGCCCACCTGGACCGCGCTCTTCTTGCCGAGGTCAAACAGCCATATGCGTGAAACGTCACCGCCCCTGTAGCGTTTCCAAGTCCTCAAATCCTCGCTGTTGGGACAGTAGGCGAGCATCGAACCGTCCTCGGAGACCGCTCCGAACTCTCCATACGGAACCGGAAGTTTTTCTGGAAGGCCGCCTTCGGCCGGAACCTTGTAGAGCTGGGAGTAGCGGTTCACCGGAGATTCCATGGTGCTCGCTACCAAGAGATACTTGCCATCCGGGAACCAGCCGGCCACTCTGTCAAAAGCGGGGTTGTGCGTAATCCTGCGAATCTGCCCGCCCTCCGAGGGGATCACGTAGACGTCCTCGTTGCCGTCGTAATCGCCGGTGAAGGCAATGAATTTCCCGTCGGGCGAGAACTTCGGGAACATCTCAGGCCCTGGCCCTGTAGTCAGCCTCGACGCAAGCCCGCCCAATTTCGGCATGACCCAGATATTGCCTGCGTAGCAGAAGGCTATCTGGCTTTGAGAGACGGCCGGCTCGCGCACCAGAAGCGCGTCGAGCTGGGCGGCGGCGAGCATCGAGAAAGCTAAAAAAATAACGGCAATCAACGCTATCCGGAACTGGCGCATGGGGCCTCCTTCACAAGGGCAGATTCTACCACCAGCGGCCCAAAGGGGCCATGAAATCTGTTACGATGTGCTTTTATGGAGGGGCCGCGGCGTTGACGAAAGCAAAGGTTCTCTCCGCGATCATATGCGTGGCCTACCTGGCGGCCGCCCTTTCCGGCGGCGCGGCGCTCTTTCTTCAGGCGCTGATCTATCTGGTCTTCCCGATGGCCTGCATCTGGTTCGGCGGCGAGATAGGATCATACACGGGAATTCTCTCAAGGGGCCCGGCGATCACCCAATCAACACCGGGGTGCGTGGTGCGGGCCGCCGGGTGGGTCATGCTCCTCCTCCCGTTGATTCTCATCGCCATCTGGGTGTTTCCAAAGCATCGGTAACGAAGCTCCCCGGCGCGGAGGAGGGCGTGGCTCAGGTGATCTTGCTGCCCGGGGGGACCTCTTCCAGGAATTGAAGAAGGACCGGCTCGCCACCGAGGTTCCCCGCCATGATCATGCCGTTCGATTCCACCCCCATGAGCCGGGCGGGAAGAAGGTTGAAAACGAACGGGCAGGTCTTGCCGACGAGGAACTCCGGCGCGTATTTCTTGCCGATGCCGGCGACGATCTGGCGCCGCTCCTCGCCGAAATCCACGATGAGGCGGACGAGCTTGTTGCTCTTGGGCACTCGCTCGGCTTCCAGTATCTTGCCGGCGCGAAGTTCGGCCCGGCGGAATTCGTCAATCGAAAGGCGCTCCGGCTCCGCGACGGGCGCGGGCGCCGGAACTGAGGATGTCTCTGGTTTCTTTTCTTCGTCCATTCGTCCCTCTATTTTTATTGCGTCTTTGTGGCCCGGTGGCTCGCTCTTCACCTTCGCGAAGTACTCCGCCTTGTCCACCCGCGGGAAAAGGCCGGCCAGCTTGCGCGAAGGCTCCCGCTGGGGCTCGTCCCAGTTGAACGCGTCAAACCGTGCCGGCGCAAAGCCGAGAGATGCGGCTATCGCCCTCGACGCCTCGGGCATCGCGGGCTCGATGCATAGCGCGCAGAGCCTCAAGGAACGCGCGGCCTCCGAAAGCGTGGCCTTCGCCTCTTCGCTGCCGCTCTTTTTCCAGGGCTCGCGCTCCACCAGGAACTTGTTCAGGTCCGACAGCAAGCCCCACACGGCAACGAGGGCGTCGCGAGGCGAGAGGGCCTTCACCGCCGCGTGGTACTGTTCAAGCATCGAGAGCGAGCGCGGCTTCATCGAGCCGTCGCCCTGGGAAACCTCGCCGGAAGCCTGCTTTTCAATCAGGTTTGAAAGGCGCGAGGCCAGGTTGCCGAGGTCGTTGGCGAGGTCAGCGTTGAGCCTGTCGAGAAAAGCCTCGTCGCTGAAGGAGCCGTCGGTCCCGATAGGCTTGTCGCGAAGAAGGAAGTAGCGCACGGGACCAGGGCCAAACTCATCGATGTAGGGCCTGGGGTCCACCACGTTTCCGAGCGACTTGCTCATCTTGTTGGAATCTTTCATCCACCAGCCGTGGCCGTAAACGTGCTTCGGCAACGGAAGGCCGGCGCTCATCAGAAAGGCCGGCCAGTAAACCGCATGAAAGCGCAGGATGTCCTTCCCGATCAGGTGGACGTCGGCTGGCCAGAAGTCATCGTACTTCTCGGTCCTGCCCGACCCGTAGCCCAGCGCGCTGATGTAGTTGGAGAGCGCGTCGAGCCAGACGTAGAGGACGTGCTTCTCGTCGCCTGGAAACGGGATGCCCCATTTGATCGAGGTTCTCGAAACGGAGAGGTCTTTGAGCCCGCCCTCCACGAAGGAGCGCACCTCGTTCATCCGGCTCTGCGGAAGCACGAATTCCGGGTTCGCATCATAGAAATCGAGGAGGGGCTTCTGGTACTTGGAGAGGCGGAAGAAGTAGGATTCCTCTTCCAGTTCCGTCATCGGGTGGCCGAAATCGGGGCACTTGCCGTCAACCACCTGGTTTTCGGGGAAGAACGCTTCGCACGACACGCAATAGGGGCCGCGGTACGACGCCTTGTAGATGTCCCCCGCCTCCTGGAGGCGCTTCAAGACGGCGATAACGCCCTTTTCGTGCCTGGCCTCGGTCGTCCTGATGAAGTCGTCGTGGGTGATGCCGAGCTTCCGCCAGAGGTCGTGGTAGCGCTCGACCACCCTGTCGGCCAGCGCGAGGGGCGTGATGCCTTCGGCCGCGGCCGACTTCTCGACCTTCTGCCCGTGCTCGTCCGTGCCCGTCAGGAAGTACGTTTCGTCGCCCATGAGTCGGTGGTAGCGCGCGAAGAAGTCGGCGCAGATCGTGCAGTACGCGTGGCCGATGTGCGGGTAGTCGTTGACGTAATATATAGGCGTCGTTATGTAGAAGCGGCCCATGTGGTTCCTTCTTAATGATGCGCGGGCGCCGGGGCCGCCTTGGCCGAAACGCCGTCCGAGTTGGCCACGGCCTCGGCCGTTTCCTGTTCGTTGCGCCGTGAGTACTCCCTGGAAGCGTAATAAACCGACAGTAGGTAAACAACCGAGCCAACAATCCGCCACGGAGATCCCACCGGCATCTCGCTCAGATTGATGACGGCCCAAACCAGCCCGAAGGCTCCAAGCGCAAAGCCCAGCCCCATTCCAACCTTGTCCGCGACGAACGCCTCTTTGAGGTATATTGACCTGGTGCAGGGCTCGAACGCCTGGCATGACGCGCATTCCCGGAACTTGACGGCGTCCACCTTTTTCAACCCAAAACACTCTTTTGCCATATCCGCACCTCCAAGGCGCTGAATTATATCACTTGCTCTTCGGGGTTACTTCCGCAATCCAATCGCCGATCACCTTCAAAGCCGACGGCGAGAAGGTCTCCTCGATTTTGCCATACTCCGCGGGCAGCCCGGTCGCCGCCGTCTGGAACAGGTGGTTCAGCCCTGGAAGAATTTTTATGGTCACGGCTTTGTTTTCCCCGGACTGGAGCGCGCTCCGGATCGCAAAGAGGTTCTCGACGGGAGGAACCTGGAGATCCTTGCTCCCAGCTATGGCCAGCACCGGGCACTTCACCTTGGATAACGCCGGCGCCGGATCGTAGTTCAGAAAATCGTGAAGCCAGGGGGAAGCCGCCTTTTTCACTTGGCGCTCGACCAATGCCTGAGGGGCGTCCTTCGGCAGTGAAGCCTTGAAAATTTCCCGTATCTTGCTTCTCGCCGTTTCAACGTCGGCTTCCTGCTTGGCCACCGCGATGATCTTCTCCTCCATCGCGAAGCCTTCCTTCATCCTTGCCTCATCCACGCCGGAAGTCCTGTTGATGAGCTTCCACTGAGAGAGAATTATCTGGTCTCCTGGCAAACCCGGAGCGGCCAGCAGGACAATGAAGGCCACCTCCTTCGAGGACGCGGCGACCCTTGGGGCGACCAGCCCGCCCTCGCTGTGGCCGATTATTCCTATTGCCCTGGGGTTTACCTCCTTGCGCGACTTCAGAAATTCAACTCCCGCAAGCGCGTCATCGGCAAAGTCGGAATCCAGTGCCTTTGAATAATCGCCGGTGGATTTCCCGATTCCGCGCTTGTCCGCCCGCAAGACGACGATTCCCTGCTTCGTCAGGTCGTCGGCGAGGACCAAGAATGGCTTGTGGCTGAAAATTGCTTCGTCACGGTCCATCGGCCCCGATCCGGCGACCAGCAGGATGGCGGGAAATGGCCCTTCCCCTTTGGGAATGGAGAGCGTCCCGGCCAGCGTCACTTTTGCCCTCGGGTTTTCGTAGGCCACCTCTTCGGTCAGGTAGGGAAACGGCGGCTTCGGCTCCTGCGGCCTGTTGAGGCCAGGGAGATTCTCGGCCCTCTTGAGCGTAAGCGGCAGAGTCAGTTCTCCTTGGGCCCAATGGCCTATTATGCTCCCGTCGGATTCGAGGCTCCCGAAGAAGCTGGCTTGGATGTCCTTGGCGTCAAGCCGTATCGTGTTTCTCTTCTCGTCAATGACGGCACTGTCGAAGGAGAGGCCCTCTGCGCCCTGGTCGGGGCTGTCGAAGGTCGCGCTCGCGGAGCCGTCCGGGTTCGCCGAGATATGAAAAACCAGCACCAGCTTCTCGCCCTGGACCGAAAGCGTCCCCGCCCAAGCCCCTTCAAAAGGATTCTGCCGTTTGGGCGCCGCCGGCTGCTGAGCAAATGCCCCGCAAACGGCCAGCATGATTATAAAGAGCGTCACAAGTCCCCGCGCGACGACGGCGAGGGAGCCGAAGCGCATGACGCCCCGTATTCGCGGGGAAGACCCCACCCGCATACAGCGCGCCAAACTCGCGAATGTTCCGCCTTTCATTCTCCGCCTCCCTGAAAGCGGCGCAAAGCCGCCGTATTTTGTTATTTTACCACGTCAACGATTTGGCAAATGACGGAGGCGGATTGTGAAGGAGCCGCCTGCAGGACGAGGTGAGGGCCGGGAATAGCAAAAGAGCGAATGTCCGGCCGCGCCCTTTCGATTTCCCGCGAGGCGCTTCGCGGCACGACCTTGTCGCTGGCCCCTCTTAGAAGAAAAAGCGGAGCTTTGACCGACTTGAGTTCCTCTTCCACGTCAACCGACAAAATGGCCTTTGCCCTTGCGGCCATGACCGCCGGGGTGACCTTCGAGTGGGCCTTGCTTACAAGGCCCGTCACGCCGTTTGATCCGTAGCCAGCGAGAACCGACTTCGCCACCACGAACGGTTTCGAGAGCCGGAAAATGGGCGGCTTCGCCAGCGCCGCCGCGCATCTTGGAAGCCACCGGACCGGATTCCTGATGAAAGTCGCCACCAGGATCAGAGCCTTGAGGTTGGGCGGGTTGGACGACGCCGCCATGATGGCCAGCGGCCCAGAGAAGGATTCGCCCAGAAGAATGTAGGGGGCTTCGCGCGGCAGCGCGGCTGCCACGGTTGGCAGGAGCTCTTCGTATGAAAGCGGGGAAGCGGAAGGGTAGGCGGTTACTTCGGTTTTAATGCGGCCGCCCAGCGCTTCGATCAGCGGGCCGAACAGGAGGCCCGTTCCGTCCATTCCTGGCAAGAGCACGAGAGTCGGCGTGTCCACCCGCCCGCCTTGCGCCACTTACAGCCCGCGGTCGAGAAGCTCGCGGTAGAACTGCTGGAACAGCGCGTGGAATTCGCCCGAGTCCTCCGGGATGTTCCTCTTTATCGAGCGGACTTTCTGCCTGGCTTTCTCTTCCCGAAGGGCGTCCCGGCGCATCTCATCCTCGATCGCCCTCAGAACCGAAGCCCGAAGATCCTGCTCGGGGACGAAATACTCGACATCCGAATCGCGCAAAAAAAGGCCCGTGATTTTTCCGGCAAGGTCCTGCGCCTTGTCTCTCGGAAGTTTTCCGGGGCCGGTGCCCGCGACGTACCCGCGCTTCGCCGCAAGTTGAGCCTTGACGCGCGTGACCAGAAGGCCGTATTCCATTTCGCCTTCGGCCATCTCCTTCTGGTGTTCAACGAGCGCCAGACGGGCCTCTTCGGTCAACTGGTCCTCTATCTTGAGGTCATCGGTTATCAGCCTGGCGATCTTCTCCTCCGTGCCCCTCGGATGGTCCGAGGCTATGACACGCCGTTCCTGGAGCTGGCGCATGAGCGCCCTAGCGACCAAATCAATCAGGGGAGGAGGCAGCCTCATTCGTTTTTTCCATTGGAAGATGGAACCGGCACGGCCTTGGGCTTCGCCCCTTTTTTTGCCCGCGGCTTTTCCTTTGGGACGCTCGCCGGTTGTGTGGCTTTCTGCGGAGCCTTTTCCTCCGGCGCTTCAGATGAAGCTGATGACGCGGCCGGAGACTCTTGATTTTCATCGTTCATGGAAGGCTCTCCAGCACCATTCCCGCCCATGAGCTGGCCGAGCCTCTTCTTGGCGAAATCGCCCTGCACCGTACCCTGGGTTCTTTCCACCAGCTCCTTGTAGAGCGCTATCGCGTCGTTCTTTCTCCCCAAGGAGACCATGAGCTCGGCTGCCCGGTAGCGCGCCGTCAGCGCCCACTGAGCGTTCGACGAGGCGTAAGCGACCTTCAGATATGCGGCGAGCGCCTCCTCCGATTTGCCCATCAACTCGAGGGTGTACCCGTACTGAAAGCCTATCGCCGCGTCCCGGAATGCGTCGCGCAGCCGCCCAAGCGCGGCGAGGGCGGGTTCCAGATTCCCGTTCTTCTGGAGCCACAGTGCCACGTCGAACAGCCTGTCCCTCTCGCTTAAAACCGCTGGCGCGCCCAGGGCGTAGGCGGTCCAGTGGGTCACGGCGTCGTTCTGCTTGCCTTGAATCACCGCGGCTACCCCCGCTTTGTAATCGGCGTCCAGGATTTGCTCCTGGGTCAAGGCGGGCAGGTCTTTGGCGCCAAGCGCGCTTTCAAATGCGGCCTGCGCGCAAGCCATGTCCCTCATGTGAAAACAGGCCTCTCCCAAGAGCATATCCCTGCGCGAGCCTTGAGGCGCCGACTTCAGCACCAGGGCCGCCGTGTTCCAGTCACCACGTTTCGCCGCAGCTTCGGCGATGCCGAGCGACGCTTCCGGGCCGGCGTCGCCGGAAGGAAATCGGTCGAGATACTCCTTGTACGCCGTGGCCGCGCCTTCGGTATCGCCAGCGGCTAGGCGCGTCCTCGCCTCGCGGAGAAGACCGGCAGACCGCTCCGGGCTCTTGGGCTCGGCCGCCATGAAGGCCGGGATCGCTTGAAGCGCCGCGGCCGGGCCCTGCGAGGTCAAAAGGGCGACTTCTATTTTGCGCTGCGCGAGAACGGCGAGCGGGTCGTCCGGGCTGGACGAGGCGAGCCTTTGCAAAGTCGAGCTTGAATCGTCGCTCTTGCCGGCTTCGGCCTGCCATGAAGAAAGCGCCCAAAGGGCGGTCCGGCCGCTTTCGCCCCCGGCCTCCGCCAGGCCTTCCATCAGCGCGACCGCCGAGTCGTACTTTCCGGCCTTCATCATGGCGTTCGCCAGCCTAAATTTGCCGGCCCGCGCCAAATTGATATCAACGATTTGCTCGAGGGTGGCGGCGGCGTCATCAAGGCTGCCGGATTCGATCTGCGCGAGCCCCATTAGAAAGCGGCTCTCATCCCCGCCGGCCGCCGGCTCGCAGCTCTGCCAGTCTTGAAGAAGCGCCGCCATGGCGGCGGCAGGCCTGCCATCATCGAGCATGATTCGGGCCATGAGCGACGACCTCGTTGATGAATCGGCGCCGCTCAACGGCATCCCTTGCGTCAAACCGAGCGCACCAGACGCCTCGTCTCCCATTCCCGCGGCGAAGTATGCTTCCGCCAGGCCCACGGCGGCTTGGGCGAATTCAGGCGAATCGGGAAAAGACTCCAGGACAACCCGGTACGCCTGCTCCCCTTGCTCATTCGCGCCCTGGGCGGAGCGGATACTTCCCAAGAGGAGGTATGCGCCGGGAATGGATGGAGTGCCGGGGTGGCCTTTCACCAACTCGGCAAGCGCGGAGATCGCGTCTCCGGAGGCGCCGTGTTCCCAGCCGTACCTGGCGAATGCGAGAAGCGTGGCGGCCTTTTCAGCTTCGCTGGGCGCGACTTCCCCCGCGAGTGCCAAGTGACGCTTGGCCCTGTCCCAGTCCCTGAGATCATTCCACGCGAGACCAGCGGCCTCCATCGCGGCGGCGTACTTCGGCTCTCCGGCGGGGAGGCTTGGCAGCGCCGATTCAAGTTCGTTTAGCGCGCCCACGGCGTCGCCGCGTTCCTTGAGGGAAAGCGCCAGCCCGAGGTGCGCCTCGTAGGCTATCGGAGAATCGGGCCTGGCCTTGAGGAAGGCCGATGCCGCGGCCCCGGCCTTGCGGTAATCCTCAGCCAGGAGCGCCTCTCTCAACGGGGCCAGAAGCGCGGCGTCCTCCCAACCTGTAAGAGGCACCGCCTTGCGTGCCATGTCGTACGCTTTGGCATCGTCCCCGAGGCCATGGAGCGCCCAAGCCTCAATGAGCATCGCGTCCCTGGCGCTGGCCGTGGCAACCGCCGGCTCTGCCGCCGAAATCGCGGCCTGGTAATCCCCCAGCCTGTAGTCGCATCCCGCCAGAGCTAGCATCGCCCCGACGCGATCCGCCCCGCCGATCGTGTTCGCGGCCGAAGCAAGCGCCGCTTGGTACTCCGAGCGGGCCGCCCCGTCGTCGCCGGAAAGAGCGAGGCACTTGGCCAGAAAGAGCAGATCGCCGGCTTCTCTCTGCTTCTCCGGAATCATCTTCAGCGACTGCGCCGCCTCGGCGGGCTGGTCCATGTCAAAAGCGGCGCGGGCCGAAAGCCGCCTCAGGACGACCACTTCATCTTTGGAAAGGGCGCCGGGCTTTTTCAAAAGAGGCATCGCATCGGCGGGCCGCTTCAGGTCCAAAAGCGCCCTAGCCTTGGCGAGATTGAGCGCGCCCCTCTCCCGCTCCGGCACCTTGGCCAGCGGCTGCCCCAGAAGGGCCATCGCTTCCTTGGCTTCGCCCTTCCAGGCCAGTATCTCGCCCAGCCAGCAGGCAACCTGGTCCCTGTTCGCTCCCTGAGGATAGGCTTTTAAGTAAATTTCGGCCTGAGACTCGGCCGTCTCCGGGGCGCCTTCCTGAATCAGCTTCTTTATCACCTGGAAGTCTTCAGGCTCCGCGGCCTCCGCCTTAATGGTGAAAACCAGCGCAACGGCCCACAGCATGAGCACCGCTAGAAATGCGGCGCTACGAGGCGGATTGGTTCTCGTCAAGGTGCAACACCCTTTGGCAGCCTTCGCAAAAGACGACCTCTTCGCCATAGAGCAAGTCCTGAATCAGCTTGGGGCGAAGGCTCATGAAGCAGCCCTGGCAGATGCCCCCCTTAACGAGGGCCACGGCCAGCCCGTTTCTCTGCGCCGCGATCGTGTTGTACTTGCGGAACCAGCCGGGATGCAGGGAGGACTGAAGCGCCTGCCGCTCCTTCTTCGCCTCCAGGAGGAGAGACTCCAGCCGCTGCTGTTCTTTCTTGAGTTCCGAGCGTTCCGCGGCCACCTTTTCTTCGCCCTTTTTGTAAGTCCCCTCAAGCTCGGGGAGATTCTTGCGAAGCTCTTCGAGACGTTCCATGGCCTTCAGTGAGCGGTCTTCCATCGCCTCCCGCTCCTTCTTCGTCGCGTCTATTTCTCGGAGAAGCGCGCTGTACTCTTCGTTCGTTCTTATTTCGGGCATTTTCTTCTTGAGGCCACGCTCTTTTTCTTCCATCTCCTTGAGGCCGGCCTCGGCTCCCCCAGCCCCTTCGATTTCGGATATTTCGGCGAGGGCTTTTTCCCATGGCCCCTTCACGTCCTTGATTTTCTCGTCAATCAGCTTGCTCTTTTTCGGGATTTGCTGCAGGTCGTGACCGGTCTTGCGGATCGCGAGGTCCAATTGCTGCATCTTCAAAAGCTGGGCGACTATGCTATTCACAGAACTCGCTCCTAAGAAAGTCTATCGCCCGAAGAGGGCTGAATGAATAAGTCCGGCTGGTCGCTCCGCGCGGCCAAAAGACGCCTGGCTCGTGCTCGGAGCCGGGCCCACCCTGGCCAACCCAGTGCAGCGCGGCGGCGAAAAAAAAGGGGCGCGATTTAGCACCCCTGTTGCGTTCGATTTTTGTCAAGTGCCCGAGCCTTTTGCGCACGGACGCCCCTTTCTTTTGGTGGGCCCTCCAGGATTCGAACCTGGGACCAACCGGTTATGAGCCGGTGGCTCTCACCGCTGAGCTAAGGGCCCCCAGCCGTTTGGTTATATTAACATAAGTCGCCTCTTGGGCGCAAATCTTGCTGCAACTAATCTTCATGCCCGTTTTCCCGGATATGGGCACCGCCTGGCCAAAGGGCACTCGCGGCACTTCGGGGCCGCGGGAAGGCACACCTCCTGTCCGAACGAAACCAGCAGGCCGTTGACCGGCATCCACCACTTTTTGGGCAAGATCCTCCTGAGAAGTTGTTCCGTCTCATCGGGGCCGGCCGTTTGCACGAAACCCCACCAGTTGAGGATTCTGTGCACGTGAGTGTCAACGCAGATGCCCTCTTTGCCGAAGCCCTCTATGAGCACGAGATTGGCCGTCTTGCGGCCAACCCCGGGCAAGGCAAGCAGTGGTTCCAGCTCATCCGGCACCATCCCGCCGTGTCGCGCGAGCAGCCTCTCGCAGATCGCCTTGAGCGATCTAGCCTTGGTCTTGTAGAAGCCAACCGGGCGGATCGCGTTTTCGAGCATTTCGATAGGCAGGGAAACGATGCCACTGGGAGTCCGGGCGAGCTTCCAAAGGCTGTCGAAGGCCCTCGACGTCACCGCGTCGCGAGTCCTTAAAGAGAGGATGGTGGCCACCAGGACCGCGAAGGGGTCGCTAAGCTCCTCCTTCACGCGGCCAACCACCGGCTCCTTCCGGCCCTTCTTCCAGCGCGACACGACGCCAAGAAAAGAGCCTAACTGCCGCGCCGTCATCGCCTTGGCTGGCAGCTTCCATCTCTTTCGCTCTGAAGCCGGCAACGAAAGCTCCGAGAGGCGCGCCCCCGGCGATGCCGGGGGCGCTCTCTTGCTTGAAAGCGTAATGGCTATTTCTTCTGGTTCGCCAACGGCTCCAGCGCCTGGATCGCGGCCTGCCACTGGCCGGCGTCAGAAGCGTCGGGTTTCATCTTCAAGTACGTTTTAAGGTGGCTTACGGCGCCGGCGTAGTCACCCGTCTGAGCGAGGCAGCGGGCGAGCTCACGGTGGGAGTCGGCGTCCTTCGGATCATCCTGAATCGCTTTCTGGAAAAGCGCCGCCGCCTTCTTTGCGTCGCCGGAGTTGAGAGCTTCCACGCCCTTGTTGTAGTTTTCGGCCGTCACCTTGCCGCCAAGCGCGACGTACTGTTTTTTATAATCCTCCGCCTTCTTTGCACCACCCGTGTCGGCGGCCAGGCGCGCCATCACGCCGACGACTTCAACTTCTCCAGGGTAGGCCTTATTGTATTCTTCAAAGGCCGCGAGGGCGTCAGCCGACCGGCCAAGCTTGTCCAAGCATTGCGCCTTTATGAGAAGGACGGGCTTTTTAATGGCCTCATCGTTGGATTTCAGTGCCTCGCCGGCTTTCCCTAAAGCCCCCTCGTAATCGCCAAGGTTGTAGAGGTCGCGCGCCTCCTGTGCGGGCGTGGGGCCCTGCTGCATGGAGGCCGATTCCTGCTTCTTGGACAAGTCGAAATCAATCTTGAGGGCACCGAGTTGCGGGATGGTTATCATCTGCACGTATGGTGGTTGTCCCTGCTGCTCCAGCGAAAGCTTGTAGCCTTTGCTTGAAAACGGCAGGTTCTTCAGTTCATACTCGCCCTTGCTATTCGTGCTGGCCGAGAAGCTCTTGGCCTCGTCGTCCATGTCACCCGCCGTTATTTTCGCTCCCACGATTGGCTTGCCCGACGGATCCCTTGCAACGCCTTGAAAAACAGACGTTTTTCTAAGGTCGATTTTCAAAAAATTGATCTCGCTCAGCATGATCTTTCGCTGGCCCGAATCATCCGCTTTGAGATCTTGGTCGCCCGGCAGGATAAAACGCACGACTTTCGCTCCGTTATAGTCAACGGTGAATCTGTAACCTTTCGTGGAGTAATTGATGCCAGTGCCCATGAACTCGCCATGGTCATCCGTATTGCCTTCGTAGTGGTTCAGCTCGTTGGAAAGATCCACCAGCGAAGCGCTGGCCCCTTTTAGCGGGCTCCCGTCAGGCGCAATCACCTGGATTTCAAACCCCTTGATGATTTGCGCTTGCGCGGCGACGGCCAAAAAGCAGGCCAGCCCGGCCACGATTCCCCACGTTGCAATTTTCTTCGCGCTCATGGTTCTTCTCCCCTTTCTATGCCTTCTATCGCGTCCCTTCAAGAAACGCCTTCAGGTGGCGGCTCCTGGAGGGAAGTTTTCTCAACGCCTTGGCTTCGATCTGGCGAATGCGCTCGCGCGTCACCGCGAAGGCCTTTCCGACCTCTTCAAGCGTGTGCTCCGCGTCGTAGCCGAGCCCGAACCTCATCTGAATCACCTTGGATTCCCGCTCGGGCAGCTGGCGCAGAAGCTCGTTGATGTGCTCCTTCCTGTCCTCGCTTATGACGTGTTCCATCGGCGACGGCTTCTCCTGGTCTTCGATGAAATCGCCCAAGTGGCTGTCTTCCTCTTCGCCTATCGGAGTTTCAAGCGAAATCGGCTCCTGGGCTATCTTGAGTATCTTGCGGACCTTGGGAACGGTTATCCCCATTCTCTCGGCCACTTCCTCCGGGGTCGGCTCCCGCCCGATCTCCTGGACCAGCGTGCGCATCGTCTTGAAGAGCTTGTTGATCGTCTCGATCATGTGGACCGGTATTCTTATCGTGCGGGCCTGGTCGGCGATGGCCCGCGTTATGGCCTGCCGTATCCACCAGGTCGCGTAGGTCGAGAATTTGTATCCGCGCCGGTATTCGAACTTCTCGACCGCTTTCATCAGGCCGATGTTTCCCTCTTGAATGAGGTCGAGGAACTGGAGCCCGCGGTTGGTGTATTTCTTGGCAATCGAAACTACGAGCCGGAGGTTGGCCTGGATCAGGTCGTTCTTGGCGTTCTCCATCTCCATTTCGCCCCGGCTTATCAGGGAGGCTATGTGCTGGACCTCCTCGATCGAGGAGCCCATCTTGGCTTCGATCTCCTTCATGCGGCCCTTGATCTCGTGGATGCGCTTGGCAATCTCCGCCTGTTGGGCCTTGGACGAGGTCTTTTCCTTCCGCCTGTGAAGCCTCTTCATCGTCATTTCGAGAGCCTTGGCTTCCTGGTTGGCGTATTTGAAGGAGTTCATCATTTCGTTGATGAACCGGGTCGTCAGCTCGAGGCACCGGATGCGCTGCGTGAGCTCGACGTAGAGGCGGCTGATCGCCCACCTGAGCTGGCGCGCCCGCTTAGTGGTGGGGCTGGTGAGCTTTACGAGCCGCCTGCTTAGGTCCTCGACGGCGTCCTGAATCTCGCTTATTCTCTCTATGATAGTTATCTGGGCCTTGACCCGCTCGATGATCTCGTCCTCGTCGTCCACGTCCTCGAAGAAGGAGAAGTACCGGTCCGCCTTGGAGGCGTCCTCCTTCAGCTCCTCCCCGATGCCGAGTATGAGCCGGGCGGCGTAGCGCGAGCGGGAGAGCGCCTTGATCATGACCTTCTTGCCGCGCTCGATCCTCTTGGCTATCCGGACCTCGCCCTCCCTGTTCAGGAGCGGGGTCTGGCCCATGTCCCTGAGGTACATTTTCACCGGGTCGTTGGTCCGCTCCAGGTCTGGGTCGAAAGCTATCGCTCCCCGCGCCGGGATGACGGGATAAGCCGGCGGCTCTTCCGATGGAGGCTCTTTTTCGAGGACGTCAATCCCCTCGTCGTCCAACATCTGGAAAAGGAGGTCCATGCCCTCGCTGGAGTGAAAATCAGACGGGAGGAGGTCGTTGATCTCGTCGTAATTGACGAAACCCTTCTTGCGGGCATACGCGACAATCTCTAGAAACTCGTCAAGCCGTTCTTCCATGGAGCCCCCGTACTTCTTCTACAACAGCCATCATTTCGCGGTTCAAAACCTCTACGAGCCGTTCGTCCTGCCTTTGGCCGGCGTCCTCGATCTGGCGGCGGATGCGCCGCTGCTTTTCCAGAAGGTGTTCGGCCAGAAGGCTCCTCACCGCCGAGCGGAAAGCTTCCAGCGACGGCGCCTCGTGGCAGGAGTTGTCAATGAACGCGAGCATCTTGAGACGGGCGGGGTCGCCCGGCTCGGCCCCGCGGGCCAGATCTTCCAGCAGGGGAGCCACCGAGAGAGACTGGCTCAGCTCCTCCGGGAGCTGGGCGCACAGGGCGGCGCCCTCTTTCGGATAGCGGCGCAGCCCTTTGACCAGCATCTGTTCGTTCACCGGAATCTTCAAAAGTTCGGCCGGCGCCTTTTCCTCGGCCTGTTCCTTGTTCCCTCTCGTCTTTTCTCCGAGCCTTCTTATCACCATGTTCGGGTCGAGGCCGGCCCTTCCGGCCGCTTCCGAGGCGAATTCCTGCCGCGCCAGCGGGTCTGGGACCGCGGCGAGATACTCCGAAAGCGAATCCACGAATGCCACTCGTCCTTCCACGCTTCCTAAGACCGCTTTCGCCTGGGCCTGTTCCACCAGAAAGCGGAAGAAGGGGACGGCCTCCGCCACGCGCCGCCGGTAAGTCTCGGCTCCAGCCCTCTTGATGCATTCATCGGGGTCCTTGCCTTGTGGAAACGTGGCCACCCTGATGGAGAGCGAATGGCCGAGAAGAACCGGCACGGCCCTCTGCGCCGCCGCGAGGCCCGCGGGATCGCCATCGTAGCTGAGGATGACTTCTTTGGCGTACCTGCCCAGGAGCGCGGCCTGGCCGCTGGCCAGGGCGGTGCCGAGCCCGGCGACCACGTTGGTGACTCCGGCTCCGTGCGCGGCCACGAAATCCATGTAGCCTTCGACCAGGACCGCCTGCCCCTTCTTTCGTATCTCCTCCTTGGTCCAGCAGAGGCCGAAAAGCACGTCTCTCTTCTGAAAAACAGGCGTCTCCGGGGAATTCAGATACTTGGGCTCCTGCCCGTCAATCGCCCTTCCGCCAAACCCGGCGGTGCGCCCCATCGGGTCCTTGATGGGAAAGAGCAGCCGGTTGCGGAAACGCTCGGCGCGCCCGCCCTGTTCCCTCTCGATGACGAGGCCGCATTCCGCCGCCTCTTCCGGAGTGAATCCATCGCCCGCCAAGTGGTTCATCAGGCCGCCGCCCGGCGGGGCATAACCGAGTGAGAAGGCTTCTTCCTGTGCCGGGCCGAGCCCCCGTTCTTCCATGTAGGAGCGAATGGGGCTCCCCTTCTTTTCGGCCTTCAGCGCCAACCTATAGTATTTCTCCGCCGAGGCGAGCGCCTTGCGGAGTCTCTCCTTTCTGTCCGGAGCGCCGGGCACCGTCCCCTGGCGGCCGGCGGACAGGGACAACGTGACCCCAGCCCGGCTGGCGAGGATTTCGAGCGCCTCGCCGAAAGAACACCCTTCGACATCCTGAAGGAACCGGAGCAGATCCCCGCCCTTGTGGCACCCGAAGCAGTAAAAGAGGCCAGTCTCCTGGTCCACAGAAAACGACGGCGTCTTTTCCCGGTGGAACGGGCACAACCCGACGCTTCGCTTGCCCTTGCGGGCAAGCCTGACGTACTCTCCATAAACGCCGATGGGGTCAACCAGGTTCTTGAGTTCCTGGACGCTATTTACGGATGCCATTTACCCTCGTGCGAAGTCCCTTGTACCATCCGGCGCGCGGCCCCGTGCAGCCTGGCCGGCGCAAAAAGCCCTTTTCGTGGTGAGGCGGGAGCTTTTTGGCCTCGCGCCTTTGGTAATGTAATGCTTCATTGTTCTTCGTGCAACCCGCTAACAAATCAGGCGCCTCTCAGCGTGACGAACGTCGCTCCGGCGCCGCCCATCGCCTGGGGAGCCTCCTCGTAACTTTTGACGTAAGGGCTCTTCTTGAGGTAGGCGTGCAGGCCCGTTCTAAGCCTTCCAGTCCCTATTCCGTGAATCACCCGGACCGTGCCCAACCCATCGGCCAAAGCCCTGTCCAGAAAAGACTCCAGTTCCTCGGTGGCCTCCTCCACTGTGCGCCCAATAAGGTTGATTTCCGTGGAGGCGGCCGCGACCGAGAGAGACGAGCCACCGGAAGAGGCCGAATGGGCGGAGGCCGCCGAGACCGTCTCCACGTCCGACGCGCCGACCTGAAGCGTCTTGCCATCCACGTCAACTCCAAGCTTCATGGTGGCCGGATCGGCGGCAATGACCTTTCCTTTCAGGCCGTAACCGCGAACTATTACCCAATCGCCCTTCTCAGGCATGGCGGTCCAGATGCGGGCTCCCGAAACCGGGACTCCGGCCTCTTTCGCGGCCGACTCTATGACCTTCGGCGCCTCTCTGTTGGCCACCCTGCGTACCGCCTGGCGGCTCGCCTCCAGCTTCAGCCCGCCGACGAACTCCTCCTCCGCCTTCCTGATTCTTCTGGGCAGTTCCTCCTCGGCGAAGCGCCTTTGCGCCTCCTTGAGCGAGGCCGTTTGGGCTTCAAGCCTGGCTTGCCATTCCTTGGCCGACTCCCGCGCTTTTTTTGCGGCGGAGATTTCGGCCTCCAAGGAGGTTTTCTCCGCTTCCAGCGCCTCCAGCACTTCCTTCAGGCGGCGCTCCTCTTTGGGCATGGCCGCCCTGGCCGCGTCGAGTATCGCCTTCGGCAGGCCGGCCGCTTCGGCGGTTTCAAGCGCCCGGCTCTGCCCGGCCCGCCCCATCATAAGGCGGAAGGTCGGACGCATGTCGCCTTCTGAGAACTCCATGCAGGCGTTGCCCATGCCGGGAGTGAACCTGGCCCTCGCCTTGAGCGCCTCGTGGTGGGTGCTGCAAAGGATGTACCCTCTGTGTTCGTGCAGGTGCGCCAGTATGGCCTCTCCCAAGGCCGCCCCCTCGACTGGGTCGGTGCCAGAGCCTAGCTCGTCGAGAATGGCCAGAAACGGCTCCTTCAGGTTTATTAGCGCTTCCTTGAGGTGAACCATCCGCGCGGAGAAGGTGGATAGCGAATCGAGTATTGACTGCGAATCGCCCACCGAGGCGAAAAAGAACGCGAACAACGGAAAGACGCTCCCCTCGGCGACCGGCACGGGGATGCCGGCCTGGCTCATCGCGCACAACAGTCCCGCGGTTTTCAGAGCGACCGACTTGCCTCCGGCGTTCGGCCCGCTCACTACGAGAGTGCGGACCGAGCCGAGGCTCATTTCTAGCTCCAGCGGCACCGCGCCGCTCCTGGCCGCTTCGCCCCAGGCGCTCGCCCTCAGGCCGTTGAGCGACGGGTCGAGGAGAGGGTGGCGTCCTCCGGCGATTTTCAGCCGCCATCCTTCCAGGTCCTGTTCAGGGAAGCGGCCCGCCATGGCGCGGCCGAACCTTGCACAGGCCGCAATTAGGTCCATCTCTTCGATCGCGTCCTGGATCGTCTCTAGGGTTCGCGCCAAGGCGTTCACCCTTGAAGAAAGCTCGAGGAATATCCTCTCTATCTCCTCCCGTTCGAGTGAATCGAGGTCGGAGAGGCGGTTGTTCAACTCGACCGCCTCGAAAGGCTCGATGAAGGCCGTCGCTCCAGTGGAGGAGCTGTCGTGGAGGATGCCCTTCACCTCCGACTTCCTGGAAGCTTGAACCGATAGGACCAGCCTGCCGTTGCGAACAGTGCAGCTCTCCTGCCTGAGCACCGAACTGCCGAGTCTCGCGGCCATCTCCTCCATCACTGAAAAAACGCGGCTTCTCGCGTGCTCGCGCTCGTGGCGGAGTTTTGCAAGCGCCGGGCTCGCCGTGTCACGGATCTCGCCCTTGTCGTCGAAGACCCTCTCCAACAGGCCGCCAAGGCTGGCCGCCTCGCTGGAAGGGGGAGCCACTTCCCTGAGAGAACTCCTTTCGCACGCCGGGTCGTCAAGCCAGGCGACGATTGCCCCGTATATCCTGAGATTCGCCCTGAGCCTTCTGAGCGCTTCCGCCGGCAGGGCGACGCCCTCCGGCGTGCTTGTCTGCGCCCTGTGGTAGCCTTCGAAAGAGAGCCGCCCGCAAAGCGCCTCCCCTTGAAGGAATTCCGACACGCGGCGCTGGCACAGCAGCGCCGCGTCCGGCTTCAATGCCGGACGTAGATTGGCGGCCCGGCGCCTGCCTTCGTCCGTCGAGGCGCACAAAGACAGAAGCGCCAGGACGCGCCCCCATTCAAGGGCATCGAGCGTCCTGACGTCCATTTACTTCCCTGGTTTGGTCTTAAGCGTTGAACTTACGTTCCTGGGCCAGACGCTTGAGGAGCTTCTTGCGGGCGGCAATGGCCTTCTTCTTCCGCTTGACGCTCGGCTTTTCATAGTGCTGGCGCTTCTTCAGCTCGGAGAGGACGCCGGCCTTCTCGCACTTTCGCTTGAAGCGCCTTATGGCCCCTTCGATGCTCTCGCCATCTTTAACGGTCACTTGCGGCACACGCTTTCGCCTCCTCCCTTTTTCGATTTCCGCCGCCCAAGGACGTCGGATGAAAGATGCTGATTCTACCTCATTTTAGCCCTTCTTGCAACCCGGCCCGGCCCGGCGCATTAACCGCAGCCGATTCCTGAATAGAGAAAGACGGGGCACCAAAGGACGGGCGTGGGAGAGTTCCGGCGCGAAATCAACGCCGGAGACCTCTTTTCGGCATGTAACGCCCGCGGCGCTTTTCCCTTGCATGAAAAATCCCCCTAGAATCCCTTCCTCAGAACGGTCCCTCCGCCGGGCAGTTGGCGTTGTAGGTGGTGACCTGGTAGTACCAGACCGTGCCGGGGGCAGGGTCGTCGCCCGAGTGATCCGTCCACTGGTAGTTGGCCGCCCCAGCGTCCATGTCCGCGACGTTGCTGCCGACGAGCGGCCAGCTCGACTTGGGCAGGAGGGAGGGGTCGTTGCTCCGCCGGATGTTCCACCCGGTCCGCTGGTCGGCCTGGTTCGGATCCTGCCAGTTGAGCGTGTAGTCGGTCCCCACTTTGTCCACCTGGTAGAGCCAGCACGGCTCGTCGGGAAGGACGCAGGGGGGGGGGCGGCGCGGTCAGGACGCTCCGCAGGTCGGTCTCGCGCAGGCCGTTGGCGTCGAGTGTGAACCACCGGCCGTGGGGCATGAGCGGGGTTGTCGCCGGGTTGTAGCGCACCCGCGCGCGCCATACCCACGGCCCCGTCGTTTCGCTCAGGTCCGCGAGCTCTGCGCGGCTGGTTCCCGAAAGACGGGTGTCGTACCACCGCGAGAGGCTCTGAACGGGGTTTATGGCAGGATAGAGGGATCCGTGGAGAGGCGCTGCCTGCCACTCCACCTTGGCCAAACCTCGGCCGAAAGGGCTTCGCAACAATGCGCCCAGGCGCGCCTGCTGGGTGTAAGCAAGGCCGAGGGGCGCGAGGGGGGTTGTCCCGTCGGCGCGCAACTGGCGCGGCACGAGGGGCAGACAAGCGCCGCCGTTGCCTCCGTATGCGTAAACCTTGCCCGTGCTAGTCGTGTTGTAGGGGGCGCCAACCAGGATGTCCGAGTAACCGTCGCCGTTGACGTCGGCCGAAGCCACGGCGTACCCGAAGCGGTCGGCGGTGGCGGCGCCGGAGCCCGTCCAGGCCGCTGTGGTTGAGAGACCGGCGGCCGAACCCAGGTAGATGTATGCCTTGCCCAGAACCGTACTGCTTCCCTGGGCACCCACTACCACGTCGGAGTAGCCGTCCCCGTTGACATCGCCCGCCGGGGCGACGGCGTTCCCGAAGAGGCTGCTCGCCGCACCGTCTGCGGTCCAGGCGGCCGAGGTGGCGGGACCCGATGCCCCGCCCAGATAGAGGTAGGCCCGTCCAGCCCGGCTGTTGTAGTAGCTGGCACCGATGAGGAGGTCGGAATAACCGTCCCCGTTGACGTCGCCCGCCGTCGCCACGCTGCCCCCAAAGCGCACGCCAGCGGCTCCGGCCTTGGACCAGGCGGCGGAAGCGGCGAGACCCCCCGGGCCTCCCAGATACACGTAGGCCTTCCCCGCCTGGGAGGTGTTCATGTAGGCACCGACCACCACATCGGAGTAGCCGTCGCCGTTTACGTCCCCCGCGGTCGCCGCGCAATAGGCAAAGTAGTCGCCCAGGGCCTCGCCCGTGGCGGTCCAGACGGCGCTGGAGGAAAGCCCCCCCTGGCTTCCGAAGTAGAGGTAGGCCCTCCCTGTATTGCTCCCGTAGCCGTAGGCACCGACGACCACGTCGGCGTAACCGTCACCGTTCACGTCGCCCGCCCCAGCCACCGAGCCGCCGAAGTAGCTGTAGGCGGTCTCGCCTGTTGCTGTCCAAAGCGCCGCCGCCGAGAGACCCGAAGCGCCTCCCAAGTATAGGTAAGCCTTGCCTTGGTAATAGTTTGTCCCGGAAGTGTAGTTCCCAGCCCCGACGACCACGTCGGCGTAACCGTCGCCGTTCACATCCCCCGCTCCGGCCACCGAACTCCCGAAGTAGATGCCGGCCCCTTCACCCGCCGCCGTCCAGGCGGGGGACATCGAGAGTCCCGACAGTCCGCCGAGGTAGAGATAGGCCTTTCCGGTACCGCTGTTGACAAAGAAAGCCCCGACCACCACGTCAGTGTAGCCGTCGCCGTTCACGTCACCCGCGGAAGCGACGGACCAACCGTAGTAGTTGCTGGTGGTCTCGCCGGAGCCCGTCCATCCCGCCGCGGACGCCGGACCGGCTGGGCCGCCGAGGTAGAGGTAAGCCTTGCCGTTGTGAATGTTGGGGGAGAGGATGTCCACGACGAAGGGCGGGGCCGAAACCATGATATCGCTGATCCCGTCTCCGTTCACGTCCCCGCCACCCGCAAGAACCGCGCCGAAGTAGTCCGTCGCCTTCTCTCCCACGGCGGTCCAGGTGGCGCTGGTCCCCAAGCCCGACGCCCCCCCGCGGTAGAGGTAGACCTTCCCGGTGTTTGAGGCGTTGCCCTGAGCGCCCACCGCCACGTCGGCGTAACCGTCGCCGTCCACGTCGCCCGCCGTCGCGAGGGCGGAGCCGAACTTGTCCCCGGCGGCCTCGCCGAGGTAGGTTCGCGCCGGCGTGGTGGAGGGCCCCGAGGGGCCGCCGAGGTAGAGGTCCACCCGCCCCGTGTTCGAGTTGTCGGCCGGGGTGGCGGTCAGAAAGTCGGCGTAGCCGTCGCCGTTCACGTCTCCGGCGGTGGACAGGACCGTGCCAAGGCCGTTGCCGATCACCGCCGCGGTGACCGTCCAGGCAGCGGTGGCCGCGAGGCCTGCGGGTCCACCCAGGTAGAGGCGGGCCTGTCCATAGCGTGTGACATATCCTTCCCCCCCCACCAGGACATCGGCGTAGCCGTCCCCGTTCACGTCGCCGGCTCCCGCCACCGTGTAGCCCAGGAGATCCCGCGCGGCCTCTCCCGTGACACTCCAGACAGGAGTGAGGCCGAGGCCCGCCGCGGAGCCGAGGTAGAGGTAGGCTTTCCCGAACCCGTTGTCGTAGCTGGGAGCCGTGGCCCCGAACTGGTCGTACCCCACCACCACATCGCCGTACCCGTCCCCGTTCACATCCCCCGCTGCCGCCGCCGCGTTCCCGAAGGTGGGGGGGCAGACGGACTCGGGGCAGGACGGCCCCGAAACTTCGGTGGGGCGCTCGGGACCGCCCAAGAAGACCCGGATGGGGTCTCCGAGTAAGAGGAAGTCGGCGTAGCCGTCGCCGTTGATGTCTCCGGCGCCGGCGATCCCCAGGCTGGAGCCGGCGATGCTCCAGGCCGGGAGCGCGGGCAGCCCCGAAGCGCTACCCAGGTAGAGTTCTACAATAGAAGACTGCCCCCTCTGGACCAGGGCGTCCGAGTAGCCGTCTCCGTTCACGTCACCCACCGCGGCCATGTGAACTCCGAGGTACTCACTCGCGTCGCCACCCGTTAGGGTCCACGCCGGGCTCGTGGCAAGGGGATCCACGGTGATGGGGTAAACCGCATCGGTATCGTCAATGGCAATGCGGATGCCGCCTGCCACCGACGGCGGACGACCGACGACCGACGGCGCGAAACCTTCGAAGCGCGAGAGGAGAATACGGCCCGCGCCGTCGGTAACTTTGAGAGAGCCGTAGCGCAAAACCGCCACGCTGCCCCCGTCCCAGAAATCAACCGACTGCCCGTCTTCGGAGAACTTCGGGTGGAGCGTGCCGGAAAGGGCAAGGTCTATCAGGAGAGCCTTCCGAACGGATGTGGATGGCGGGGCCTCGACCGAAAAGCCCTGCTCTAATCCCCTCTCGTCGTTGACGTACCACTCCTTGATTGCTCCGTGGTTGAATTCGACGCGGTTGCCCGAGGCGAGCGGCTTGCTCGGCGGAACCTCCTTCAACGCCCCTTGCCGGCCCCAGCGGATGAGCTCAAGCCCCCAGCTCCAGGCTGGAGCACCCTCTCCCTCCGGGGCGACGATTGCACCATGCTCGGTAAAGTAGCTTTCGAAACGGTTCGCCATATTCGGTGCTTGCCAAGCCGGTTCCATCTCCTTGACGCGCGGCCGCTCGCTCCACTTGAGGCTGTACGCCTCTCTCCTGATACCCTCCTGGATATTAGCCCACCAGTCCGGGGCGATGCCCGTGGGAAGCGTGGCCTCCTGCTCGCCGGGATGAGCCGCGGCGGCCGCCTGGCAGAAGCTCGCAGGGCGGTGAGCCGGCGAGGCGCCAAGCTGAAGCGGTCCTCCGGAAACGGTTTGCCCAACCAGTGGCCACGCTCCAGTGCAGAGAATGACAGCAGCCAGGAACGCCTTCTTCAACATATCCCGCCTCCTTCCAATCAAGTTGTGAAGCCCGAAGAGATGTGATACCAACTTTACGTCTAACATAGAGTATTGAGCCAATCGAACCGGGTCATGG